>JAOTVL010000017.1 GCA_029863525.1 Gemmatimonadota bacterium
ACGACGCTCTTCCGATCTCCGATGGCGCGTCGGCCATGCATGTCTACATGCCCTGGTGGCTGTATCAGGAACAGGCCGGGGGCGCACTCGACTTCGCTCGCGGTTATCACATCGAGTTCGGCGGGGGGCGCAAGATGCCCGGTTTCGGCTTCATGGGAGGGTTGGCCCCCTTCACGGATGGCGCCTACGGCCGACGCTTCAAGGAGGACTGTCGACGCTATTACGGGTCCTTCATCTGGTTCGACGGTCGTGGCGAGATGATCCCGAACGAGGATTGCTACTGCGAGATCGATCCTGACGGCGTCGATCAGTGGGGCATCCCGACGTTGCGTTTCCAATGGCAGTGGTCCGATCACGAGCTGAACCAGGCGCGGCACATGCAGCGGACTTTCGCGACGATCATCGACGCGATGGGTGGCCGGGTCACGAGCGCGGTCCACGAAGACGGGGTCGACGCGATCGCACGCCCCGGGCAGATCATACACGAGGTAGGAGGGGTGATCATGGGAGACGACCCGTCGCGGTCGGTCCTCAACGAATTCTGCCAGTCGTGGGAGGTCGACAACCTGTTCGTTACGGACGGTGGTTGCTTCGTATCGAACGCCGACAAGAACCCGACGCTTTCCATCATGGCCATCGCGTGGCGCGCATCGGACTACATCGTTGAGCAACTCGCTTCGAGGAGTATCGGATGAGCAATCGACGCGCGCTCCCGGTCCTGAGTCCCGAGGAGGCGAAGACCTCGGCGTCGACGACCGGCGGCCTTTCCATGGATCGTAGGCACGCCCTGAAGGTCATGGCGCTCGCAGCGGCAGGCCCCACGCTCGCGACGTGCGCTCCCGGCGAGGCGCCCACCGACATGACGCTGCCCGAGCCCACGAGCAACCCACGTGCCGCAGGAACCGCGTGGGATCCGGACTTGGTCGCTCCGACCGTTCCATGGGCGCGCACGCTCGCGGAGAGCGAGCTCGCCGCGCTCGCAGCCCTGTGCGATGTGATTCTACCCTCCGACGAGCGCTCCCCGGCTGCGAGCGAGGTGGGCGCCCATGAATTCATCGACGAGTGGGTGAGCGCACCGTACCCGTCGAACGAGCGCGATGCGGTCCTCATTCGCGGGGGGCTCCTCTGGCTCGACCGTGAGGCGGAGCGTCGCTTCGGAAGCTCCGAGCCCGACGTCGCGCTCCGTTTTGCGGATCTGGGCCCTGAGCAGCAACACGACATCTGCGACGACATCTGTTACGAGCAGGACGCAGGTCCGGGATTCGAGTCTGCCGCGCGCTTCTTCGATCGAGTTCGATACCTGACCTCGACGGCTTTTTGGACGACGACGGTGGGGATGCAGGACCTTCAGTACGTGGGCAACGTCCCGCTGCAGCGGTGGGATCCCCCGCCGCCGGAAGTCCTTCGCCACATCGGGCTGGAGCCGTCCCCGTGACCCAGTCGCCCGCTTCCCCACCCGTGAGAGCCGACCGACTCTTCCTCGGGAGCTGTGTCGCCCTGGTCGCGACTTCTGTCGCTTTTGCCACGGTGGGCGCAGTCATGCTCGCGCTCAAGCGCGAGTTCGTTCTGACCAACGAAGAGGTCGGCTGGATCGGCGGAGCCGCGCTTTGGGGCTTCGCCGTGTCACAGCTCGTCTTCGCGCCGCTCGCTGATTCGATCGGCATGCGCGCGCTCCTGCGATTCGCATTCGTGGGCCATCTGATCGGTGCGCTCACCATGATCTCGGCGAGCGGCTTCTTCCTGCTCTTTGCCGGTGCCCTCGTGATCGCCATGGGCAATGGACTGGTGGAGGCGGCGTGCAACCCGCTCGTCGCGTCTCTCTACCCCGACAACAAGACGGTAAAGCTCAACCAGTTCCACGTCTGGTTCCCGGGGGGTGTCGTGATCGGTGGGCTGGCTGCCTTCGCGCTCGACTCCGTGGGCGTGACCGATTGGCAGGTCAAGATCGGACTGATCCTCGTTCCGACCCTCGCGTATGGGTGGCTGATCCTCCGTGAGCCGTTTCCGGTGACCGAAGGCGTCGGCGCGGGGGTGAGCATGGGCGAGATGTTCCGGGCGGCGTTCGCGACGCCCCTCATGTGGGTGATGCTGATCGCCATGGCCATGACGGCATCCGTCGAGCTCGGGCCGAACCGTTGGGTTCCGGCCGTGCTCGAGGCTGGAGGCATCGCGGGGATTCTGGTGCTGGTCTGGATCAACGGGCTCATGGCGGTCATGCGCTATCGGGCCGGGACCGTGGTGCACCGGTTCTCTCCGACAGGACTTCTCTTGGCGTCCGCCGTCGTATCCGGCGTCGGCTTGCTCGCCCTCAGCTACACGAGCAGCACGGTCATGACCTTCGCAGCAGCGACGGTCTTCGCCCTCGGTGTCTGCTATTTCTGGCCGACCATGCTCGGCGTCGTCTCGGAGCGGATCCCTCGCTCCGGTGCGTTGGGGCTCGGGCTGATGGGGACGGTGGGGATGGCCACCGTGGGGCTGATCACCTCACCCCAGATGGGCAGCGTTGCCGATCGGTTCGCACACACGCGTCTACCGACCGAGGCCACCGTGGATCTTCTCCAACGCGCGGAACCTGTGCTCCGCGGTGACGGCAGTACCGACGCGATCGTCGCGCTCGACGCCATCGAAGCGGTCGGGGTGGGGTATCGAGCCGAGGGAGAACTCCCAGCGCCCGAGACCGCGAATGCGCTTCGGGCGCTCATCGCTTCGGACGTCGATCCCGATCTCGTCGGGCGAGCCCAAGCGATCCTCGGACCAGCCGACAACTACGGCGGCAAGATCTCCTTCCGCTACGTCGTGCCTCTGTGCGGAGTTCTCGTGCTGATCTTCGGCGTCCTCTATGTACGCGACCGAAGTGCAGGCGGGTACCGGGTCGAGTCGATCGCTGCAGGGCGCTGAGGGCACGATGAGGCTGCGCCTCGGGATGGTGGGTGGTGGCCCCGGCGCGTTCATCGGCGGCGTGCACCGGATGGCGGCCGCCCTCGACGGGGACTTCGATCTCGTCGCCGGCGCGTTCAGCTCGAATCCCGCCAGATCCGAGGAGACCGGACGCTCCCTCGGTCTGGACCCGTCGCGCGTGTACGGCTCGTTCGAAGAGATGGCGCGGGGCGAACACGCGCTGCCCGAGCCGGCCCGCATCCAAGTCGTCTCGATCGTCACGCCGAACCACCTGCACCATGCGGTGGCGAAGGCGTTCCTCGAGTGTGGGATTCACGTCGTGTGTGACAAACCGCTGACGACGACGATTGAGGACGCGGAGGAGCTGTGCCATCTGGCGGCGGAGCGAGCGTTGGTCTTCGCCCTGACGCACAACTACACCGGCTATCCGATGGTGAAAGAGGCCCGAGCCCGCGTTCGGGCCGGCAGCCTGGGGAGCCTCCGCAAGGTCGTCGTCGAGTACTCGCAGGGCTGGCTTCGCACGTTGCTCGAGGCAGAGGGCCAGAAGCAGGCCGAGTGGCGGGGCGATCCCGACCGAGCGGGCGTGTCGTCGGCGCTGGCGGACATCGGCAGCCACGCGCACAACCTGGTCCGGTACGTCACCGGGCTCGAGGTGACGCGGTTGTTTGCCGACCTGGGGACCGTCGTCGTCGGTCGCGCCATGGAAGACGACGCGACCGTGCTTCTCGAGCTCGAAGGCGGCGTACGGGCGGTGCTCATGGCCTCTCAGATTTCGACGGGAGAGCGGAACCACCTTCGGCTGCGTGCATACGGATCGGATCGCGCGCTGGACTGGTGTCAGGAAGATCCCGATCGCCTCCGCCTGGTCGGACCCGACGGAGGGGAGGAGATCGTATTCCGCGGCGATCCTTCACTGTCGATGGAGGCGCAGAGCGCGACACGCCTCCCGGCGGGGCACCCGGAGGGCTTCATCGAAGCGTTCGCGAACATCTATCGTGGCGTGGCTCAGGCGGTGAGGAACTCCGTTGCGACTGCGGCCGTAGGCCCGCACGCTGGAGTCGGGGCCGCGTCCCCGGCACCCGGCCTCGACTTCCCCACCGTCCGTGACGGCGCGTTCGGGGTGCACTTCATACATCGCGCCGTCGAGAGCGCTGCCCGTGGGACCTGGATCGACATGACCTATGAACCACCTGGCAAAGAGAGCCCGTGATGCGCCTCGGAAAGAACCGATGAGCCGACCCGTCACGCTGTTCACCGGCCAATGGGCCGACCTCCCGCTCGCGATCCTGGCGGAGAAGGCGGCGTCGTGGGGCTACGATGGGCTCGAGCTTGCTTGTTGGGGGGATCACTTCGACGTGATCCGTGCCGCCGAAGACCCGGACTACTGCGTCGAGCGGCGGGAGCTGCTCGCTTCGCACGGACTCGCGGTCCACGCAATCAGCAATCATCTGGCCGGCCAAGCGGTTTGCGACAGGATCGACGAGCGTCATCGCGCCATTCTTCCCGACCACGTTTGGGGCGACGGAACAGCAGAGGGCGTTCGCAGCCGCGCCGCGGAAGAGATGAAGCATACGGCACGCGCGGCGGCCAACCTCGGGGTGGGGGTGGTCAACGGGTTCACCGGTAGTTCCATCTGGCACCTGCTTTACTCGTTCCCTCCTGTACCGGATGAGATGGTCGAGGCGGGCTTCACGGATTTCGCCGATCGTTGGTCGCCCATTTTGGACGTTTTCGACGAGGTCGGTGTCCGCTTCGCGCTGGAGGTGCATCCGACGGAGATCGCCTTCGACATCGTCACGGCGGAACGGGCGCTCGAGGTGCTCGGTCGGCGGGAGGCGTTCGGCTTCAACTACGACCCGAGTCACCTCGCTTATCAGGGCGTCGACTGTGTGGAGTTCCTGCGCCGATTTGGAGATCGCGTGTATCATGCGCACATGAAGGACGTCTGGTGGTCGGATCGTCCGATGCCGTCGGGCGTGTTCGGCGGGCATCTGCCGTTCGGTCACGCGGATCGGTACTGGGAGTTCCGCTCGCTCGGTCGCGGCTACGTCCCGTTCGAGGAGGTGATCCGCGCGCTCAACCGGTGCGGGTACGAAGGCCCGCTCTCCGTGGAGTGGGAGGACTCGGGTATGGACCGCGAGCACGGAGCCGAGGAAGCGTGCTCGTTCGTGCGCGGTCTCGACTTCCCGCCCTCGGAGGAGGCGTTCGACGCGGCCTTCTCCGGCCAGTGAGCCGTTCGGAGGCGCCGACACCCACCGGAGTGTGTCGGGCTCGGTCCTCGGCGCGGTACGTGACGACGACCATCGGGTCTGGATAGGGCTCGACTCGGCGCGCACTGCGTCGAGGAAGCGATGGCGGAATGTGCTTCCGATCAGCGAAGCGCGATGAGGGCGTCCATGGTGCCGAGACTATCGCCACGTCGCCGCTCGGAGGCCGTCGACGGGCCGGATCGGCGCGGCGGATCGGATCCCCGGCTCACCTGGATGTCACCCCGAGCCCACGTTACCGTCCACGGTGACCGCGCGTTTCCGACTCGCCTTCCGGGCCCTGCGACATCGCGACCTCCGCCTGTTCTTTGCCGGACAGGCCGTGTCCCTGGTCGGTACCTGGATGCAGCAGGTGGCGATGAGTTGGCTCGTGTACCGGCTCACCGGTTCCGCGCTTCTCCTGGGCGTCATCAGCTTTTCGAGCCAGTTCCCCTCCTTCCTGATGGCTCCGTTTGCCGGCGCGCTGGCCGATCGCTGGAGCCGATATCGGATGGTCGTGGTCGCACAGACACTGTCGATGATCCAGGCGACGGTGCTCGCGGTCCTGGTGATTACCGACGTCGTGACCGTCACGCACCTCATTGTCCTGTCCGTGATGATCGGGCTCATCAATGGGGTCGACGTACCGGCTCGGCAGGCACTGATGATTCGGCTGGTCCGCGGCGCGGACGACCTCCCCAACGCCATCGCGCTGAACTCGTCGATGTTCAACGCGGCCCGGTTGGTCGGGCCCGCGTTGGCCGGCGTGCTGATTGGACTCGTCGGCGAGGGCCCGGTCTTCGTGCTCAACGCGGCGTCATACATCGCGGTCCTGTGGGCGCTCGCTCAGCTGAGGGTGTCTCGCCAGCCCGGCCAGCCCGTGGGCTCGGTACTGCGGAGCATGGTCGAGGGATTCTCGTATGCGGTGAGGTCCCCGCCGATTCGAGATCTTCTGATCCTGCTGTCGGGGATCTCGCTGGTGGGCGTGCCGTATGTCGTGCTATTCCCGGTCTTCGCGCGCGACGTGTTGGGCGGCGGGGCCGGGACGCTCGGCTTGCTCACCTCGAGTGCCGGCCTCGGGTCTCTGGCGGGTGCGCTCGCTCTTGCGTCCCGGAGCACCGTGCGTGGCCTCGGGCCGGTTTTGGCCTGGGGCATCGTGGCGTTCGGCGCGTCGCTGATGGGTTTCGCCTTTTCCCGAACCCTTCCGCTTTCGTGCGCCCTGCTCGTCGTGAGCGGCTTCGCGATGATCGTGGTCACGGCTTCGACGAACACGATTCTGCAGACGATCGTCAGCGAGGAAATGCGCGGCAGGATCATGAGTCTCTACACGATGGCGTTCGTCGGCATGACCCCGCTTGGCGGGCTCGCCGGTGGGGCGATCGCGAGCCGCGTGGGCGCGCCTACGGCAGTCGTTCTAGGTGGCGCGGGGTGTATGGCCCTTGCTGCCTGGACGTTCTGGCGGCTGCCAGCGCTCCGAAGCCTGATCCGGCCGATCTACGCGGAGCTCGGAATCATCCCCGAGGTGGCGACAGGGCTTCAAAGTGTCAGCGAGATGCGTCCGCGCGCGTGAGATCCAGCCCCGCCAACTGCTCGCTTTCGCGTCATCGGCTCACTTTCGCGCCAACGCCTAACTCTCGCGTCAGCGGCTCACCCTCGCGATCGAGAGAATCCGCCGCCGGACCTCCTCCGCCCGACCCTGTTCTTCGAGCCGCTCCCACATCCGGTCGACCGTCCGCTCATCGACGTATCCCGAAACCGCACGTTGCCACCCCTGGTCCGCGCGGAAGCGGTCGACGGCGGCGATCGCCTCCGGACCATAGACGTCGGCGCCCGAGGCCTCGACATCGACCTCCGTTACCTGTGGCTGGAAGTAGCCGAGCGCGTGCAGGACGAGCTTGAGCTGTAGGACGTCTGCGCCAGCGAATTGGCGCAGCGTTCGGAAACCGAGCGTCTCGGAGACGGTGTCGTAGATGCGGCGGATCTCCCGGACCGGCTCGGCGTGCTCACATACGTTGATGTCGACCGTGACACCGTCGGGGCGCCGAGACATGCCGTCACGGGGATCTGCCACGAGGACCGCAGCGGACTGGATGTCCCCATGCCGTCCGTCACCCCCCAGCTCCTGTCCGGCCATGAGTGCCTCGATGAGTCGATCGGCGAGATGGCGCGCCGATCCACCGCTCGCCGAGAACGTCTCCGCGACGATGTCGACGACCTCGGTACTGACCAGCGAATTCCCCTGGACGGCGAAGTTGATCCCCGAGCGTTCCGCCACCCAGTCTCCGTCGGCCTCCGCCCCGTACTGCCCCGACCCGGTCCACTGAGCCGTCCGGCCGCGCATGTCGATGACGCCTACCTGACGGCGCTCGCGTCCCTCGTCCGCGGCCACGACCCGGTCCATTGCCTCTCGGGGCGCGACCCCCTGCTCGAGCAGGTCGAGCAGGTCATTCCCGTATTCCAGCCGAGTTCCGCCTTGTGTCGCGACCGCCCCGACTCCCGGCCGAACCCACGGGACGGCGTTGCCCACGCAGGGCCGACGCGTCGTGACCGCGACGCCCGACTCTCCCGTCGTCGGATCGATGGCCACGATCGAGAACGTGTGGAATTCCGGTTCGGGTCCCCACGCCGCGGGCTCCTGGGCGCAGATGGAAGAGGCGAGGAGAAAGGGTGCGCACAGCGAGGGAAGAGAGGCGCGCTTCATTCCGAACTCCAGTGACTGCGGGGATCACGATGTCTGGCGAAAACCGGAGGATTTCTACACCCTTCGGCCCCCACGATCCCGAGACCCCCACGGCGACCCGCCGCCCTGTTCGGTCGACGCCCCGAGAATTGCACGGACATGAGCAAGAAGAAGGTCGTTCTCGCCTATAGCGGAGGGCTCGATACCGCGTGCATCCTGAAGGACCTACAGGAGCACGGGTACGACGTCATCGCGTACGTGGCGGACGTCGGGCAACAAGAAGACTTCGACGAGGTGGCCGAGCGCGCCAAGGCGACCGGAGCGTCGAAGGTCTTTGTCGAGAATCTCCAGCACGATTTCGTGACGGAGTTCATCTTCCCGGCGATCGCTGGAAACGCGGTCTACGAGAATCGCTATCTGCTCGGCACGTCGCTCGCGCGGCCGGTGATCGCACGCCGACAGGTCGAGATCGCGCTCGACGAGGGTGCCCATGCGGTCGCGCATGGCGCGACCGGCAAGGGAAACGACCAAGTCAGGTTCGAGCTCGCTTACGCCGCGCTCGCTCCCAGCCTGAAGGTGATCTCTCCGTGGAAGGACCCTGAATTCTTGAGCCGTTTCCAGGGACGCACCGACCTCCTTCGGTACGCCCGGGAGCACCGGATCCCGGTGGAGGCGACCGCCGAAAAGCCGTACTCGAGCGACGAGAACCTCATGCACCGGTCCTACGAGGCGGGGATGCTCGAGGACCCGCTCGCGATCCCGCCGGAGGACATGTTCAAGCTGACGCGCTCCTTGGAGGACGCACCGGAGCAGTCGACCGATATGACGATCCACTTCAAGGATGCGATCCCCGTGCGCGTTGTCTGCGAATCGGAGAACGTGGATCTGACCGAGGCCGTGGCGCTCTTCGACTACTTGAACGAGAAGGGTGGGGAGCACGGAATCGGGCGAATCGACATGGTCGAGAACCGATTCGTGGGCATCAAGTCGAGAGGCGTCTACGAGACCCCGGGCGGGACGATCCTCCACCATGCAATCCGCGACCTCGAGGGGGTCGCCATGGATCGAGAGGTTCTGCGACTGCGGGACATGCTCTCGCCCCGATTCGCCGAGATCATCTACAACGGTTTTTGGTTCTCACCGGAGATGGACTTCATCCAGGCCGCCTTCAGGCAGTCCGAGCGCCTCATCGACGGCGAGGTGCACGTGCGGCTGTACAAAGGCAATGTGGTCTGCCGAGGACGCTCCTCGACGAGCTCGCTCTACGACCAGGAGCTGTCGTCCATGGACGTGGCGGGCGGCTACGATCAGCAGGACGCGCGGGGCTTCATCCGGATCAATGCGCTCCGCCTACGGGCGCACAAACTCATCTTGGGTAAGGCCGGCGAGGACGAAGAGTAGCTGAGGGTCGTCGGGCCGAGCCGGGAAGGGCGGGACGGAGTGGCGGACCCACCCTGCCGGTGATCGTCGCTCAGAGCAGGTTGCGGAGGCGGTTGAAGCCGTCTTTGATCTCTTCCGCGACGACGTCGAAGGCGGCACCTACGTCTCCGGAAGCCTCCTTCGCCTCGTCGCCGACGACCTTCATGCGGCCACGAAGGCCCTCCATCTTCTTCTCCAGCTCCTCCCATTCCTCGCGTGCCTCCAGCTTCGCGAGGCCGACCTTGACCTTCAGCTCGTCCCGCTCCTGCTCGAGTCGTTGCAGGATGTCCTGGAGCTTTTCCTTGTTCGTCGCCATCCGGTGAATCTCCCTCGGTTGGACAGATGATACGGGTTCGCACTTCAAACCACGTCGTTCGACCTACGTGGGTCCGACCCCACAAAGTTACGGGAAGGATGCACATGGGTGGAGGGCAGCGTATTCGCAGTCGACCGGCTCTCTGACCAGGAAGCCCGCTCGAGCAGGGCACGGTCGAAGGACTCTAGCTCACGCTCGCCGGCCACGGATTCGGAGTCTCCACTGTCGTACACGGTCTCGCCCTCGGCTGATCGTTGGAGCCGAAGCTGGGCTCGGGAGATCTGGCTGGCGAGGAACTGACGCTTGACGTTTCGGAACCCGAAAAAGACATCGCCGCCGTGCTCGGAAATGGGGGCGTCGAACTCGTCTGCCAGCAGCCGGAGGGCTCGCTCGACGACCGTCCGTGAGATGCCGCCGCCGGCAGCTCGGGCTCGCAAGTGCGCAACCGTGCGATCGAGCGATACCACGCCTTTGCCCTTCAAGGCCGTCTCGACGACGTATCCGAAGGCATAGCGACGCACGGTAGCGGTATGGCGTAACCTCAGGCGCGGATGTCGCGCGACGCGCCTGACGATGCCACCGGTCAGTGCGAAGGCTGTTGCTGTGGACGCGCCTGCGACCACCGAGAGGAGAATGATCCGCCCCAACACGCCCGGAGGGAACGTGAACGCCCAGGACAGGGCGCCGAGGCCGGCGGCCGAGAAGCCGAAGACGCCGGCGGCCCACGTCCGCGTGAGACCGTGCCCGTCCATGGGGTCGCGGGCCCGCGCCCAGGCGGGTCGAGGCTCGCGGACGTGGAAGTCTCCATGCGCGCTCTCGACGAGCACGGGGAACGCCCAGACGACGTGCCCGTCCAGGGAGTCGTGCGCCTCACCGCCGTAGCGGAGGGCGAGCCGACGAGCCTCCTGCTCGGCTCCTTCCACCGTGAGACCCGTGTGCTCCACGAGCTCGGCGATGCTGATCACCCCTCCGCGCGCACGGATGAGCCGTAGCGTCTTCCGATCGAACGGGCATGGACGCTCGCCACGACGTAGCCAGGCCCGCGCGGGCCGCCATCGCCTCGATTCGCTTCGCTCGGGATGACCGATCCGCCGGCGGCGGACGTCGAGCCGGTAAACGAGCACGGCGCTCTCCGACACCGACACCTCGACCCGCTCCTCGGCCATGAGCGTCGAGACGGACGACTCGGCGTCTTGAAGCGAAAGGCCGGTCGCCATGATCACGTCGCCGAGCGTGGCAGCTCCCCCGAGGGCCTTGATGGCCCGCGCGACTGCAACCGTCGACGCGACGTCGCTCACTCGCCCTCGATGCGTCGGCTGAAGTTCCCGTGTTGGCTGAAGCTCTCCACGTCCCCCGCCGTGTTCCGGTGGAAGATGACGTCGTGCCCGCGCTCGCCGTCGGAGCGGATGACGTAAAAGACGTCACCCTCGTCGTGACCCAGACGTTGGAGTCCGCGGGCCGGGTTCTCCGTCGGCAGCGAGAGAAGAGCGAGTCCACCCTTCCACTGGACCGCGGCCGTTTCCGAGCCCCACGGCTGCCCGGAGTAGGTACCGAGATAGTCCGAGAGGTCGGGCGAGGGGTCGTCCTCGTTCGGTGTGCCTTCGCCCTTGCCCTCTGCCGCGGCGCTGATCGCCTCCGAAACGAGATCGTACATTCCACGCGTGTACGTGCCCGCGCCGACCATAGCGCTGGCCATGAAGATCGTGGCGATCTTCTCGTCGGTTTGCATGTCGAGCTGGCTCCGGAATCCCGGGCAGCTGCCTCCGTGCCCCACGAACGTCTTGTCCCCCGTGCGCCGAACACTGAAACCGAGACCCCAGAAGGTGTTGAAGCTCGGATCGACGTAATGGACGCGGTGCATCTCGTCGAGCGTGTGCGCATGCAGAACCTCTTCGCGATCACCACTCAACCGAAACTGCCACGACGCGAATCGGGCCAGATCCTCTGCCGTCGACGCAAATCCGGCCGCCGCCGCGATTCCCTTCGCTTGGAAGAAGGCGACCTCCTCACGCTTCCCCGCCCGGGTCGGCGCGCTGTATCCCGTGGCCAGACGAGCGCCCCGATGCGCCGCCGGGATCTCCGGGTAGGTGTCGTCCATTCCGAGGGGATCGAGGACGTGACGGCGTACGTACTCCGCGTAGTCCAGGCCCGAGAGCTCCTCGACGATGTCGCCCGCGAGGGTGAGGCCCAGGTTGGAGTACTGAAAGTACTGTCGGGCCGGATAGAGCGTCTCCTGATCCCTCAGGCCTTGAACGACCTCGTCCTCGGAGGGGAAGGGGAAGTCGGGTCCGGTCCAATAGGGGTGGTTCGACTCTCTCGGGAGTCCCGACGAATGCGTGAGCAGGCCTTCGACTGTGACGGGCGGAGAACCCTCCCATCGTTGCTCGACCGCGTACCACGGCAGGTGCTTCTCGACGGGATCGCGGAGATCGAGCTTGCCCTGATCCCGGAGCTGCATCACGGCGATGGACGTGAATAGCTTGGAGATGGAACAGATGCTGTAGAGCGTTTCCGAAGTCGCCGGGACGCCTCGATCCGGGTGGGCGACGCCCATCGCCGCGCTCCATACCAGCTCCTGGTCGTGCACGATCGCGGCGGACGCCGCCGGGATCTGATCGTACGCCATCTGCGCGTCGAGCCACACCTCCACGATGTGCAATGCTTCGGCCACGGCGTCGTCTTTGGCCACTTGGCCCCACGCGGGGGGAGGTGGGGCGAACGCGAGCAAGGCCGGTGGAACGAGGGCGAGCGAAAGAAGGAAGAGGGCGTTGGATGGCGCGGCGCGATGCGTCATTGGGTCTCGTCCGTCGTCGAGGTCCGGTGATGCTGCATCATACGGGCGCATCCCTGACACGCGACAGACGGCCTCAGTGGCTCGGTGCGGGATCCTCGCCGAATTGGGCTGCGTGGAGCTCGGCGAAGTGCCCACCCGTCGCGATCAACTCGCCCCATGCTCCGCGCTCGACCACCCGACCACTCCTCATGACGAGGATCTGGTCGGCGTCGCGAATGGTGGACAACCGGTGTGCGATCACGATGAGCGTGCGTCCCTCGGCCCGCTGCTGGATGGCGCGGGCCACGCGTTGCTCGATGACGCTGTCGAGCGCGGATGTCGCCTCGTCGAGAATGAGGATGTCGGGATCCCGGAGCAGAGCGCGAGCCAACGCCACTCGTTGCCGCTGCCCACCGGACAGCTGCACGCCCCGATCTCCGATTTCCGTGTCCAGGCCACTTCGCAGACCCTCGACGAATTCGCCCAACTCGACGTCGTGAACGGCCCGCATCAGCTCGAGCTCATCCGTCGGCCGGTCCAGGCCGAAAACGAGGTTCTGACGGAG
This sequence comes from Gemmatimonadota bacterium, assembly GCA_029863525.1. Lineage (GTDB taxonomy): Bacteria > Gemmatimonadota > Gemmatimonadetes > Longimicrobiales > Gaopeijiaceae > UBA2589. The sequence continues at coordinate 12,898 of JAOTVL010000017.1, forward strand.
GGTTCCGTTGAGGAGCCACACGTCCTGACTGACGATGGCCATGGCGGCGTGGAGAGAAGGGAGCGAGTACTCGCGGATGTCGATTCCGTCGAGACGGATACATCCAGGCTCCACGTCGTAGAACCGCGCGATGAGGTCGACGAATGTGGTTTTCCCCGCGCCGGTCGGGCCGACGATGCCGGTGACCGTGCCCGCCTCGATGGCCACGTCGATGTTCGTCAGCGTAGGGATGCCCTCCTGGTACTCGAATGAGAGATCCTCGACGGTGATAGCCCGTTCGAGCCCCTCGAACGTCCTGGGGCCCGACGGCACGACGAACTTGTCGTCGTCCACGAAAAGGCCTGCGACCGCTTCGAGTCTCGGGACTTCTTCGGAGACCTTCAGGCTGAACTCGCTCACGTATTTGTAGTCGCGCAGAGACTGCTGGAGGATGAGGAGGAACGCTGCGAACGGCGCGAGGTCTCCCGGGCGGAAGTCACCGACCCAGTAAACCACTCCTCCCTGGACCGCGAGCATCACCAGCAGTATGACCACCTCTTCGACGGGATACCGTAGGCTGATGACGCGGCCGCGCCGGACCGCGATGTCCTCCGCCTCTCGCAGTACCTCCGCGTAGTCGGAGGCGGTGGTGCGCTCCTGCGAGTACGCCTTCACGAGCGGGATGGACCCGAGGATGTCCACGATCCGAGATCGGAGTCGCCGTTCGACGGCTACGCCCTCCCTGGCGATCCGCTCCACGGTTCGGTTGATCGTGTGCATGAGCCAATGCACGAAGGGGAGCGAGACGATGAAGGCGATCGACAGAGGAAGGGAGATGCCGACCATCACGGCGCCCTTCGCCAACAGCCCCACGGCGTTCTGGAGCAAGCCCTCCGCAGCCACCAGCAGCCCAACGACAGAGCTCGACCAGCCGATCTCGGCGTCGATACGGCCTACGGCGTTCTTGTCGAAGTACTGGCGCCCGAAGCCGAGAACCCGGGCGAAGGTCTCCTCCGCGACGAGGGCGCGGTAACGCTCGTTTCGGGCCACCACGAACAACTTGCCCACGTATTCGACGGCGAGCTTGGCGATTCGCCCGATGATGACCAGCCCGACCACCGCGACGACCAGGTACGCGTCGCGGGCGGGCGAATCCTCGAGGGAGGGTGGGACCAGGGCCAGGATCCACCCGAAGAACCGAGAGTCCTGGAGGAAGTCGAAGGAGTCTTGGGAGACCGCTTCGGTCAGCGGAATCAGGAGCGAGAAGGAAGCCGCCTCGAAGACGGCCGCCAGCAAGATGAGCGACACGGGCAAAGCGATGTGCCACCAGCGGCCGTCGACCACCCGCCAGTAGTGGCGGAGAACGCCGGACGCCGTCGGCGGGACGTTCGGGCGGCGGTGCCGGCTCATCGCGACGCCCCGAATCGCGGTCGACGATTGCTGGGGGCGCTGTAGCCGAGGTCTTCGGCGACCTCGCCGGCAATGTCGTTTATCGTGCCGACGTCCTCAGGGGTCAGGTCGAATCGACTGACGCTCGGGGTGGCTCCCAACTTCCTACGCGAGATGGCGTCCCAAGAACCGACCTCGGGTCCTATGTCCAAGAACTCGTCGAGTGCGCTGATTCGATCATCGAGCATCTCGTACTGTACGAGGTGCACGCGGTCATCGTTGGCGTCGGCGAGGTCCCGGTAGTAGGCGGTGCGCTCGGTCCAATGGGTCGCGACCTGACTGATGTCCTCGAAGTAGCCGCGTCTGTCGATCCACCCCTTCCGGCGTACCGAGCGCGCGACGTCCCAGGGATCTCGAACGAGGAGAACGATATCGAGATCGGGAAAGAGCCTCCGGGCGAACTCCAGTTCGTTTCGTCCGTAGCGGACCGCCTTCCACCCCCAGCGCTCGTGGGAGGGAGGGCGCCCGGCGTAGAGGTCCATGATCGTCCGGCGGAACACCTGCAAGACGTGCCCGGCCGGCGGCGCCAAGTTCGGCACGAAGATCCGCTGCATGGTCGATGGATCGGCCATGGCCTGACGGTAGTCCCGAACGTTGTGGGGCCCCTTCGGCCACGCGTCGTGGGCCCGGCGAAGCGAGTCCATGAGCCAGCCGTTCTCGCCCCACACGAAGATATCGGTCACCGCGCTGACGTAGCGCTGCAGGAGCGTGCTCCCGCTACGGTGGAAAGACGCGCTGATCAGCAGGGAAGGCGCCCTGACATCTGGACCCGGCATCAATGCGCGTCGTGAAATCCGGTCGGATCCGGATCGTCGGTGTCTCGCCCACCCTGTCCGGATGCCGAGCGTGCCAAGAAGACACCAAAAGCGACGCCCATGAGGAGCCCCACGATTCCGCCGGCGAACCATGGCCCCAGGTCGTTTCCGGTCTGCTCACCGCCGCGGCGTCGGAGCTCGCTCGTGTCCACGTCGGTCAGCTCTTCGGCGAGGTCTGCAAACGTACCATGGCGACGCGGGTAACCGGCGCGGCCCTCGGTCCAACAGCGGTGGTAGGTATTGCCCTCACGCAGCGTCATCGGCGTGCTCTCGGGTCGCCACGTGGCCCCCTCGGGAACCGGGACGTCCGGCATTCGGATCCCACGCTCCCTTCGGGCGACCACCTCGACGGCCGTCGCGAGCCGCTCCCCGAGGTCGAGTCCGTCGAGCAGACTCTGCACCGCTTGGTCGGTGAGAATGTCGGGGATCATCGCCGCACGACCCTCGTCGATGAGCTGGCGAACGCGCTGCTCCGTCTCGAACTGGTCCGCGACGAGCTGAGACTCGAACGCCTCCAAGGAGGCCGTTACGGGCTCGAGAAAGCGGTCAGGGTCCTCACACATGTGGTACAGCAGTCGCTTGTGGACGTTGAAGGCCGACACCGTGCCCTCCAGCGGCGCGAATTGGCTGTCGACGAAGTCCGTATCGGAGTCCTTGGTCATGTAGCGGTGCTGCTTGTACTCAGGCGGCACGTCCCTGGCGCCGAGGGGCACCGGGACGAACGGGCTCGCGACCGCGCCCGTAATCGACATCCAGAGCGTGCCGAGCTCGGGTCGTACCTGTGATCGGAGGTGCGCGACCTGGCCGTACCCCGCCCCGTCGTTCGACCATCGGGGATCGCGCACGAGCGCCATCATGTCTTCGAGCCCGATCGGGGCGAGTGCCGAGATCTGCTCCTCCAATAACGGCGGGTTGCGGAAGAGGTCGTGCGGATCGTCCTGACCGGGCGCGCTGGGGAACGGTCGGCCGTAGACCTCATGGAGGTCGAAGGGTTGACCGCCATTCGCGTCCCACCACCCCCGCGCGACCGCGAACGACACGAGGTTGGCGGACCCCATGAAGTCGGGGTCGTCGGCGAAGTCCACGGGGAAGTCACGGATGTATCCTGGATAGCTCACGCGGACTTCATCGGGTCGAAGACGCTCGGCGGCCCAAAGCCCCTGACCACCGGCGTAATCGATCACGACCCAGCCCTCCTCGGGGTCGGCGAAGAGATGTGAATTGCCGCCGTAGGTGGCGTAGCCGTGCTCGTCGATGAGGGCGCCGAGGATCGCCACCGCCTCGCGCGCGGACGTGGCCCGTTCCATCACGATCCGTGACAGATCGCTGTAACTCAGGCCGGTCTGCGGATTCGGCGTCATCGCCACCAGCTCGGGTCGCGACGGAGACCAAACGTCGCGCGCGGCGACGTGCCGTTCGTTGAGTCCGCCGTTCGTGAGGGGAGGGGGGAAGCCGGCGAACTCGGAGTAGTTGGTCGAGATGTATCGGAGTGTGGTACCGACCTGCGGGATACGGAGGCGCCGCCCCGGGAACGAGGCCTCAGCCGTTACGCCGACCTCGATGGTCGTCCCCGCCGGGAAGTCGCGGGCCGGCGTGACCTCGTACCAGTGGCTCGACGGCTCGTGGCCGAACCCACCGAGGAGCACCGATCCGTCGTCCGTGAGCTCTCTACCGACGTAGATCGCGAGACTCTTGGCGGGGGGCGAGACCCCCGCGTCCGAGGAGCTTTGAGCCACCACCGGACCGGCCGCGGATAGTGTGGCGATCATCGCCGTCAGCGCCGCGAGCGAAGGTCGGGGGGGCATCCGAGTCTCAGGTTGGGGGAATGTACACGCGAACGCGCTGGATCAGCCGGTCACTTCCCGTGGAGGCGTCCGGAACGACGGAATCCTCCCGCACGAAGAAGTCCTCACCGAGTACGTCGGCTGGGCGAAGCTGATGCTCAATGACATCGAAGGCCAGAGGTGCCCCGTCGGCGGCCGTGCTCAACTCGACGTCCAGGACGCCGTCGTCCGACCGTCCCCAGAAGCGTAAGGTACGAACGGCCGAACCGTCGGTCGCCGTTCCAACCGACGCCCCCCCGAGATCGATGCCTCCAACGGCCGTGAAGTTCGCATCCGTGCCGCCGGCGAGCCGTAGTCCCACCATTTCGGCATCGAGGCCGGGACGGATCTTCAGGCGCAGGTGCCGCCGGCCGGCTTCCGCGACGTCGTGCGTGACCTCGATGACGGGTGGCGGCACGAAGGCGTTCGCGCCCTCCCCCGCGACGACCCAAGGTGCCCCTTCGGGAAGCAGGAGCGCGCCCGGGTCCTCTCCGGCTCCTTCGGACCCAACCACCCACGAGCGGGCCCACTCTTCGCCCACTCCGGGCACGGTCAGCCACCGACCCCTCAGAGAGCGAGGTGCCGGCTGCGACCGTATGGCGCCGCCCGAATCGACTCGGACCGACTCGGACAGTCGGAGGGGGGCACCTCCGTCGGTGACGTCGGCGAACAGGGCCGCCGTTCGTGCGACCGACTGGGAGCCGAGCGTATCGTCGACGAGGAGGACCAGGGACGTGGGCACGGGATGTTGCGCGTCGCCCTGCACGGTCGGAAGGCTCAGGACGACGGTAGCGACGGCCACCGCCGTCGCAAGGGCGGGCGTCCACCACGGGCTTGGTCGAGCGAGCCACTCCATGGTCGGCAAGATCAGGAGCATCCCGACGCCCAGAGCCGCTCCGATCAGCGGCGCGTAGCGGAGCGTCAGCACGCTGGCCGCGATGTCTATGCCCGGGACCACGATGAGCAGCGTGAGTGCGGAAGTGAGGACGACGCCGACCCAGATCCATCGACTCGACGCGTGGCGCCGTGGGGCGAGGACGAGTGGAAGTGCCGCGACCAAGGACACCGCGAGCCCGAGCTGAGCCACGGCCGCTGCATACGGCGACGCAACGGTGAGCCACACCGTCGCCGCGAGCGGCACGAGGAGGGCACCCACGGTGAGCTCGCGACGATCGTAGCCGAGGCGAGCGATCGAATAACAAATCGCCGTGACCGCGACGACGAGGGCGAGCAGGGCAAGACTGTGTGTCGCCTCCCGGTAGACGGCGGAGTCCACGCGCCCGACTTCGGGATGCAGGCGCCCCAGAGCCTGGACAAGCGCCCATCCTGCTCCAGTCGAAGCCACGACGGACGCGAGGCCGAGTCCGACGCCGGCAAGCGCACGCCTCGGGCTTCCGCCCCCGAGACGGAACAGGACCGCCACCATCAAGAAGCCCGCGACGAGGACAACGGTGACGAGAGCCGACCAAGAGGTGGGTATGTCGACCATCCCCACCAAGGGCAGCGAGATGTACGCGCGCGGATCCCCGTCCGTGTCGAGGCCACCGCTCAGGTCGGCGTCTCCGAAGGCGCGAGTGAGCGCGAGGAGCTGCGAGCCGTGATGCTGGAGGGTCGCTTCACGCACGTTGATCGGGCGGTCGCTGGCGCTGTGATACGAGGCGCGGCCGCCGTACGACGTGAGACCGAGCGCCGGGACGCCGGCCGCACGGAACGTCGCCAGATCCCCTTCCTCTTCGGCGAGCGTGGTAAGGGCGCGCAGGACGGAGCTGGAGGCCGGGCGGGGGAGGGCCTGCGCCGCGGCTCGAACGACCGCACCGTTTCCTTCCATGCCCTCGACCAGGAGGGCTGGGCCCGCCACGCCGCGGGGGTCGACCGAGAGGACCAAGCTCATGTCCGCTCGCCAGGGGTGACGGTCGAGCGCCATCGCCCCGAGCGAGCCGAGCTCCGCCCCGTCAGTGATGACGACGACAAGGTCGTTACGCAGGGGGTCGAGCGCCTGGAGCGCACGGACGGTTTCGAGAATCGCGGAGACCCCGATTCCGTCGTCGCCGGCGGCCCGCGAGAGTGGCACGCCGTCAGAGTGGGCCGTGAGAACGACCGCCCCGGTGGAGCCGGTGCCGGCTCTGCGAGCCAGGACGTTTCGGACGACGGCGCCCGTGGCGCTTCCGGCGTCGACGCGGACTACGGTCTCGGTTTGGGTCTCGACTTCGAGACCCAAGGCCCTGAGACGGTCGGAGAGGTACGCGTTCACCCGGGCGTGCTCCGGAGACCCCGTGGGCCGAGGTGCCCGGGCAATCTCCACGAGCTGTGACATGGCCCGGGCCGAAGAGAAGACCGTATCCGGCTGGTTGGCCGGCACGGGGTCCGGCATCCGCTGCGCGGGCAGTGCGAACCAGCCCGCGGTCACCAGGATCGCGAGCGTCCAAAACCATGCACGGCCCGCCCCGTTGCCTCGTACGGCCGTGGGGGGCGGTCCAGGAGGTGCTGCGGCGGAGCCCGTGCCTTCCCTCCTGTCGACACGGTACCCGAGAGCTTCCAGGTCCGAGTCGGTCAGGCCGAGCGAACGGACATCCATCCTCCCAAGCTACAACCAGGGCGGGTGGGGTACGCCAGAGTCATGTGCCCTCTGCGGTCACCCTCTGGGTGCGGCGGGCATGGCCGGGGTACACAGCACCAGAAAGTTGTACAGTGACTCACCCGATTGGAGCGGCACGGCATCGCTCACGACCAGCTCCGCCTCCGTCGCGAGGGTCATGGAGCTGTCGTAGAAATTGAAGAGGCAGTCCGCACCCGAACGCCTGAACCGCAGCGATGCCTCGTTCGGTGCGTCCCTCGGATCCGGGGTGCGTACCCATCCGGCCTCTCGGAGCTTCTCGTAGAAGAGCTCGACGGTTTCGGACGACTCGAGGCGCGTCCCTCCGGCCGCGGTCACCCGGCAGCCGGGGACCATCTTCCGGGTGCGCCAATCGTCGATCGTGTCGGGCTCCGAGAGGGCCGCCATCTCCATCACCTCACGCGCGAAGCGTTCGGCCTCCAGACAAAGATCGACTTGGGCGCCGCCGCGGGTGGGCGTACCGAGAATCAGGGCGGTGAGAATCACGCTGTGTGCAAAGGGCCGGTGCACGAGACCTCCTGTACGGTTTCGAGCCGTCGAGAGCTGGCGGGCAGAACCGTCTGGCCCGCCCGCCTAGCGGCCCGTCGGTTCCAGGCGAAGGATCGGTGTCGGATCACCATCGAAGCCGCGCGCATCTCCGTCGATGGCGAGGTAGACCAGTCCGTCCGGGCCCTGGCGCACGTCGCGAATCCGCCCGACCCCCTGGAGCAACGTCTCCTCTCTGACGACATCTGGTCCGTCCAATTCCAGGCGGGCGAGCTGCCGCCCGCCGAGGCTGGCCACCAGCATGTCACCCTTCCACGCAGCGAACGGCTCACCGGTGTAAAAGAGCATGCCGGAGACACCGATGGACGGTACCCACACGTGCCGCGGCTGCTCCATCCCTTCTCGGTGGGTACCGTCGTGGATTGCGAGCCCCGAGCTGTAGTTCACTCCGTACCCGACCACCGGCCAGCCATAGTTGGCCCCGGACACGAGAAGATTGAGCTCGTCCCCACCCTGCGGTCCGTGCTCGTTGAGCCAGACGTCGCCGGTTTCCGGGTGCACGCCGAGTCCTTGTGCGTTGCGGTGTCCCCAGGTCCAGATCTCGGGCCGTACCCGATCTTGCCCGACGAACGGATTGTCGGTCGGTACGCTGCCGTCGTCGCGCAAGCGGAGCGTCGTGCCATTGTGGTTGGATCGGTCCTGTGCCGGGTGGGCCTCGAGATCTCCCTCTGGCTGCCACTGGCGGTCGCCGATCGTGATGAAGAGGTAGCCGTCGAGGCCGAACGCCATTCGTCCCCCCCACTGCGAGCTGCGGTCGCTCCCGTTCCCGAACGCGTCGGCGTGGAAGATCTCCTCGACCTCGGTGAGGCGGTCGGTCTCGAAACGGCCGCGCGCCACCGCGATGTTGCCGAGCGAATCAGCGCCCGGCTTGGTGTAACTCAGGTACAGGAGTCGATTCCGTTCGAACTCGGGGTGGAGAATCACGTCGCGCATGCCCGCCTGCTCACGCCCGTTCATGCTCTTGGCGCCGCCGCCCAAGAACATGACCTCGGGAATCCCCTCGACCGGGTCCGGAAGCAGGACCCCGTCGCGGACGATGCGGAGGCGGCCCGGTCGCTCCGTCACGAGCAGATCTCCGTCGGGCGTAAAGACCATCGAGAAAGGGTGGACCAGGCCATCGACGACCTCCACGACGCGGAAGTCATGGAGCGCGGTCTTGACGACGTCCGGATCGGCCTCGCTCGCGGCCGGTTGTGGCTCCGGTGCGCAGCCGACGAGCGTAAGGGCCAACGCGGTCCCGAGGAGTACGTTGGTGGTGGGGCGCGCGTCCGGGGCAGGGGTCGACACCGTGGTTCTCTCTCGGGCTGGGATTGACTCGGGGCAGTGAACGGGTCGTCGGGCGCGGCCTCTCGCGGGCGCCCGCACCGACGCGACCATGATACGGCGAGGCGTGGTTCGACGCAGGCCCACGTGGGTCCGCTTGCGCACAGGCTGGATCGGCTGAAACGTCAGTAGTCCGAGCCGCCAGAACCGAACACCGGGAGCATACCATGCACCGCTTGATGACCCGTCGACCTCGCACTCGACTCAGCGCTTCGACCCCGCAACTCCTCGCGGGATGCCTGTCGCTGGCCGTGCTGACAGCGTGCGGCGGCGCCGACCAGGTGGCGTCCGCGGACGTCACCGTCTTCGAGGGTGCCCGGCTCATCACGGGAACGGGTGAGGTGATCGACGACGCTGTGTTCGTCGTGGACGGCGATCGATTCACGCAGGTAGGAGCGATGGCCGACGAGGACGTTCCCGTCGGCGCGACCGTCGTGGATCTCGCGGGTCGAACCGTCATCCCCGCGATCGTGAACGCGCACATCCATCTTTCCTCCGACGCGGCGGAGCGCGCGCAGCAGCTTCGACACATGGCATACTACGGGGCCGGTACCGTGGTGAGCCTCGGACTGGACGAGGGCTCGACCGCGTTCGAGATGGCGGGTGTCTCCGTCGAAGACGGTGCCCGCTCGTTCACCGCCGGAAGGGGCATTACCGGGCCCGAGCCCGGGCGGTCCGAGGTACCCTACTGGGTTACGACGCCGGACGAAGCGCGAACCGCCGTTCAAGAGCTCGCCTCGCAGGACGCCGATATCGTGAAGATCTGGGTCGACGACCGGGGCGGGCAGTACGAGCGACTTTCGCCCGATCTCTACGGCGCAGTGATCGACGAGGCGCACGCTCACGATCTGAAGGTCACCGCCCACATCTTCCGACTCGAAGACGCCAAGGGGCTACTCCGCGCGGGGATCGACGCTTTCGCACACGGTATCCGCGATGGGGACGTCGACGACGAGGTGATCGGCCTGTGGCTCGAGCGCCCGAACGTGGTGCTCGTTCCGAACCTTCCAGGACCAGGCGTACCCGTGGACATGACGTGGATCAGCACGCTGCCGCCCGAGCGGGTTCAGGAGATGCAGGACGGGCAGCAGGCTCGGCCCGCCGTTCAAGAGGCGTTTGGAATCCAGGCGCGCAATCTCGCGCGTCTCGACGACGAGGGGATTACGATCGCGTTCGGAACGGACGGGAGCACACCCTGGGCGGTGCACCATGAGATGGAAGACATGGTGCGCTCCGGCATGAGTGCCGCGGACGTGATCGTAGCCGCGACGAGCAGCTCGGCGGCGCTCATGGAGCTCGACGACGTGGGCGCAATCGCGCCCGGCATGAGCGCGGACTTCATCGTGCTCGGCGCCGACCCGCTCGACGACATCCGCAACACGCGGAGGATCGAGGCGGTGTACCTGCGCGGGACGGCGATCGACCGGGAGGCGATCCGAGCGGAGGCGATGGGAGCGGGCGGGGCGTAGCGCGCGTTCTTCCGCCGTCAGTGCTCGAGCCCGCGCTCCGGGAGGAATTCGCGGATTACCCATAAGCCTCCTGGAACGCGGGCGTCTCCGGCAGACTCGGTCAGCTCGCCTCGCTGAGAAGGTCCAGGAATGCTCGCCCGTACTTCTCGAGTTTCGCCGGTCCTACGCCGGACACGGCGAGCATTTCCTGCTCGTTCGACGGCCGGAGCCGGACCATGTCGACGAGAGACCGGTCGCTGAACACGATGTACGCGGGCATTTGCTGTCGATCGGCGAGCTCCTTTCGAAGTGTCCGCAGCCGTTGGAAGAGTGCCTCTTCCACGGCATCGAGCGTGGGCGCGTCCGATGGGGCCCGCGAGGTCGAGCGGGTTGCGGCGAGCGGCCCGAGCGTCGCCAACGTCTCGGCCGCCAGGTCGGCCGGGCCGGTGCCGGTGCATACGTCGCACGAGCTGCCGCACGGAGCCATGATCTCGTCGAAGTGCGCGAGGATCATCTGATGCCGGCACCTGCTCGCCTCGATCATGCGGAAGAGGTCGACGGTCTTCTGCCGCTTCTGGTGCCAGATCTCGGGATCGTCGATGTCGTCGAGGAACCGCTCGTGCATCTTCACGTCGGCCCACGAATAGAAGAGGAAGCAGTCGCTCGGGAGCCCGTCGCGTCCGGCCCGGCCGATCTCCTGATACCACGACTCGACGTCCTTCGGCATGTCACGATGGATCACGAATCGGACGTTCGATTTGTCGATGCCCATGCCGAAGGCGATGGTCGCGACGATGACGTCGATCTCGTCGCGCTGAAATGCCTCCTGATTCGCACGGCGCTCGGAGGCCTCGAGACCGGCGTGATAGGGACGCGCGCGCACCCCATTTCTGGCGAGGAAGTCGCAGGTCTGCTCGACCGCCTTACGGCTCAGGCAGTAGACGATTCCCGAATCGCCCGCGCGTCGCCGGACGAGGGTCAGAATCTCCTTCCGCGTGTTACCCGTGCCTTTCTTTCGGCACCCGATCTCGAGGTTCGACCGAAAGAAGGAGCCCTTGAAGCCCGCGGGCTTGGACATGCCGAGTTGTCGAAGGATGTCACGGGCGACCGGCCGGGTCGCGGTGGCGGTCAGCGCGAGCACCGGAACGTCCAACTCGTTCTTGAGGCCGCGGAGTCGTCGGTACGAGGGGCGAAAGTCGTGCCCCCACTGCGAAATGCAGTGTGCCTCATCGACCACCATGAGCGCGATGGGACACCCCTCCACGAAGTCGCGCAGGCGACCGTCGAGAGCCTCTGGCGCGAGGTAGACGAGCTCGTACTCACCCCGTCGGAGGGCGTCCAGTCGGGACTGGCGCTCCTGCCAATCGAGCGTGGAGTTGATCTCCACGGCGGCGAAGCCGAGCTCGCGTAGTGCATCTACCTGATCCTTCATGAGGCTGATCAGCGGCGAGACGACCAGTACGGTCCCGTCGAGCATGCGTGCCGGAAGCTGGTAGGTAAGCGACTTGCCCGCACCCGTGGGCATCACAGCGATGCAGTCTCGCCCCGCGAGCACCGCGTCGATGACCTCCCGTTGGCCTGGCCGGAACGTGTCGAAGCCGAACGTCTCGCGAAGGACTCGTTGGGGGTCGATGGCTCGGCTACCCCTCGGACTTCGGAGGCCAGGGGATGAACGCCGAAGTGCGCTTGACGTAGTCCTCGTATCCGGGTCGCGAGCTCTTGAGGTTTTCCTCGAGCATCGTGACGCCCGACACCTTGAGAAGGAGGAAGGTGATCGTAATTGGGCCGATCACGGCCCAATACGCCCCCGCAGCGACCGCGAAGAGGAAGAAGCCCCACCAGAGGGCGGCTTCGCCGAAGTAGTTGGGGTGGCGGCTGTAGCGCCACAAGCCCGTGTCGAGGACGCGGCCGCGGTTCGAGGGGTCCTCTTTGAAGCGGGCCAACTGAGCGTCCGCGACCGCCTCGAAGGAGAGACCGATGGCGAATAGGAGGGCGCCCGCGGCATCCCACGGGCCGAGCGGCCCGTCGCTCACGATTCCCGCGAAGAGGGGCGCGGAGATGATCCACAGAAGTCCGGCCTGGAGCCAGAAGATCGTGAAGAGGCTCTGCCACCAGAACGCGGCGCCCCTCGCCTCGCGCATCTGCTGATACCGCTTGTCCTCACCCTCCTTACGATTCCGAATGAGGAGGTAGTAGCCCAACCGGATCGCCCACACCGCGACGAGCACGACGACGAGGCGGCCTCGGTCACCGTAGCTGCCGTCGACGAAGAAGTAGGTCAGTGCCGCGAGGAGAAAGCCTGGCCCCCAGAACGGATCGACGATGCTCGCGTCCTTCTTCCAAACGCTGACTGCCCAGAGCAAGGTCATCGCGACGACGACGACGCCCAGGCCCACGAGGGCGACCGTCAGTTGCATGACTGACCGCCGATCAACCACCCGAGCTTCAATGGAGGCACGCTATTTCTCGATGGGGGCGCCGACGAGGTTGCCCCACTCCGTCCACGACCCGTCGTAGTTGCGCACCTTCGGATAGCCGAGGAGGTGGTGCAGGACGAACCAAGTATGGCTCGAGCGTTCGCCGATCCGGCAGTATGCGATGACGTCGTCGTCAGGGGTGAGGCCCTGTTCCTCCTCGTAGATCGCGCGGAGCTCGTCCGCGTCTTTGAAGGTGCCGTCGTCGTTTGCGGCGCGCTTCCAGGGGACACTAGCCGCGCCCGGGATATGGCCGCCTCGCAGAGCGCCCTCCTGCGGGTAGTCCGGCATGTGGAGGAGCTCGCCCTTGTACTCTTGAGGCGAGCGGACGTCGACGAGTCGACCCTTCCTCTCTAGATGGGCGGTCACCTCATCGCGAAACGCGCGGATCTTCGAGTCGTCACGCTGCACCACGGGGTAGTCGGCGCGCGGTCGCATGGTGGCGTCGGTCGTCATGTCACGCCCTTCGTCGACCCACTTCTTGCGGCCCCCGTCGAGCAATCGAACGTCGGGGTGCCCGAAGAGCGTGAACACCCAGAGCGCGTACGCCGCCCACCAGTTGAAGTTGTCCCCATAGAAGACCACCGTCGTGTCGCGACCGATGCCCTTGGCCGACATGAGCTCGGCGAACTTCTCACCGTTGAGATAGTCGCGAGTGAGCGGGTCGTTGAGGTCCATGTGCCAATCGACCTTCACCGCCCCCGGGATGTGGCCGGTGTCGTAGAGCAAGACGTCTTCATCGGACTCCACAACCACGATTTCGGGGTCGTCGAGGCGTTCCGCGAGCCAATCGGACGAGACGAGCCGGTCGCCGCGAGCGTATTGATCGAACCTGGGGTTCGAATCGGCGGGTACGGACATGGGTGCCTCCGGTCGTTCAGGGGGTCGTCTAGAGGACCCGCACCCGTCTGACGGCTCGGGTCGGGAGTGCTGACTACCCGCGTGCTCCGAGTGGGTTCAAGGCGTGGAACCGGAGCCCTCGGGGGCGGTAGCCTGGAGCCATGAGCGTCCCACCGTCGCTGGCCAAAGTCGTGTCCCGGTTCGAGCGGGCTCCGAAAGATCTCCGGGTCCAGGCGCTGCTGCAGTACGCGAACAAGGTCCCGCCGCTTCCGGCCGAGTTCAACGAGGACCGGTCTGCCCTCGAGCAGGTGCACGAGTGCCAAACGCCGTTCTTTCTGGCCACCCGTGTCGATGAGCAGGACGGTGTGCACCTGTTCTTCGACGCCCCGGTGGAGAGCCCCACCGTTCGCGGGTTTGCCGGCATCCTCTACGAGGGCCTCGAGGGCGCGAAGGTCCAAGATGTGCTCGATGTGCCACCCGACTTCTATTCGACGATGGGGCTCGGAGAGGTCGTTTCGCCGCTGAGGTTGCGGGGGATGAGTGCGATCCTGGCGAGGCTACAACGCCAGGTTCGGGAGGCCGCTGGTTGAGCGGCTCCGCCCACGTCGTCGATCTCCTCGTGATCGGCGGTGGCATCGCGGGAGGCACGTGCGCGCTCAAGGCCGCCGACAACGGGCTCGACGTCCTGACAGTCGTCAAGTCGGCCGATCCACGGAATACGGCGACCGAGTGGGCCCAGGGGGGGATCGTCGCGGAGGGTGAGGAGGACCCTCCCGAACTGCTCGTGGAAGACATCCTGAAGGCGGGCGATCACATCGGGTGGCCCGACGCGGCGCGTCAGCTCGCGGAGCTCGGCCCGGACCTGGTCATGGAGTTGCTCGTCGGTCGACTCGACGTGCCGTTCGATCGGGGGCCGGACGGAGCGATGGCGATGGGTGTCGAAGCGGCGCACTCCCGCAGCCGTATCCTCCACGTCGGAGACGCCACCGGGCACGCCATACAGCGGAAGCTGACCGACGCGCTCCTCGCGCATGAGCGGATCGAGGTCGTATCCGCGCACATGGCGGTCGATCTGATCACGCGCTCACACCACGATCCCGACCCCTCGCGCGCGTACACGCCTGATCGGGTGCTCGGCGCCTACGTCCTCGACGAGAAGACGGGTGAGGTCAAGACGGTCCTGGCTCGCTGCACGGTTCTGGCGACCGGAGGCCTGGGGCAGATCTACCTGCATACCACGAATCCGCCGTCGGCCACCGGCGACGGCATGGCGATGGCGTTTCGTGCAGGGCTGCCGATCCGCAATCTGGAGTACGTGCAGTTCCACCCCTCGGCGTTCTTCTCCGCAGAAGGCGAACGCTTCCTCATCTCGGAGGCCGTCCGCGGCGAGGGCGCGTGGCTGCTCAACTCCCATGGCGAGCGGTTCATGGGGCGGTATGCACCGGACGATATGGAACTCGCTCCGCGCGACGAGCTGGCCCGTGCGATCCACGAGGAGATGGCCGTGACGGGACATCCGTGCGTGTATCTCGATCTTGCCAATCACCACACGGACGGTCTCGACATCCCGGCCCGTTTCCCGCAGATCTACGAGTTCCTGCGTCGCCGGCACCTCGACCTTGCGCGCGATGCCATCCCCGTCGTCCCCGCCGCGCACTACGCGTGTGGAGGTGTGCTCGTCGATCTCGACGGTAAGGTCCTCGACGTGCGCGGGGCGTACGCCGTCGGAGAAGTGAGCTGCACCGGTCTTCACGGGGCGAACCGTCTGGCGTCGACCTCGCTCCTCGAGGGGTTGGTCTGGGGTTGGAAGGCCGGGACTGCGTGCCTGCGTGACGTGGAGGCCGGGCGGAGCGCGGGGTTGGCGCCTGTCTACGAGCGGATTCCACCCTGGGATTCGGCCGGGTGTGAGGACGAGGTCGACCCGGTGCTCTTCCGACAAGATTGGAACTCGATTCGGCACACGATGTGGAATTACGCCGGCATCGTCCGGACCGGTAAGCGCCTCAAGCGTGCCTGCGACGATCTCGGGTACCTCGGACATCGGATCGAGAAATTCTACCGCTCCACTCGCTTGAGTCGGCCGCTCCTCGAGCTACGCAATGGAATCGTGACCGCCCGCAGCGTCGCCGAGGCCGCCCGAAGGAATCCGGTCAGCCTCGGCTGTCACTACCTCCGGGATTGACCGCGACCCGGTGCAGGCTGGCCACTCATCGCGGTGCCTTCCCCGGTTGAGTGTTTCGTCGGCTTCGTCGTACGTTCACATCCGCGTGCTCGTTTCTCTGACCCTCGGACCGGCGTCGCCGCCATGGCCAACCTGCAGGACAACAGCGAGGAGGGGGTGTCACTCTTCCCCATGTTCAACATCCTCGCGTGCACCCTCGGCGTGATGGTGTTCGTTCTCGCGACCGTGGCGGTCGTCTCGCTCGGTGCCGACCGGGCCGTCGAGTACATCAGCGACGACTACGCAGGATCCATGGGAGGCCGTCTCCCGACGTGGATCGAGTGGGACGGTGCCGAGTTGACGCTCCTGCCCTCCGAGGAGAGCGTCGTGTTCGACCAGGATCTCCGCAGCATTCCGACGTTCGACCAGACATACAACTACATCTTCACCGTGCTCGCCGGCTCGCCCGTTGGGCGGGAACTGTCGGCGGCGTCGCTCGACGGTAACCGTTTCGTGATTCTCTTGGTTCGCCCGAGCGGCTTCAGGACGCTGCCAGAGGTTCGCGGCTATCTGGAGCTCTTGGGCGTCGACGTCGTCCCCGAGCCGATCGATCAGGACCTCCGACGCCTCCAGGTGCGATAGGCCGATGTATCGGCCGCCACGGCAGCGCGACCGCTCGGGGCTTCTCGACCTCGACTCGCTCATGGACATCCTTTCCTGTCTTGTGGGCGTGATGCTTTTCTTGGTGATCTATACGGTTCTGGAGTTGGGCTCCGCCGCGTACGAGGCACCGATCCCGGTGAACCGGGGTGCACTTCCCGGCACCGAGGCCGTGATCGTGATCGCCGAGAGCGGGACCGTTCGGCCCCTCGACGCGCGCCAGCCGCTGAATCAGCTCCTCAGCGGCTTCTCGATCGTCGGCTCCGACGACGTCCCAGTCTTCGTGGCACAGGCGAACGCACGTCCGACATCCGACCGCTATTTCGAGTACTCGCTCAGCTATGACGACCGCTTCGCCGTGTTCGGCGATCCTCTCCGGACGCTCGCGCTGGTGGTCGACATGCGAGATGGTGCGGTCGGGGACAGCCTCCATCAACTGAACCGCTCGTCGCGTTTCGCGGCCCTCCTCGCCGATCTCGATCCCGACGACCACTGGATCTCCTTCGAGGTCGATAGCTCGGGCGTGTCCGAGTTTCGGAGGGCTCGGGATATGGCGCTCGACGACGGCTTCACCGTCTTATGGAGTCCCAAGACGATAGAGTTTCCCTTCACGCATACGTTGGCGGGCGGGTCGCCGACCGATTTGCTTCGTTCCAAGACCTCCGCGCTGGTGAAGCCTGAGCGATGACACCCCCTGCACACCGGCGCGGGCCGGACACACCTGGAGGTTCGTGATGGGCCAATGCCCGAGATGCGGCGCCACCACGGCGCCCGATCAGACGACCTGCGACGAGTGCGGCGTGGAGCTGACGTCGGACGCGGGAGGCGAAGACCGGTCCGCGAAGGTACGCGTGGAGGCTTCGGCGCCCGCGCAGCCGCCGCCGGGGACGGTCCCACCTGTGGCGGGCGTACCAGGGCCTGTGCGTCCCCCGGTCCGCCGGCCGACCATCTCCGGCACAGCCGGCGTACTGCCGGTGGTCACTGCGTTGCTGCTGAGCCTCGTCATGCAGCAGCTGCTGAACACGACGATCCCTACGGACTCGTACTTCTTCCGGCTTTTCCGGCCGGCGGGCGGCTGGTTCATGGGCATTGTACCGGCGCTCATCGCGTTCGTGTTCATCTGGACGCTCACGGATCTGCTCTTGAAGCTGCGCACGGCGCTTGCCAACGAGCGCGACTTCAGCCGCAGAGAGGTCAAGCAGCTCCCTGCGTACGTCTCTCAGGAGCCGAGTCTGGCGACGCTGCAGCGTCTGAGGACCTGGGATCGGGGCCTGCTCGCCCGACCCGTGGGACGTCGCATGCTCTGGCTGCTCCGACACCTCCACACCGTCGACGCGCAGCGCGCACACGAGCTGGTTCGACACCAGACGGATGTGGATGCGGACTCGGCGGCCTCCAGCTATCGGGCCGTGAAGCTGTTCATCTGGGCCATGCCGATTCTAGGCTTCATCGGTACCGTGCTGGGCATCAGTCTGGCTGTCGGAGGCTTCTCCGACTTCCTGACGACGAACGTGAGCATCGACGAGATCGACGCCGTCACACAGGAGCTCGGGAATGTGGCATCGGGCCTCTCGTTCGCCTTCGACACGACCCTCCTCGGCTTGCTCGCGGGTCTGGTGGCGAACGTCGTCAGCTCGACCGTGCAGGGTCGAGAGGAGCGCTTCATCACCAGGCTGGAGGAGCTCGGCCTGCAGGTGATGGCGGAAGCGTCCGCTGAGCGTCAGGAAGTCGTCACGGCCGCTCCGCCGGTCGTCCAGCAGGGCCCGTCGATGAACGAGATCGACGAGCTGGTGCGGAGTCATCTCGAAACCCTATCGACGGAAATGGACGAGTTCACGTATACGGTCCGCCGCGGCCTACAGAGTCTCAACGAGGCTTCCGCCAGGATCAGCCGGGGCATGGAGGTGTCCATCGAGTCGGTGAACGAGACCATGGAGCAGCTCGGGCACAACGTGAATGACCTGGGGCAGAACGTGAATGATCTCGGCCAAAACGTGATGGGCACGACGGCTAGGCTCGAGCAGAACATGGCCGCCATCGAGGAAGCCAATCGCCGCCTCGCCAACACGCTCTCGTCGATCGCACCCGTGCTCGATCAGCTGACCGGTCCCATGGAGGTCCGTCTGATGCCTCAAGCCTCTCGTCAGCCGGCCGTGACGAACGATGCGGCCGAGCGGGGAGCCAGTGACGACGGCTAGATCGCGGAACGTCACGATCCACTCCGCGCTTTCCTTCGCAGAGACCATTCAGCCCTTCGTCCGCCGTTTCGCCGGGGCCACGGCGTATTTCGCGATTCTCTTCCTCATTGCGACCGTCGGGTATCACCTCATCGAGGGTTGGGGGTGGTTCGAGTCTCTGTACATGGCCGTCACCACCGTCACGTCCGTGGGTTTCATGGAGGTGCACCCTTTGAGCCCCCCTGGCCGGACATTTACCCTGGTCGTGATCGCGCTCGGGGTGACCGGTTTGGGCATCTGGTGGGCCCTCATTACAGCGCTCATCGTCGAATTGGATCTGGGTGGCGTTCTCAGGAGGCGCCTCAAGATGGAGCAACTCGGAGAGATCGAAGGACACTACGTCATCTGTGGAGCTGGCCGTGTCGGCCGAATGGTGCTTTCCGAAATGAGGCGAGCGGGCAAACCGGTGGTGGTCGTCGAGGTCGACGCCGACCGGGCGCAGGCACTCGAGGAAGAGGATCCCGATCTGTTGATTCTGTGCGCCGACGCCACGACCGAGCGAGCGCTCGACGAGGCACAGATCGGGACCGCGAGGGGACTCGCGGCCTGCCTTGCGGACGATGGTGACAATCTGCTGGTCTGTCTCACGGCGCGTGAGCTGAACCCGACGCTCACCACCGTGGCACGCGCGTACAACGAGCAATCGATGCGGCAGCTCAAGCGAGCCGGTGCCGACCACGTGATCTCCCCGACGCTCACCGGCGGCATCAGGATGGCGTCTACGTTGCTGCGACCGCATGTGGTCAGCTTTCTGGACAGCGCGATCGTGGGACCCGGAATGGACCTCCGATTGGAGGAGGCCACGATCCCCGAGGACTCCCCACTCGTGGGCAAGTCGCTCGGCGAGGCGTCGATTCCCGAGCACACCGGACTCGTGGTTATCGCCCTGCAGTCATCGACAGGGAGTGCCGCGCAGATTTACAATCCCGGCCCCGCCACGAAGCTCTCGTCCGGGGACGTGATGATCGTGCTGGGCAAGGAAGCACAGCTTCAGCGACTCCGTGACTACACCCGCACCGGGTAGGGGGAACCGTGAAACGAATCGCCTCGATGGCTTTGGTCATTCTCCTGCTGGTACCGGCGTCGGCCTCGGCCACCTGGTCGATCATCGCGATCGATCGGGCGACGGGAAGGATAGTGATCTCCTCGGCGACGTGCGCGGCCACCGCACCGAACCAACTCAAGCTCCTGCAGGCGATCGTCGTGCCGGGCGTGGGTGTGGCGGCCGCTCAGGCCGGCGTGGACCGGACACACGAGAACCAGAAGCTCATCTATGGCGAACTCGTTCGTGGCACCGATCCATCCCAGATCATTCGTCTGCTCGAGGCCGACCCGAACATCGAGCGCCGCCAATTCGGCATCATCGACATGCAGGGTCGCACCGCGGGCCGTTCCGGAGAGGGCAACGGCGCCGTGTCGATGGATCTCCAAGGAGAATCGGACGACGGCATCATCTGGTCGGTGCAGGGCAACATCATTGCCACCGAGGAGGCGCTAACGGCGGCCGCGACGATCATGCAGCACGGACCGGGTGACATCGTCGACCGGGTCATGTTGGCCATGGAGGTTGCCGACGCTCGTGGTGGCGACCGTAGGTGCACGTGTGAGTCGGAGCCGCTTCCCGAAGCCGCGCCGTGCAACGGCAAGACCGCGCACGTTTCCTACCTCCTCGCCGCGGATCCAGACGACGCTCTCGGCGACTTCGCTGCCGACCATCCGGAGTCGATGGAAGCTCCCTACAACGACGGAGACTATTCCCTGTACCTGATGGTGGTGCCGACCAACACGCTGCCGACGGAGGACGCCAATCCGGTTCGCACGCTCCGCATGAGATACGACGCCTGGAAAGAGGCGAACGGGATCTCGTGAGCGGCGTCGCACGCGGGGTCGCCGGGGCGAGGGTGTGGGGGCTCCCGCGCCTTGGGCTTACGCTCGTGGGGCTCTCGCTCGTCCTGCCGACGTGGATGCCGGTCGCTGCCCAGGAGTCCCCGTTGCCGCCGGTGCAGAAGGTCCGCAACTACCTCCCTCACATGACCGTCCCGGAGGTCCAGGATCTGCTCACCCGTTCGGATATGGTGATCATTCCCGTGGCGTCGCTCGAGCAGCACGGCTTGCACCTGCCGATCGGCACCGACTACCTGAACGGAGTGGAGCGCGCGAAGCTCATCGCGCAGCAGGTCGATGTCCTCGTCGCGCCGATTCTGCTCCCAGGGCAGTCGCCCTACCACATGGGCTTCGAAGGCACGGTGACGTTGCCGTCGCCGCTGATTCAAGAGGTCTACGTGGAGGCGGCCAAGAGCCTCATGCGGCACGGTTTCAAACGCTTCCTCATCATGAACGCGCATGGGGGCAACGCCGCCATCACCCGATTCATCGTCGACCGCATCAATCAGGAAACCGAGGGTATCGCGGTCGATCTCGGAGCGGTGCTCGGGCCGTTCAGACCGCGCACTACCGTGGAACCAGATCCGCAGCCGCCGATGTTCGATCGCCACGGCGGAACCGGCGAGACCTCGAGCTCGCTGTACCTCATTCCCCGGCTCGTCGATCTCGACGCCGCGGTTCCGGCCGAGCTGACGCTCCCGGCGCACATGGAAGCGATGCTGCCATCGGTCATATCCGGCGATCCGACGGCGCTCGCGGTCTTCCTCGCCGAGGGGCTCAAGGACGCGGCGACGGGTAAGAGAACCTCGGCTGCCGAGATGTCGAGCACCGGCGTATGGGGCGTACGCGACCCGGCCGAAGGGACGGCCGAGCGAGGGCGCCTCGACACCGAGGCCATGGTCACCGCGGCGGTTGCTTTCGTTCGCAGGTGGAACGAGTTGAGGCCGCCCGGAACACGCTGACCCGGCGAGTCAGATCATGTGCGGATTTCCCAGTACGTCTCGATCTCCACGGCCATTCCGGAAGGGAGTGAGCTCATGCCGACCGCCGCGCGCGTGCCCTTTCCGGCTTCCTCGCCGAAGATTTCGACGATGAAGTCGCTGAAGCCGTTGATGACCTGCGGCTGCTGACCGAAGTCGGGCGCACAGTTCACCATCCCGAACGTCCGGATCAACCGGGAGACGCGGTCCAAGCTCCCCAGATGCCCGCGAATGGTGGCGAGTACATTCAGACCGACCTGCCGGGCCGCCGCGCGGCCGTCGTCCACCGTGAAGTCCGCCCCGACCTTGCCCTGAAAACCGGGTGACGTGTCTGGGAGCCGTGGCGTATGCCCCGCCACGTACAACACGTTCCCCACCGTCACCGCTGGCACGTACGTGGCCACTGGACGGGGCGTAGAGGGCAGCTCGATTCCCAACTCCCGGAGCCTCGCTTCGGGGCTGACCTGGGGGGCTCGGGACGCCGTGGCTGCGCCGAGGTGGCGGGGAAGAGCCAGGCCGATCGCTGCGGCGGCCGTGCCGCCTACGAAGCCGCGGCGTGTCGTCTCATCAAGCATCGTGATCTCCTTGTGATTCTCGGTGGGTCGTTGATCATACGTCGGGCGCGCTCAGGGGCCGGGGCTCGACAACCCCCTCGCGCTCGAGAAACGCCAACAGGTGGCCCCTAATCTCGGGCCATGCCCCAGCACAGTCATTGTGTGCACAATCGATCCGGGTGATCTGGAGGCCCGCCCGTGCGGCTGCGATCGCTTCCGCGTGAGCGAACGGTACGACGTCGTCACGCAGACCGTGCATCAACAAGACCGGGCCGTCGTAACGGCGCACGGCCGCGAGATTGTCGAACCGGTCCCTGACGAGCAGTCCGGGCACGAGCATCGAGCGCGCCACCGCCATCGCAGAGCTGAAGGTCGATTGCAGCACGAGGGCTGCGACTGGACGGTTCAAAGCGAGGTCGCCGGCAGCGCCGCCTCCCATGGACCGGCCGTATGCCACGATCCGATCCGGGTCGACTCGCCCATCTGCGCGTAGACTGTCGAACGCCGCTGAGAAGGTCTCCTGAATCGTCGCCCGTGACGGCTTTCCCTGCGAGAAGCCGTAACCGGGAAACTCGACTGCCAAGACGACGAGCCCATGGTTCGCGAGGTCCGACATCTCGCCACGCCAATCGTCGATCAGCTCTCCGTTCCCGTGCGCGAAGATGACCGCTGGACGCGGCCCGGGTCCTTCGGCGGGAAAGAGCCAAGCTTCGACGCTGCCGGAGGGGAGTGCGAGCCAGCGCTGCTCCACCCCCCTGGGCGCCGTGGCCTCACGGCGCGGCGCTTGCCGGAAGACTCCGGGATAGGCCAGCCACCGCTGAACCAGAAAGACGAACAGGGAGAAGCCCAGGGCTGACAGAAGCCCGATACGGGCCAACCACAACAGCCTCGGTATCCACGACTCCATGGTCCCTCCGCGCCGGTGAAAACCCCATCAGAAATGAACGCTGGCGGCGATGGAGATGACCACCCATGTATAAGTCAAATCGACGGATACGCGTTCCGCACGAAAATGCACGAGCGGCTGGATAAAAGGGAGCACTGGGGTCTTCTCGGCGACCCAGCCCAGTCGTCCGTCGTAGCCGTATACGAGGCCGGCGCGAAATCCCAACATGCCCCCCAGGCTCTCAGCCGTGCCGGTCGCCCATGACCGTTCCACTCCGAACGAGATCGCCCGGGGACCGTGAGTCGTGCGAAAAGTCGCCCCATAGAAGCCCCGATGGATTGCCACGACGGCCCCGTTGTTGCTCCAGCCTTCATCCATGTGGTTGATGTGGATCGTCCACATTCCCAAGATGAGGCGATCATGCTCCGAGGCTTCCGTCCCGAGGTTCCACCACCGGCGCTCGCCATCGTCCTGCTCCTGACCCGCGGCCGGAAACGTGAGCGCCGACAGGCAGAGGAGGGCGGCGAGTACGAGCGAGGGAATCGCACCACCGCCTGCTACGCGTGAGGCGAGGAACATCGAGCGGTTGGACTCCGTCGTCACAGACTGTCGAGCGCAAAGAGGAAACTCATATCGTACCGTCTCAGGCAATGCTCCAGTTCCGTTGCTCAAGAGGAGTCGAATGACATGCGTGCCTGGAGGCTAACCCGAACGGGCGCACCCGAGGTGCTCCAGCTCACCCACGTGCCGTCACCGGTGCCGGCAGCCGGCGAAGTGATCGTCGAGGTAGACGCCATCGGGGTCAACTATGCGGAGGTTCTGTCCCGGAAGGGGCTCTACGGTTGGGCACCGAAACGACCCTACGTGCCGGGCATGGAGGCGGTCGGGACGATCGTGGAGGTCGGGGCCGGCATATCGCCCGCCCGGATCGGCGAGGTCGTGCTCTGTGGCATGCAATTCGGTGCCTACGCCGAGCGCATCGCGCTCCCTTCGCGACGCGCTCTTCGCTCGATTCAGGGTTTCTCCCTCGACGAGAATGCCGCGTTCGGCGTGAACTTCATGACTGCTTGGGTGGCGCTCATGGAGATGGCGCGGCTCCGGCCGGGCGATCGAGTCGGCATCACGGCGGCCGCCGGGGGCGTCGGGACCGCGGCCGTGCAGATCGCGGCCGCGCACGGGTGCCATGTGGTCGGCATGGCCGGAAGCGACGAGAAGCTCGGCACGGTCGCGTCGTTGGGCGCGGCCTCGACGGCGAGCTACGGCTCGCCCGGGTTCGAGACGCGTCTCGCCGAGGCTGCACCCGACGGCCGGCTCGACGTGGTTCTCGAGGTCGTTGGGGGCGAGGTCTTCGATGTGTGTCTTTCGCGCTTGGACCACTTCGGACGTCTGGTCGTCGTGGGCTACGCAGGCCTCGACTACTCGCTTTGGAATCCACTCTCCTGGTGGCGGGCCTGGCGAGGAGCGCCGCGGCTCGACATCAAACACGCCGCCGAGGCGTCGATCGGGGTGCTGGCGACGCACATCGGGTATCTGCTGCCCGACGAGGAACGGATGATGAGCATCTGGTCGGCGCTCACAACGTTCACCGCTCGGCACGGTCTGCGGCCGGTCGTCGGTCGGGTCTTCGCTTTCGAGGAGCTCCCTGAAGCCCATCGATTCATGGAGTCCAGGGAGAGCGTCGGGAAGTTGGTGGTGCGAGTGGGCTGACGTCACGCTCCTCCCGCTGGCGCGAATCCATCACCCCCGAGCGACAGGTCGGTACTGTCCAAGACGTCACTGCTCAGGATATTCGCGGACCCGTTCACGCTCCTGTCCCACGTCTTCCTGATGACGATGTTGTAGCCGCGCGCGATGAATCCTGGATGT
>JAOTVL010000129.1 GCA_029863525.1 Gemmatimonadota bacterium
ATGACCACCACGGGGTCGACGATGTCGATGCCCGTCTCCTGCAGTCCCACCTTCGACGAATAGGCGGAGAAGAGTGCCAGCGCGGTGAGCGCCGCCGAGCCGATCGCGAACCCCTTACCGATCGCCGCCGTGGTGTTTCCGATGGCGTCCAGCGAATCGGTGATCGCTCGCGTCTCTGGTCCAAGACCACTCATCTCACTGATGCCGCCCGCGTTGTCCGCGATGGGGCCGTACGCGTCCACGGACATGGTGACGCCGACCGTCGCGAGCATGCCCACGGCGGCGATGCCGATGCCGTAGAGTCCGGAGAACGTGAACGCGACACCGATCGACACGCAGATGAGGATGACCGGGATGACCGTCGACTCCATACCGACCGCGAGGCCGGTGATGATGTTCGTGGCCGCGCCCGTCTGACTCGACGCCGCGATCTTGTCCACCGGTCCGGCAGCCGTGTAGTACTGCGTGACCATGCCGATCAATACCCCGGCTAGAGTACCGGCGAGGATCGCGACCCACGGTCCGATGACCGGGTAGATCCGACCCGACTGCGGGTCGGCGAACGTGATGCCCAGGTTCTGGACGACGAAGTACATAGCGCCCAGAAAGAGTCCTCCTGCGATCCACGTCGTCCCGTGCAGGGCATGGGACGGATCACGCTTTTCGAGGGTCTTCATCGCCCCGATGCCAATCAGCGACGCGACCAGCCCCACCATGACGGTGAGGATCGGGAGCGCCACCGCTGCCGCGCGATGCTCGACCATTGCCGGAGCGGTCGCGCCGATCGCGATGGTCGCGACCATCGAGCCCACGTACGACTCGAAGATGTCCGCCCCCATGCCGGCGACGTCCCCGACGTTGTCGCCCACGTTGTCCGCGATCGTGGCTGGGTTCCGGGGGTCGTCCTCCGGAATGCCCGCCTCGACCTTGCCGACCAGGTCGGCGCCGACGTCCGCGGCCTTGGTGTAGATGCCTCCGCCTACACGAGCGAAGAGCGCGATCGAGCTCGCGCCCATCGCGAAGCCGGAGACGATTTCCGCGAAGTTAGTGAACTCCGAGAGGCTGCTCGCCTGCGCACCGAAAACGAAGTAGAGCACGCCCAGCCCCAACATTCCCAGGGCCGCGACCGCGAGGCCCATGACCGCGCCGCCGAAGAACGCCACGCGCAGTGCCTTGCCCTGACCCACTTGGTTGGCGGCCGCCGAGGTGCGTGTGTTCGCGCGCGTCGCTGCCTTCATACCCGCGAAGCCGGCCGCGACGGAGCTCAAGGCTCCGAAGACATAGGCGACCGCCGAGGTCGTGCCGATCGCGAAGCTCAGCAGCACCGCGACGATCACCACGAACACGGCGAGGACGGAGTACTCCGTGCGGAGGAACGCCATCGCGCCATCGTGGATCTGCTCCCCGATGTCCACCATGGTCTCGTTGCCGGGGTCCTGCCTCTTCACGTACCCGTAGATGCCACCCGCCACCGCGAGGCCAACGAGGCCCAGCAGCCAGGCGTATCCAGTCAAATCGACGAAGTTCATCGAGTCTGTCTTTCCTTGGTTCGTCGTGTGGTCGTTTATCGATTGAAACGGTTCATCGCCGCTTCGACTCCCTCTTCGACCCAGACCTCTACGGCCCGGGTCAGCTCCGGAAGGAGCCGAATCACCTCGTCCTCGTCCTCCTCGGGCATGGGCGAGAGCACCCAATCCGATAGATCGTGCTCGTCGGGCTTGCGACCGACGCCGATGCGCAAACGAGCGTAGTCGTTCGACTGCAACGCGCCTGCAATGGACTTCAGGCCGTTGTGGCCCCCTGCTCCACCCTCGGGTCGAAAACGCACCCGTCCGACGTCGAGAGACGCGTCGTCCACGATGACCAGCAGATCTTCGCGGGGGTCGAAGTCCTCGACGTCCGTCAGGCCACGCAGCGCCTGCCCACTCCGGTTCATGTACGTAGTCGGCTTCATCAGTCGAACGTCGACGCCGTCCACGGTCCCGTCACTCATCGACGCTCGACCGGATCGCACGAAGGGGCCGAAGTCCCAGTCGTACGCGAGCCGGTCGATGACCCACCACCCGACATTGTGCCGGGTGGCGTCGTAGTCGGGCCCGGGGTTTCCGAGCCCGATCACGACCTTCATGCCGTGGTGCGATCAGCGAGCGTCTCAGCCCTCGTCCCCGTCCCCACCACCGTCTCCACCCTCGGCCTCGGCACCGGCTTCTCCCTCGGCCACTGCCTCTTCGACTCCCTCTTCCTTCTCGGCGACCGCCTCGATTTCTGCCCTCGGGATCGAGACCGCACAGATCGTCTGATCGAGCGACACAGTCACCTCGATGCCCTCGTCGAACGTCAGATCGGACACGTGGAGGACGTCGTTGATCTCCAGACCGCTGACGTCGACCTCGATGACCTCCGGGATCAACGAGGGGATGCAGCGCAGCGAGATGTCGTGAATGACCTGCTCGAGCACGCCGCCCTCCATCTTCACCCCGATCGGCGTACCGACCAGCTCGACGGGGACGTCGACGTCGACGGCCACCCCCGCCTGGATTCGGTAGAAGTCGATGTGCAGGAGGCTCGCCTTCCACGGGTGCGTCTGGATCTCGCGCACCAGGGTCTGGATCGGCTCCTTCTCGGCTTCGACTTCGATCTCCACGATCGTGTTGTCGACCGAGATCCGCCGGAACAGGTGGCCTGCCTCGAGTGTGTCGAGCGTGATGTGAATCGTCTCGGCGTCGGCGCCGTACACCACCGCGGGGACCTTACCCGCCTGACGGAGCTTGCGCGCCGCGCCTTTGCCGGTGCCCTCGCGGGGCTCGGCCTTCAGTCTCGCTGTCTGTGTCGTCATGTCCGTGTCTCCTGATTGTCGGCCCCCGGGCGATCCCGGGGCCCTTTCCCTCAGTCGTTGGTCTCTGAAACGCGTCTGGCGCTCAGTCGTCTGGTAGCATCTCGAAGAGCTGGCTCACCGACTCGTTCGAGTGCACGTGGTCGATCGCCTTCGCCAGAAGATCGGCCACGGAGAGAACGCATAATTTGTCGAAGCGCTTCTCGTCGGGGATGGCGATCGTATTGGTGACCACCATTTCCTCGAGCGGCGAGGCCCGCAGCCGCTCGACCGCCTTGCCCGACAACAAGGCGTGGGTTGCTGCGGCGTAGACCTCCTTCGCGCCCCGGTCTTTCAACGCCTGCACCGCGTTCGTGAGCGTACCCGCCGTGTCGACCATGTCGTCGACCAGGAGGCACGTCCTTCCCTCGACTTCTCCGACCACGTTCAGCACCTCGGACTTGTTCGCCTCGGCACGACGCTTGTCGATGATCGCGAAGGTCGCGCTGAGCCGCTTGCTGAAGCCCCGGGCCATCTTCGCAGAGCCCACATCGGGCGCGACGACCACGAGGTCCTCGAAGTTCTTCGTTCGGAAGTACTTGGTGATGACCGGCGCCGCATAGAGGTGGTCCACCGGGATGTCGAAGAAGCCTTGTATCTGGTGTTGGTGGAAGTCGATCGAGATGACCCGATCGGCGCCGGCCGCGACGATCAGGTTGGCCACGAGCTTCGCGCCGATCGCCACTCTGGGCTGGTCCTTCCGGTCTTGCCGCCCATAGCCGAAATAGGGGATGACGGCGGTCACACGCGCAGCGGACGCTCGCCGGGCGGCGTCGATGAGGAGCAACAGCTCCATGATGTTCTCCGCCGGGGCGTTCGTCGCTTGCACGATGAAGACGTCGCGGCCCCGAGCGTTGCGATCGATGCGAACGAAGATCTCTTCGTCGGCGAACTGCCGAATCGTCGCGCCGTCCGGGGACTTCCCGATGATCTCCCCGATCTCCACCGCCAGCGGATGGTTCGCGCGGCCCGCGAGCAGGAGGAGGGGTCCCCTTCTGTAAGTGTCGTCCATGAATCGGGGTTTCGTGGAGTCTCGGTGACGAGCGAAGGACAGCCTGGAAACCTAGATAGGACGCCGCAAAGGGTCAACGCGATCTTCGGAGGCCACCTAGGTTGGCGGCACGACGTCGAAGCGACGTACCGCCACCACGTCCGAACGTTCTGGCGTTCGCAGTATCAGGCGGATCTCGTATCGACCTTCCTGGAGATCCGGCACTTCGACGGTGAGCGACCGAAACAGCGGTCCGGGTCGCCCGGGTCCGGGCTCCTCCCAGGACAGGTCGAGGGGTGTCGGAGGGCTGCTCAGACCCAGAAAGTCACCGACGCGAGAGAGGACGCCTCGATCGGTCCGCTCGATCGACAGGGCGAAGGCCAACGACTCCGATCTGAACCCCAGGCCCCCGACCTCCCAGGCCAGTCCGAATGGTCGGCCCGCAGGCACCTCGAGCGTCGGCAGAAGAAGATCGATGGCTTCGTCCAGCGTCTCCGGCTCGCTCTCGGCGGTGCGGAGCAGCACGAGGTCCGACACCGAGGCGATGTCCGGCACGACGGCCCGCGCCTCCAGGCCGACCCGAGTCCGCCCCGCACGTCGACGAGACGGGCTCCAACTCTCCGCAGAGAGCACGTACCGGCCCTCGGCGAGGTGAAGCCTCGACGCACCGTCCGTCCGCCCGCTGCGAGTCACGCCCCCGATTCGGCCCGACGTCAGATCGAGGGCAAAGAGCCCCAGACGGTCGGGCATCCCGGCCTGGTCTCCCGGGTCGAGCCACGGAACGGGATGGTCGTGGCCGGCATGGAACGTGGTGTCCGGAGGCAGGCGATGACCGGAGAGCACGACGACTCCATCGACGCGTGGGAACACGCCGATCTGGGCGTCCATCGGCAGGAGAACCGGGGCGTACCCCGGTGCATACAGGCTTCGAGGGCGCCGCATGTTCGGCCGAAAAGACTCGGGCGGACCCGACTCCGGGACTTGGAGGGTTTCGCCGCTCGGGAGATAGTCCCGTCCAAGCGGGTGCTGGTGTCCGATGACGTGATCCACCGTGCTGAAGTCGCGGGCGGGTGCCCGTTCCCAACCCACCTGCCAGCCGTGCCGGACCGTCAGCTCGGAGAGGTCGTCGGCCCACGAGAGCCTGAACGGATTCCGGGCCCGCTCCCGGAGCTCGGTCACGGTCCAGCGCGCGTAGTGCGCGGTCAGCCTGTCGTTTCCCTCGACCAGGTAAAGTGGGTCGCCGAGCGCCCAGAGCCGATCGACCACCGCGGCCCGTGTCTCACCGTCCTGCGCGCCGTCGATGAGGTCACGCGCCTTGGCGTCCACCGGCCACCGAGGCACTCGCCACCGCCGAGCACGCTCGTCATCCATCAATACGAGCGCCCGCTGAAACGCCGCCTCCGATTCGACGTACCGCCCCGCGCCGTGAAGCCCGAAGCCCTCCAAAGCGTGGCACCACCAACGGTCCACGGCCCCGCCCCGGCGATTCCCGGCGTCGCCGCACCCTCGAGCGGTCGTGATCGCCCCGTCCCAATCGCCTCCCTCGGCCCGGTACCACGCTCGCTGACCCAGAATCCAGGCCGCATCGGGTGCGAGTCGCTGCAGGGAGTCGAGCTCGGCGAGGAGCTCCGAACGAAGTGCGATGATCTCGGGTCGCTCCGGCTGAGGGTACCACTCGCCCTCGCCGTAGGTCGTACAGATGCGGCCGACGACTTCGTCGCACGAACCCCCGAACGGCTCGTAGCTCAGAGGGAGGAGCCGGATGCGTCGTCGCTCGAAGCGCGACTGCGCGGCCCGGGCCACGCTGACGATGTCTGCGGGATCGGGCACGACCGCGGTCGTGTCGAGCCCGCCCACGACGGTCTGACCGTTCGCACCGACCGTGGCGACGACCCAGAGCGCCGCCGCGAACAGGGCGACTCTCAGGCTCGCCCGGATCGCCCGCCCGGTCTGGCTCACGGCGTGCTCAGCGCGCCCAGAAGCCGCGCGCTGGGTGAGACGGCGAGAAGAATCGGGACCGGCTTTCCGGTCGACGGTCCCTGACTCGGCCCGGTAGGCCGAATTCACGGGAGCCCCGAATCGGGCGCGCGAATGAGTTGGCCCGGGTGGATTCGAACCACCACCGCCGGTTCCAAAGACCGGTGTCCTGCCATTAGACGACGGGCCAAACGTTGAGGCCCACCGGAATAGTCGGCCGACCCTCTCGCAGAACCTAATAAAGGCGGCAGAGTGCGTGTGAGGGCTTGCGACGGATCGCTTCCGCTCAGAGCCCATGCGACCCGACCGCGGGCATGTCGCGGAGGGTAGTCACGGCGACGAAGGGCCATCCGCATCGAGCTTCGAGCACCAACGCGGCGTGCTCCGCGGAACTCGCGTCGCCGAACCCACCGAAGACCGCTGCGCCGCTCCCCGACAGGAGGACCGGATCGGCGCCCTCCGCCCGCAGAGTTTCGTGAGCCCTGGCGATCTCCTCGTGTCGGCCGAGGATCACAGCCTCGAAATCGTTGACCGCCCTCGCGCTCACCTCGTCCCAGGAGGAGGGCCACGCGGGGCCGGGCTCCTCGGCGGATGCCCGGGTGGCGGCCGCACCGTGGCGGTGCGCTGCCAACGCCGAATACGCGGGCCCGGTCGCCACGTGGACGGCCGGGAGCGCCAGCACCAGGTGGACCTCGCTCAGGGGTTCGAGCCCAGTCAGCTGCTCCCCCCGCCCTCTTCCGCGCGCCAGGGGGGACGCCCCGAGGAAGAACGGGACATCCGAGCCGAGTTGCCCTCCCAGCGACCGGAGAAATGCGGGATCGTCGAAGCCCGTCGCGTGAGCCAGACACTTCAGAACCGCCGCCGCGTCGGAGGATCCACCCCCCAACCCGGCACCCGCAGGAATCCGTTTCGTGAGCTCGACGCGAATGGCGCCGTCGACGCCGACCCCACGACGAAACGCGTCGACGGCCCGGTACGCCAGATTCGACTCCGGGGCCCCTAGGTCGGGACCGTCCACCTCGAGCGCAATGGAAGAGGGTCGCGACGCGTCGACCGACACGACGACGCGATCGGCGAGCGAGACCGCCTGAAATACGGTGTCGATCTCGTGGAAGCCATCCGGACGTCGATCCAAGACACGCAGGAAGAGATTGATCTTGGCCGGAGCCTCGACCTCGACCCTCATCGATCCTCGGCCACGCCCTCGGCGGCGGCCGACGCCCGTTCGACCGGACCGCCCGGGTCCCCGTCAACCACTTCCAGGATGACCTCCTCCAGCTCCTTCCCTTGCGCCTCGATCTCCTCGTCGGCGTGACCGAGGTCTCCCAACGAGAGCCCTAGCTTCCAGGCGAACCAGAGTCCGATGAGCGTAATGGGGATCCAGCCCCCGAAATGGTACGCGAAGGCGAACGCCAGTGACTGGGTCTCTGGCACCCCGTAGACGTTGGTGAGCGCGAACTCGGCGGCCGCATGGAAGGTGCCGAAGAAGCCCGGCGCTGACGGGACCGCGACCCCGAAGCCCACGACCGCCTCGGTGAAGAGGGCCGACACGAAGCCCGTGTCGATACCGAACGCCAGCATGCCGAGCCAGAACGAGACCCCGTGCCAGGTCCAGAAGAAGAGCGACCAGGCGAATGCCGCCAGGAGAAGCCGAGGCTCCCGCATGATCCCGATGGAATCGAGCAGGCCTCCGAGGGCACCGAGCACGAGCGCCCGCGGATGCTCGGGCAGGATCAGCGCGAACCGCTCCGCGATCGCCACGAACTGGCCGGGGAAGGCGGCCATCGCCACCAAGAGCCCCAGGATCCCTACCACGAGCGCGCCCCCGAATCGGAGCGTCGCGAGTCCCCACCCGGTCTGAAGGACGTCGGCCGCCGGAAAGCCCGGTGTCAGCACCGGGATCACGAGGAAGAGCAAGAGGATGACGCCGTCCATGAATCGCTCGACCACGAGGGTGCCGAACACGGCCGTGGCCGGAATCGGCTCGAGTCGGCTGAGCGCGAAGGCGCGTGCGAACTCGCCCACCCGGGCCGGTAGCACGTTGTTCGCCATGAACCCGATCGACACTCCCGCGAACCGCGACCGCAGCGACGTATCCTCTCGGACAGGGGTCAACAGGACCTTCCAGCGGAGCGCCCGAATCAGGAACCCGAGGGTCGCCACGACGACCGATGCTCCGAGCAGCCAGAAATCGCCCCCGGCAATGTCGCGCAGCACCCCGCGGTATTCGACGTCCTTGAGCACCCACCAAAGCAGGAACACCGTGACCGCCATGCCGAACAGTGCTTTTCCCCAGTGCTTCACGCTCGGGCTCTCCGAATGATCTCGGTCATCTCGCGAACCGCGGCCTCGAGACCGGTGAACAGCGCGCGTGCGACGATCGAATGCCCGATATTCAGTTCCTCCAACTCCGGGATCGCCGCGATGGGCCAGACGTTCTCGTACGTGAGGCCGTGACCGGCATGCACATCGAGGCCGACGGCCCGTCCCAGCTCGGCGGCCCGAACGAGCCGCGCGAGCTGGCCCTTCCTGTCGGCACCCGAAGTGTTCGCGTACTCGCCGGTGTGGAGCTCGATGGCATCCACACCCAGGTCGGCGGACGCGCGCACGGCGTCCTCCTCCGGATCGATGAAGAGAGACGTCCGGACGCCGGCGTCGATGAGTCGGCGCACGGCCTCCGCCGTGGAACTTCGCTGCGCATCCGTGGAGAGGGCCAAGCCACCCTCGGTCGTGACCTCCTCCCTCTTCTCCGGCACGAGCGTCGCCTGCATTGGTTTCAACGCGCAGGTCAACTCGAGGATCTCCGACGAGGCGGCAAGCTCGAGGTTCATGGGGGTGCGGATCGTCTCCGCGAGCAGGCGCACGTCCCGATCCTGGATGTGCCGCCGGTCCTCTCGGAGATGCACTGTGATTCCGTCGGCTCCACCCAGCTCGACCAAGACCGCAGCCCGTACCGGGTCGGGCTCGTCGGCGCGCCGCGCTTGGCGCACCGTGGCGACATGGTCGATGTTTACGAAGAGACGCATCTCGCTCATATGATGCTCGAGGGCTCCAGGGCCGTGTATTTGGCCAGTACGTCGTGGATGGCCTCGAGCGTCTCGGGTTCGAGGCGGTGCTCTTCGAGTCGTGCGATCTCCCGGGCAAAGAGCGCGTAGAGCTTCTGGTCGTCCGGATCGAGCGCCCTGAGATGGAGCGCGAGCGTTTCCACGTCTCCGTCCTCGATCGGGTTCGCGGGCGTGGAAGACGTCCGTCCCTCCTCGACCCGGTCCAACGCGCTCCGTGCCAGGGAGAGCAGCGCCGGCATCGCTTCGCCAGAGGCGACACCAGCTCGCTCCATGAGGCGCGAAGACAGCGAGAGAAGCGGACGCATGTAGGCACCCGCGAGGACCGCCGCCGCGTGCACGAGGGGCCGCCGAGCAGCCGGGACCTCGAGAACCTCAGCGTCCAACGCGTCGGTCAGGCGGCGAGCCATCGACACGGCAGCGGGCGAACCCGTCACCGCGACGTACCCACCGCCGACGCGGATGGAACCCTCCGAGGGGCGGCTGGACGCACCCAAGGGATGGAAGGCACCGAGCGCGTATCCAGGGCCGTGGAGCGCACCGAGCGCTTCGGTCGGGAGCACGCCCGAAAGGTGAAAGGCGGCGCAGCCCGCGGGAGCCGGTCCGAGCGCGGCGATCGCGAGCCCGACCTCCGGGACCGCCTCGTCCGGCACGGCGATCAGCACCGCCGAAGTGTCGCTAGCCAAGGGCTGGATACCGAAGACGTACTCGGCGAGGTCACGGGCGAAGACCGTATGCGCTGGTCCGGTCTTCTGTCGACCATACACGACGACGCGCCCGACGTCACCCGAGCCGCCCAACTCCTCGGCGAGGTCCAGCGCGCCGATGCCACTTCCAACGACCGCAATCGTCCCGAGCACTACGCCACCTCCCGGATGGTCACATCGTGTCGACGGTTGAGTCGACCCAGGAGGTCGACCGGGATTCGGGCAGTCAGTGCTACGCACATACTCTCGTCCGC
>JAOTVL010000018.1 GCA_029863525.1 Gemmatimonadota bacterium
CGCAAGGAGGTCCGACAGGGCCAGATCGGAGCCACGTGGGAGGGCACCTTTGGCTCGACCGCTCTCGAGGTCGCCACGTGGGGCATCCGGCGCGAGCTCTTCAATCCGATTCCGGGGCGGGTCGTCGACCTGAAACGCAACGCGGGCGGGGTTCGCGGAACCATCGGCGGGGGTTTCGGCATGAGCAACGGCTCCTTCCAGTGGCGCGCGGGCGGGGAGGCGGAGATCCAGGACGACGACCGTAAGAACTTCGACAACGACGGAGGGGATCCTGGAGCGCTGATTCTCGACCAGGACGAGCGGGTGCGTGCTCTCGCCTTCTTCGGGCAAGCGCGGTTGGACTCGGGTGACGCGATCTCGATCCTCGCGGGATTCCGCTTCGACAACGTCGGCTTTTCCGTCTCTGATCGGTTCATCGCGGCGGGCGATCCCGACGATTCGGGCTCACGCACCATGCCCTCGTTCAACCCGTCTATCGGCGTCGTGTTCAAGCCGGTGGACCGGGTCGAACTGTTCGGCTCGCTGTCGCGCGCGTTCGAGACGCCGACCACCACCGAGCTCGCGAACAGTCGGGCCGGCTCCGGCGGATTCAACCCGTTCCTCGAGCCTCAGGTGAGCCTCACCCTCGAAGCTGGATTTCGTGGCCGGAATTCCCTCGGTTCCGTCGAAGCGTCGATCTTCTCAACCGAATTGACCAACGGGCTCGTGCCGTTCGAGGTCGAGACCGATCCCGGTCGCACGTATTACCGCAACGCGGGCCGCTCGTCGTACATGGGTTGGGAAGTCTCCCTCGACGGCCGCGTTACGCCCGACGCGTCGGTCCGCATCGCGTACACGCGCATCAATGCCGAATACGTCCTCTTCCGCACCGACGACGCCCGCTTCGACGGCAACCGGATTCCGGGGCTCGCACCCAGGAGAATCGACGGCGTCGTCAATTACACCCCGGGGCTCGGCTTCGTCGAGCTGCGCGGTCTTTGGCAGGACCGTGTTCCGGTCGACGACGCGAACCTCGCTCGTGCGTCGCCGTACTTCCTGATGGACCTCACCGTCGGTGCGGACGCGGTTCGCTTCGGAAACGTGGGGGTCAGCCCCTTCATCGGGATCTCGAACCTGACGGATTACGAATACACCGCGTCGGTCGTGCCCAATGCCTTCGGAAGCCGCTATTTCGAGCCGGGCCCCGGCCGCACGTACCGCGTGGGGCTAGGCGTCACCTGGGGCGGTTGAGCCGACTCAGAACCGACAGCCGGAGGGCTTTCGAACGAGCGCCAGTGCGTTCACGACAGGCCGTTCGCCGGTGACGTCCGAGGGGCGGTTCATCGTCCCTGACGCGAGGACCAACGCGCTCGACCCGCCCCCATCCAGGTTCAGCGCCTCTTCCACCCCGAGAGCCTCGAAGAGAGACGCGAGCTCGGGCAGCGTCATCCCGGCCGAATACGGGGTCTGACGCCCGTCGACCACCACGAGCCAGACGGTGCCGTCGGCATCGTCGAACCCCACCGCGGTTCTCGGATGCCTCGCGGCGGCGAAGGACGGTCGCCCGTCGACCTCCAGGTCGCCGACCCTTCGGCCCCGGTCGATGAGATCGGGGAAGCCACCGATCGCTTCGGTCTCACCGTCGCCCCGGCGGCGGTCCACGGGCCACCCGAACAAAACGGCCCTTCCGTCGGACACGGCGGTGCCCATCCAGGGATCCGCACCCGCACGCCACGCGAAGCTCGGGCGGGCGGTCCACGAACCGACCACCCCGTCGACGACCTCGACTCCCAGAGGCGCGCCCTGAGGAGTGAAGAAGTCCCCGTTCACCGCGGCAAGCACGGTCGGTCCCGTGTCCTCTACCATTTCCGAGACCCGCGCCCGGCCTTGTCCTCCACCCCACCGCACCGTCGGTCGCAAAACCTCGAAGGCGAGGTCGCACCGCCCACGGATGCCCGCCTCGACCACATGCACGCCCCAGGGACCACGAGGCGACCACAGGTAGTGGTAGCTCACGCCCGGATAAATCGTGGCGGTCCGCACCGAGTCGGGGCGCAACAGTGAAAGCGCCGCGGGAGGGATCCCCCTGGGCCGGCCCGGTCTGTCGGGTGCAGCGCACGCTGAAAGCACCGCGAGCCCCAGCAGCACGTAGACCCACCTCCGTGCGCTGCCTATACTCCGGCGGCTCATCCCCGAATGGTCACCACCAGTGCACCCCACCCCACGCTGGGACGACGTTCCCGAATCCACGTGAAGCGATTCCCACGGCCGATGGCACGATACGAGCGCACACTTTTGCTCATGCTCGCGCTCGGAGCGCCGGTGCTCCTCGGAGTACCGGCCTCCGCGGCAGCGCAGGCGCCGGGTGCCGGAGACGGGGTCCGATTCGGCGTCTCGTTCGGGGGCATCAGCACGGTGGCCCTCACGGTCGAGCTCTTCAGGGACAGCCGAAGTCTCGATATCGGGCTGGGCACGTGGTCGTTTCGGGATCTGAGCCTCTCCGTGGTGGCGAAACACTACTTTGGCGCGGGCGCGGCGCGACCGGTCATGGGAGCCGGCCTGTGGACCGTGACGTCGTGGAGCGGTGAAGAGAGACCCGGCTTCGCGGTCGTGTTCCGAGCGCCGGTCGGCGTCGAATGGGTCATTGACGGCCCTCACGCCGTCGGCGCCCTGCTCAACGTCAATCGGGGCCTCTGGGTACGCCGCTCGGACCCTGAGGACGACCTGCCCCTGAATCGGCGTCTGGTGCCGCTTCCCGAGGTGTATTACCGCTACCGCAGTTGAACGGGCCGGGTCGGAAGAACCGGCTTCGGACCTGCGGTGTTTCACCAGTCGCCGCTCGGCTCGTCCCAACGCTCGGACCAGAAGCGCTCTTCCTCCTGCTCGATCTCATCGAGGTCCAGCGGCTCGTCCTCCTCGATGAAGACTTCCCCTCGTTGGATGATCTGCTCGATCAAGTCGTCGTCGACCACCGGAGCTCCGCCGAACGCGTCACGGCGGCGCGCACGCAGCGTGACCCCTGCCGCCACCATGAGCGCGGCGAATCCGATACCGAAAACCAACCAGAAGAAAGCGATCATGCGATCAGTCGATCGGGGTCATCCCCACGTATTTGAGCCCGCTCCCAGTGTTGAATAGGACGACCTCGTCCTGTTCATCGATGAGGCCCATCTCCATCAGCATGGGGACGGCCGCCGCAGTCGCGCCACCCTCCGGGGCCGTGAAGATCCCCGTGTCGATCCCGAGCTTCGCGACCCAATCGGCCATGACGTGGTCGGAGACCGCGACCGCACCGCCGCCGGACTCACGCAACGCCCGCAGGATAAGGAAGTCTCCGACCGCTCCTGGAACCCGCAGGCCGGACGCGTACGTCTGTGCGCCCTGCCAGGTCTCCGCGTGCTCGTGACCCTCTTGCCAGGCCCGAACCATCGGCGCGCAGCCCGTAGCTTGTACCGTGAACATCTTCGGCCGGTCGGAGCCGATCCAGCCCAGTCGCTCCATCTCGTCGAACGCTTTCCACATCCCGATGAGCCCGGTGCCCCCTCCTGTCGGATACACGATCGCGTCCGGTAGCCGCCCGCCGAGCTGCTCGGCGAGCTCGTATCCCATCGTCTTCTTCCCCTCGACGCGGTACGGCTCCTTGAGCGTCGACAGGTCGAACCAGCCGTGCTCTTCGACCCCCTGTCGCACGACTCTCCCGCAGTCGCTGATGAGCCCGTCCAAGAGCTGGAGGTCGGCGCCGAGTGCCGTGATCTCCTCGAGAATCGGAGCAGGCGTGTCGGACGGCACCACCACGTGCACCGGCAGGCCCGCGGCCGCGCCGTACGCCGCGGCCGCGCTCCCGGCATTGCCAGCGGAGGGAATGGCGAGCTCCTCGGCGCCGAGCTCGAGGGCTCGCGAGACCGCGAGACAGAGCCCGCGCGCCTTGAAGCTGCCGGTCGGGTTCTGTCCCTCGTCCTTGATCCAGACTCTTCGGACACCGAGGCGGGCGGCAGTGCGGGGCGCGTCGATGAGCGGCGTCCATCCTTCTCCCAAGGAGATGCGCGCCTTCGGATCCCGCACGGGCAGCACTTCGGCGTAGCGCCACAAATCGGCTCGGCGCGTCGCCACCGTCGCCATGTCGAAGCCCTCGATGGCGTCGAGGTCGTACCGCGCGAACAACGGCTTCCCCACGGTGGAAAGACCGATGAGCTGTTCGCTCTCGAAGGTCTCGCCGGTGCCCGTGCACTCGAGATGTGTGGCCCCGGCGAGAACGGTGGTATGGCTCATGGATCGAGGGTGGAGGTTCCGGTGTCGCCTCGTTCGAGAGGCAGCGTTGGCAAGAGTATACGAAGTCCCGCGGCAAACGCGATGCCACCCACAACGACGGCGGCCAACGGAGGTGGCGCCCCAGGGTCCGCGAAGCTCTCGGCGATCGCCGGAGTCGAGGCGAGAAACACGATCGACGCGTTATTGACGAGGTGCATGACGACGCCGATCCAGATCGATCCGACATGCCACACGGCCCAGGCGATCAGACAGCCCAACACGGCGGTCGGGAGGAAACGCACCACGGTCGAGAGCGAAAGATGAAACGCACCGAATACGACGCCGTTGAGTAGAATCGCGCGCCAGGGTGTCAACGTCTTCGTGCTACCCAGCAAGACTCCCCGAAACACCAGCTCCTCGCAGATTGCCGGAGTCACCGCGAGCATCAGCAGAAGCCAGAGAAGTCGGGTGGGTGAGTCCGCGGTCACCAGCTGCTCCAGCCCCTCTAGCACGTCGACCGGCACCGGCAAAACAAAGGTCTGAAGCCAAGCGACGACCCAAATCAGGGGCAGCGCGCCGGCCGCGAGGACCGACGCTCCCAAGACGTTCCGCGAGCGTGGCCGCCGTAGCGACAACGTCTCGATCGGGTCGACCCGCGTCACGAGAACAAAAAGGGCCGACGGCACGAAGAGAAGGAGCCATTCGGCCGCCAACAGCCCGGGCTCTCCCAGAGCAGCCTGCAGGACAATGGCACCCATGAAGAAGAGGCCGGCGACTACGGCGATGAACGCGCCCGCCGTGCGGGCGCCGGGGACCCTCCCCGATCCCGCCGCCGGCCGCCCGGAGCCACCCGCTTCGATCATCGATCCTCGTCAACTGCTGGGTCTTCGGTGCCGGAGCGGATCGCGAACACCGAACCGCGCTCCCGTGTAGGAGCAGCAGCCTACAGTGCGCCCCATCTGGCGGCCAGCGCACAAGGATCCCGCCAAGGCAACCCTTCCCCCCCGACCGGCGTCGAACGGGTGACATGAGCACTGATGCGTTGACCAGCCCCGAACACCGGCTCATCCGGCTCGCGGCCGACGGAGACGCGGCGGCGATCCGAGCGCTGTACGACCGGTACGCGCCCCGGGTGTACGCCGTCGTCCGTCGGATCGCCGGCGACGACGACCTGGCGCAGGACTACGCCCAAGAAGCGTGGATCCGCGCGATCCGGGCCTTGCCTTCGTTCAGGGGAGATTCCCGCTTCTCGACATGGCTCCACCGCATTGCGGTGAACGCGGCGCTCCAGGCGCTCCGCAAGGCCGAAACGCGACGCAAGCGAGAGGGCCCGGCACCGGACGAAGTGCCGATCGCACCAAAGCACCGGGACGCTCTCTTGCAGCAGAGACTGGAGGACGCCCTCGACGGGCTACCACAAGGAATGCGGCAGGTGCTCATCCTCCACGATGTGGAGGGCTATACACACGAGGAAATCGGAGACGTCCTCGGCGTGACCGCGGGGACGTCCAAATCACAGCTATCGAAGGCGCGCGCCAAGATGCGAGCGATGCTCGCCGATCTCGACGGCGCGGCGCAGGAACACGGAGCAGAAACATGGAGCATCTGAGCCTCGAAGCATTGGCTAGGCTCGTCGACGAACGACCCACGGCCGAAGAGGCCGGACACGTCGCCACGTGCGACGCGTGCTCGTCCGAACTCGAGGAATTGCGGGCGCAGACGAGGGCACTCGGCTCCCTCCCGGAGATCTTGCCGCCGAAGGGCGATTGGTTCGCCATCGAGGCTCGTCTCAGGTCGGAGGGTTTGGTGCGGGACCCGGGACTGTTCCGCGCTCTCGGGCTCGCGCGGACACCCACGTGGATGAAAGCCGCCGCGGCCGTGCTCCTCTTCCTGGGAGGCACGGGCACCGGAGTCGCCATGGCGAATTCGGGCGCGCTTGGTCCCGTGGGTCCGTTCTACGGCGCTGACCGCATCGCCAGCGTGCAGGAGGCGGCGAATGCGGTTCGGTCCGCCGAGGAGAACTACGTAAGCGCGGTTTCGCGCTACCGAGAGTTGCTCGCCCAAGACGGCGGCGAAGATCTGGGCGGCGGCGACCCGATCAGCCGGGTGGCCGCGCTCGAGCATCTGGTCGCGGTCAGCCAGGCGGCGGTTCGTCAGGCCCCGGGTGACCTCTTCCTCAACGGATTTCTCGCCTCCGCGCTGGCGGAACGCGACGCCGCGCTGAGGCTGGTGTCGTCGGGTCAGGACAATTGGTTCTGATGTCGACCGGCCGCCGCACGACGCGACCAGCCCCGGGACGGGTCGCCCGCTCCGCAGGGCGGACGCTGCTCGTCGCGGCACTAGCCTCGGCCACGCACGCGGTTTCTGTGCCCGGGCTGGACGCACAGGAGCAGTCGACACGGCAACGAGCCGAGCGGGGCTGGATCGGCGTATCCTTCGAATTGACCGGTAACCGGCGGGAACGCGCACCCGTGATCCTGATCACCGACGTGAGCGCCGGGAGTCCCGCGCAGGCGGCCGGTCTCCGAGCCGGAGACCGGGTTCTCGCCATCAACGAAGTGCGGCGACCCGAAGAACTGGCGTCGCTCTCGGAGATCTTGCAGCTGCGGACCGGGGACGAGGTCGTGA
Organism: Gemmatimonadota bacterium; assembly: GCA_029863525.1. Classification (GTDB taxonomy): domain Bacteria; phylum Gemmatimonadota; class Gemmatimonadetes; order Longimicrobiales; family Gaopeijiaceae; genus UBA2589. The sequence continues at coordinate 6,856 of JAOTVL010000018.1, forward strand.
TCGAGATCGAGCGAGACGGGCAACGCCGCATGCTCCGCCTGCACGCCGCGCCGCGCCCGAGTGGTTTCTATCCGAGTCGTCGTGTCGAGATCTCGATGGAAGCGGATTCCCTGGTCGAGACGTGGTCCCGCTCCATGGACTCGATGCGAGTGGAACTGACCCAGGCCGAAGGCGGGAACTTCCGAGTGCGGGCGTTCCGCCCCACCCAGGGCGTGCCGCGGGTGACCGGTGTCTCGGGCGAGTCCGACCGGGTGGTGCGGACGCCTTTCGAGTTCTTCGTCTTCCGCGGAGAAGCACACGACTCGCTTCAGCGGGAGATGGTCGAGCTCAATCGCCTCGTCGTGGAGATCGAGGACCGTATCGGTGAACGAGAGAGGGACCTACGCCTTCGCTTCGGCGCCCGGGATCGGCGCGTCACCGCGGACTCGCAGCTTCGCGGCTTGCGCTCCGAGCTGGAGCGGGCATCCGATCGGAGCGTACAACTGATGACCGCGATGGCCGAAGCGGCGCGCGCGACGGCCGGCTTCGAGTATGGCTTGGCGCCCGCACCGGCGATCGGAAACGAAAACGACGAGCGACCTGCGATCGCGGGCGAGTTCAGACCTCTAACGCCCTACCTGCTCGGTCGGAATCGAGTCGCGGGTGCCGAGGTGATCGATCTCCGCCCCGAGCTCGCAGAATACTTCGAAGTCACGAATGGGGTTCTCGTCACGGACGTCGCGCCCGGTACACCGGCCGCGATCGCAGGCCTGGTTCCTGGCGACGTCATCACACGGATCGACCAGGTGGTGATCCGCTCGGTCGAGGACCTGCGCCTCGGGGTGTCGCGAGCCGACGATGCGCTGCCGCTCACCCTGATCCGTCAGGGGGCGAGTCGTCAGGTCCTCTTGAGGCGGTAAAACGCGCCCGAGGAGAGCCGGCAGGCTCCGGGCTATTCGTACCGGAGTGCGTCGATCGGATCGAGGATCGCGGCCCGCCGGGCAGGCCAGAGACCGAAGAAGAGCCCGACCGCGGCGGAGAAGACGATCGCGGTGATCACCGCCTCCGGAGCCACCGACGTGTCCCATTCGGCGAGCCGGGTTACGGCCTCGGACGCGGCATAGCCAGCGGCCACGCCGAGGAGTCCTCCGAGCGTGCACAAGAAGAGCGCCTCGACCAAGAACTGGGTCATGATGGCCCGCTTCGTGGCCCCCAGCGCCTTTCGAATACCGATCTCCCTCGTCCGCTCGGTGACGGAAACCAGCATGATGTTCATGATCCCGATGCCGCCGACCAGGAGACTGATCGCGGCGATGCCGGCGAGCAGCAGCGCGAACGTCCTGTTCGCCTCGTTTCGGGTCTCCAAGAGGTCGGCCGAGTTGCGTACGTTGAAATCCGCGTCCTCTCCGACTTTGATCCTGTGCTCCCGGCGCATGATGCGGTCGATCTCCGCGAACCCCACGTCGAGCTCGTCGGGCGTCTCGGTGGCCGCGTAGATCGAGTTCAGGCGGTCGCGTCCCCCCATGACCCGATACTGAGCGGTCGACTGGGGAATGAAGATCTGGTCGTCGGGGCGCACCCAGGCCGCGTCCCCCTTCTCCTCGAGGATCCCGATCACCTCGAAGATGATGCCGCGAATCTGGATGTTCGCACCCACGAGGAGCTCGGGCGGGGTGTCGCCCAGCGTTTCGGGCAAGTTGGCCCCGAGCACCGCGAGGCGCCGTCTCCCCTGCACCTCGCCCTGGTCGAACCAGCGACCGGACTGCAGCTCGTGGCCGTACATCTCGAAATACTCGGGCCACACTCCCATGATCTGGGTGTTCGAGTTCCACCGGCCGTACGTGACCTGCATGCGGCTCTGTTGCTCGGGCGAGACGCGGAGCAGCCCATTGGACTCTGCACGGAGCGCGATCGCGTCGTCGATCGAAAGCTGAGCGTCGCCGCGTGAAACACCGCCCCACATCTGCTGACCGGGACGAATCGTGAGGATGCTGGTCCCCATGCGGTTGATCTCTTCCTGAACGCGTTGCTGGGCGCCCTCACCCAACGCGACCATCGTGATCACCGCCGCGATGCCGATGACGATACCGAGCGTGGTGAGCGCCGAGCGAAGCACGTTGGCACGCACTGCACCCATGGCCACCATGATGATCTCGAAGAGAAGCATGAGGTCGACCCCTATCGGCCCCGAGGGCCGCCGCCCCCACCGCCGAACGGACTTCCGCCTCCCATGCGTGACCTCATCTGCTCCAGGAAGGCATCCTGCTGGGCCTGGAGCTGCGCGGGTCCGACCACCACCAACGTCTCGTCGCCTTCCAGACCGCTCACGATCTCGACGCTGTCCCAGTCGCCGATTCCGAGTTGAACGAGCCGCGGCTCCGGAACACCGTTCGCGCCAAGAACGAACACCGCCGCCGGTCGTGTTTCACGCACGGAGCCGGCTGCGTCGCCACCTCCCGCGGCCTGACCGCGGAAGCCGCCTCTGCCTCCACCCCCGGTGCCCCTGAGGCCTTGCATCACCGTCCGCAGCGAGTCCTGCGAAATCTCGCCGGCTTGAACCTGTGCCCGGAGAGCCTGAACGCGTGCCATGGCGTCCCCCGGTGCCCGACCTTCCGCGTCCGGCGTCGCTCCGGGGCGAGCGGCCTCCTCGCGGCTACCCTGCTGACCCTCCGTTGGGGATGCATCCGCTCCGGCCCGGCCAACTCCGCCGCCGCGCGCTCCACCGCGCGCGCCGAAGCCACCTCGTCCTCCGGCCATGAACTGCGACATGTCCAAATCCTCGACCTCGAGGCCGAGCGCCATCGCGGCCGGCCCAACGTCGCTCGTTTGAACCACGGCGTTGTTGGGGACGATCACGACATCGATCGCACTGTCGATGAAGATCTGGACTTCGGCGTTCATCCCCGGCTTGAGAAGCCCCGACCGGTTATCGAGGGAGACGATGACGGGAAACATCGTCACGTTCTGCTCGACGGTCGCGAGCGGCTCGATCTTCTCGACCACACCTTCGAAGGTGCGATCGGAGAAGGCCTCGACCCGCACCGACGATGCGAGTCCCGCCTTCAGGTCGCCCACGTCGGTCTCGTCGACGAGCGTACGTACCTGCATCTCGTCGAGGTTCGCCATCACGAAGAGCGCCGTCCCGCCTGACACGTTCGAGGAGGCGGACTGGATGACCACGCCCTCCTCGACGTTCTTCTGGATGATCGTCCCCGCCATCGGTGCACGAATGCTCACGTCCGCGAGCTGAAGTTGGGCAAGGTCGTGGCTCGTCTGGGCGCGAACGAGCGAAGCCTGTGCGTTCGCGAAGGAGAGCGTGGAGTTTTCGAACTCCGCCTGCGTAATGACCTGCGCCTCGAGCAGCTGCCTCTGCCGCGCCAACTGTGCCTCGGCGATCTGGAGCTGCGCCGTCGCCACAGCCAAGTCCGCCTCGGTTTGATTGAACCGGTTCGCCACGTCGCGAGGGTCGATCTCGGCGAGGAGCGCGCCGCGCTCGACCTGGTCACCGACGTCGACGAAGAGCCTGAGGATCTCGCCCGACGCCTTCGACTTCACCTCGACCTCGCGTACCGGCTCCACCGTCCCTGTCGCTTCCGCGCTCAGTTCCAGGTTTCCGCGTGACGCCGCGGCCGTCAGGTATCTCGGGCCGGACTCTTCGGCCGCCTCGCCGGTCTGACAGGCCGCGAGGGCCAACACCCCGAGGCCCGAGAGGAGGAAGCCGAATCTCTTGTGGGTCATGCCCTGGTCTCCACGTGCTCGTTGAGGAAATCCTGCTCGATCATGCCGTCCTTGAGGTGCACCTGGCGCCTGGCGTGCTGGGCGATGTCGCGCTCATGCGTAACCAAGAGGATCGTTTGGCCGCTTTCGTTAAGCTGCTCGAGCTGTGCCATGATGTCCTGGCTCGTCACGGAGTCGAGGTTCCCCGTCGGCTCGTCAGCCAGGAGGAGCGCGGGTTCGTTCACGAGCGCCCGCGCGACCGCCACTCGCTGTCTTTGCCCGCCCGACATCTCGGGTGGCTTGTGGCCCATCCGGTCTCCGAGCCCGACGAGCTCCAGCTTCTCCCGGGCGCGTCGCTGACGTTCCTTGCTCCCGACCCCAGCGTAGATCAAGGGCAGCTCCACGTTGTGCAGCGCCGTGGCTCGGGGCAGGAGATTGAACGTCTGGAAGACGAAGCCGATCTCCCGGTTCCGCACCCGGGCGAGCTGGTCGTCCGATAGGTCGCTGACGAGCTGGCCGTTGAGCCAATAATCACCTTCGGTAGGCGTGTCCAAACACCCGATCATGTTCATGAACGTCGACTTTCCGGAACCAGACGGACCCATGATCGCGACGAATTCGCCGCGCTCGATCACGAGGTCGACGCCACGCACGGCTCGTACCGTTTCCGCACCCAGCACGTAGTGCTTGGTGAGCCCGCGGGTACGGATGATGACTTGGTCTTTCAAAGCTCCCTCCCGAAAATCGCCGCCAGCCCCGCCCGAGCGATTGAGTGGTCGTATCGCGTCGTGATCAGACGGCGCAGCCAACCGTGGCCGTCTGGAATCCTACGGGCGCAGGAGCACAGCGGTGCCAGCCTGCGAGGCAGGCGGAGGTGCGGGCCGGAGCCCGCGTTGAATTGTGCATCGAAAGTCAGTCCCTCTCGTCACCGTTCTCGCGTTCAGTAGCGCGCTCCGCGTCGAACTCGTCGAGGAGGCGCTGGTACTCGGCGGCCTGCTGAGCCGTGAGCACCGATTTGATCGCTTCCCGCGTGTCGAGAAGGATAGCCCGGGCACCCGTGCGGTACTCGGCACTCAGCTCTTCGTCGAGCGCGTTGGTGCGTGCTCGATGCTCCCGTACGATGGAGTCGATGCGTGCGAGCTGAGATTCGTTAGGTCCGACTTCGTGATAAAGGCGACGTCGTTCGGCTCTTGGCGTCTCCTCATCCGGATCTGTCGTGTCCGAGTTTTCCGCGACCTCTTCGGCGGTGCTCGCACCGAGCTCACTGTCGGCGGCGAGCCCAAGGAGAACCCCCGCGCCGAACACCGAAAAGAGCAGGCCCGCGGTCAGGAGACGCGTCCGACTGCTCTGTCCCATCAGAAGACGTCCGGGTTCAGCGACGCGAAGATCACGGGTGCGTCATCGGCCAAGAGCGCCGACGCCGTCGACGCCGGAATGTCCGTCACCAGCAACTCTGCGACACTACCGGGCTCCAGCGCCGTCCCCGATCCGGCGCGGACGAGCATGAGTGCCGCCACCGCGGCAGCCAACATCGCCGTCGGGACAACGGTCCGGGACCACGACGCCAACACGTCGGAGATCGTGAGTTCGACCATTCGCCGACGGCGTGCGAGCTCTCTGCCCGCACCGGCCATGACGCGATGGTGGAATCGGAACCAGTAGTTCGGATCCTGGCTGGCCGGATCGAGCGACTCGAGCGCCCGCGCCACGACCATGTCCCGGCCCGCATCGTCTTCGCCCTTGGCGTTCCTCAACCAGTTCATCATAGTGCTTTCCTTAATATTTCCGGCACCCCGGGCTCGCCTTCCAAGGCTTGCCGCAGCGCCTTCCTCGCGAAGTGGAGATGGGACCGCACGGTCCCCGACGGGAGATCCAGTCTCTTCGCGATCTCTCTGTGTTTCCAGCCCTCCAAGTCATGCAGCAATACGATCTGCCGTTGGACTTCAGGCAGCACCGCGAGAGCCCCTTGCAGCAACTCTCTCAGCTCCAGGTTCTCCGTCACCTTGTCCGGCGTTGGAGCCCTGGATCTGGCTCCCGGAGGAACCTGGTCCGTCTCGCGCAGCGACTCCCGACGGATGAGATTCTTGGACCGGTTGCGGACGATGGTCATCAACCATCCCCCGAAACGGTCCGGGCTTCTGCACTCTTCCAAACGGGACAGCGCAACCAAGAACGACTCCTGAGCCGCATCTTCCGCATCTTCGTGTCGACCCGTGACGGACAGAGCGACCGCGTAGGCCGGCCGTTGGTACCGCTTCACCAGGAGCCCGAACGCAGCTTCGCTGCCGTTTCGCGCCTGGCGAACCAACTCTCCATCCGTCGGTGTGTCGGACATCCTAAAGGACACTGATCCGCTGAAAGGTGTTGAAGGATCGGCATCCCGATCGCTCCGGCGTGGGGCGACCGACCGACCTGGCCGCCCGTGGCCACTCCCAGGCGAAGGTAGAAGCGACGCGCCGGGCGCGCATCGACCCGAAACTGCACGCGGGCTCGCAGACCACCAGGGGGCGCCTCATCGAGCCCCATCCCGTCCCTTTCGCGCTCCGCGCTTCCGGCCGGGCGCGGCCTCGCGGACTCGGTCCGCCGGAGAGAGCGGTGTGGTGGGCGTGACCGAAGCACCGAAGGCCATCTCGAGCTGCTCGGTTGACAGCTCCGCCAACGCCCGCGCAACGACCAACGCCTCTCGCGCGTGGGCTCGTTCGGCATCCCCGCGGGGCCAGAACCCCAGAAGGAGAAGCGGGGTGGCGGAGAGCCCCGAGCCACCGGCGCGACCCACGACCCGGATGACCCATTCCTGGCCCTCGACCACGATCGTCGCGTGATCCAGGTCTGGATCGACGGGCTCCGGGAGGGATTCGACCACGGCCGTGGCTCGCACCGGCGTCGGCTTGTGACGCTCCTCCACACCGGGCTTCACCGGCCTCGGCGGGCGGCTCCTCCCTGCGCCGGACCGACGCACTTCCGCTTCACCGGGTCTGGGCTCGGGACGCGCGGGCGGCAGCCGCTCCTCGCCCGGTCGAGCGGATAGCCCGTCGGCTCCTTCTCGATCGTCGAAGTCGCTCATCGCCATCAGGTGGTTGCAGGGCCGGAGCGAAGCCACCTTATTACCTTCGCGCCGAAAGAACCATCATAGCGGCCCACCCCATCCGAGGCAGCATGGCCGACGGAACCGACACGGAGCGACAGGCGAAGCGGGAGTACCGCCAACTCCTGCGCCTCCATGAGCAGATCCTCAGTCAGTTTGCGAGGGCGCGCGACGAGCTTCTGGCTCCGGGCACCGACGCGTTGGTCAAGGGCATCAAAGGGCGAACCGGTTCCGCGCCAGATCTGACCGAACTGAAGACTGCGGTGGAGGAGGCGATCCGGGCGCTCAAGCTCTCCCAGTCGTCGATCGAAGCGTCGGTCGCGACGGACGTCGCCACTTCGCATGAAGTCGAAGGCATCACCAACCTCCCTCCCTACCTACAGCGCTTCCTGGCGGAACGCGCGGGGCAGCCAGGGTTCAGCTACGAGGTGGTCCAGGACCCGGTGCGCGGTTGGATCATCTGCTGGAAGGAGTTCACGAGCCGCGGGACGGTCCGAGGCTACGGACAAATCTGCGAGCGCCCCTACGCCTGGCTGGAGGACTGACGCGCGCCTCTCGAGGCCTCGACGGCCTCCAGGGCGTCTTCTCCGTAGAACATCCGGATGTACTTCGCTTGCGGGTCCGTGATGCGGCGAACCACCCAAGTGAGATGCACGTGGTTGGGCTCCCCGGGCTCCGAGAGCAGCCTCAGCCCGGCTTCTGAGGGTAGGCGACCGCCCTTTCGGTTGTTACACGGCGAGCAGCTGGTGACGACGTTCTCCCACGTGTTGTCCCCACCCCGTGAGACAGGGAGAATGTGGTCCCGGGTCAGGAACTGACGGCCCCGGAGCTCGTGCTTGTGTCGACCGCAGTACTGGCAGGTGTAATCGTCACGCGCGAAGAGGAACGTGTTCGTCACCTGACGGCGAAAGCGCCGAGGTACGTGCACGAAGCGCACGAGTCGGATGACCGCCGGCCAAGGCACGGTTTGGCGCTCGGAACGGAAACAGCGTTGACCGTCCTCCTCCAGCACCTCGGCCTTACCGTCGAGTACGAGGCGCACGGCCCGTCGCGGGGGCACGATCGTGAGAGGCTCGAAGGAAGCGTTCAGGGCCAGACAGCTCAAAGGATCAATCACCTCCTCACCGAGGCATCGAGTACATTCACCCGAAGCTACGCCGAAACCCGGGGGCGCTCAATCCCTCAGGGCGCCACGTCAGAGCAACGCGACCGGATCACGGTCGATCGCCAGCCGGACGTCACCCGCCGGCGGCCGGAACCGTTCGCCCAGGGCACGCGCGACACGTCCCAATGCCCGGGGGGATCCGCTCCGCAGGAAGAAATGCCACCTGTAGCGACCGTGCAGCCGTTCGATCGGCGCCGGTGCCGGGCCGACGAGCTCGACGATGCCGGCGTCGATGTCGGAGGCGCGCCCCGCCGCACCCGGAATCGCGCGCAGCCATTTCGTCGCCTCCTCCGATGCCCGCACCGCCAGGCGCTGATCTGGGCTACTCACGACCACGTTGATCATGCGTACATGCGGGGGATATCGTGGCCGCGTTCGCTCCGCGAACTCGCGCTCGGCGAACGCCTCGAAGTCGTGCGACACGGCGGAACGGACCGCATAGTGATCGGGGAGCGAGGTCTGAATGTAGACCTCGCCACCGAGCGCACTGCGACCCGCGCGTCCGGCGACCTGGCTGAGAAGCTGAAACGTCCGCTCGCTCGCCCGGAAGTCCGGCAGATGCATGCCAACGTCGGCATTGACGACACCGACGAGTGTCACTCGGGGGAAATCGAGCCCCTTCGCGATCATCTGCGTTCCCAGCAAGATGTCGACTTCGTGCCGCTCCACCCGTTCGAGAATGCGCTGATGCGCCCACTTGCCGGAGGTGGTGTCGACGTCCATGCGTGCAATCCGGGCCGAAGGGAACGTCTCGGCAGTGATGCGCTCTACCTGTTCGGTCCCGAGCCCACGATACGAGAGATCCTCACTACCACAGCGAAGGCAGCGCCGCGGCGCCGGCGTCTCGAAGCGGCAATGGTGGCACATCACCCGCTGCGTGAGCCGATGATAGGTCAGAGAGATCGAGCAGTTCTCGCACTGCTCGACCTCGCCGCACTCTCGGCACTGCACGAAGGAGGCATAGCCACGGCGATTGAGGAGCAAGATCACCTGCTCCTCCTTGCGTAGCCGTACGTCGACGGCGTTCACCAACGGCTCGGCGAGCACGCCCCGGCCCCGCTCCTCGCGCGCAGCCTTTCGCTTCCGCTCTTTGCGGAGGTCCACGACGTGGACATCCGGGAGGCGCCCTCCGCCCACCCGCTCGGGCAGTTCCGAGCGGAGGAATTTTCCGCTCCGGACGTTGTGCCAGCTTTCCAGCGAGGGGGTCGCGCTGCCCAACACACAAACCGCGCCGTGTGCCCGGGCCCGCACCACCGCGAGATCGCGAGCGTGGTACCGGGGGGCCTCGGACTGCTTGTAGCTCCCGTCGTGCTCCTCGTCGACCACGACCGCGCCGATACGTTCGAGAGGGGCGAACAGGGCGGAGCGGGCGCCCACGGCGATGCTGCGATCGCCCGACCGAAGGGCCCGCCACGCGTCGTACCGTTCCCCGTCCGACAGCCCCGAGTGGAGGACCGCCACGGCGTCACCGAAATGGGACCGGAATCGTGAGACCGTTTGGGGCGTGAGCGAGATCTCCGGGACGAGGACAATCGCGGTGCGCCCCCGGCGAAGCACTTCCCGCAGGAGCTCGATATACACGAGGGTCTTCCCCGACCCGGTGATCCCCTGAAGGAGGTGCGGCGTGGGGCGCCCCGTATCCAAGGAGGCGACCATGGCGTCGAGGGCCACCCGCTGGTCGGGCGTCGGCGTCAGGTCCGGCGGCGGCTCGGGGGGCATGTCGACGAACGGATCCCGCATCTCCTCTTCGTCGGCGACCGCCACCAGCCCCTTCACCTCGAGCCCGGTCAGGACGCTCCGGCTGAAGCCTTCCGTTCCGGTCAGGTGAGCCAGTTCCACGGAGCCACCCGCCGCCTCGAGGACCTTGTACGCCTCCAGCTGCCTCTGAGCACGGCCGAACACCTCGTCTCGTTCCCCGAGCGCCTCCAGGTGACGCACGATCCTGACCATACGGCGGGACTTCACGGATGGTCGCGGTGGTGGCACGGTCTCGTGGGAGATCACCCCTCGATCCATGAGCGACCGGATCTCCGGCCACACCGACCCCATGCCGAGGGCACGACGGAGGGTTTGGACGCGTTGCGGCCCATTTCGGCCCTCCAGCCACGCGACGACCTGCCGCTCGCGTGGGCGCAGGTCGGCCGCAGCATGGTCGCGCAGCGTCAGGTAGTCACGAGAGACGTCCGAAAGCACCGCGGGCAGCGCAGCGCGCAAGGCGATACCGAGCGGCGCGACGTAGTAATCGGCCATCCAGCGACACAAGTCGAGAACGTCCGGCGGGACGGTCGGCTCCTGGTCGAGTACCGAAAGCACGGGCCGGAGCCCTTCGATCGCACCGGATTCCCCCGGCCCAACGACCCAACCGATCCACTCCTTGCGACGGAAGGGCACCAGGACGCGGGTCCCCACCGGAGGGGCCACGCCACGAACCTCATAGGTGAACGTTCGGTGGATCGGCAGCGGAAGCGCGACGTCGACGCGTGGGTGCGCCCGGCTCACTCGTCGAGAAGCGTGAAGATCTCGCGCTGAGGCTGCGAGGGCGTGACCTCCGGCCCGGCCTCACCCCAGTGGACGTTGACCTCACTCCGGATGCCGATGTCGTCCTCGATGTAGATCCCCGGCTCCACGGAGAACGCCACACCCGGGAGCAGTCGGCGATCATCGCGACTCTCGAGGTTGTCGAGATTCGGCCCGCTCCCGTGGAGGTCGGTGTCGATAGAGTGTCCCGTGCGGTGCACGAAGTATGTGCCGTAACCTCGCTCAGAGATAAGCTGGCGAGCGACATCGTCGACTTCGAATCCACGGACCTCTTCGCCCGCACCGTGTCGTTTCCGGAGGAAGTCGATCGCGGCGTCTCGGGCGTCGCGCACCGCCTCCCAGATCTCCTGGGTGCGATCGTCAACCGAGGGCGCCATGACGCCCATCCACGTCTGATCCGCGGGGACCGAGCCCTGGAACGCACCCCACAGGTCGATGAGCAGCAAGTCGCCCCTGTCGATGGTCTCTCCATCCCCCAAGGGGGCGTAGTGCGAGTCCGCCGCCTTCGGTCCGATCGCCACGATGCACGAGACCTGGTCCACCAGCCCCTGCGCCTGGAGCGTCGATACGATCCACTCGGACAGTGCCCCCTCGGTCGTCGGTGAACCGGAGCGAATGGCGTCGGCGGCGCGCTCGAACGCCGCGCGCGCAGTATCACGCACGATCACCGCGGCCTGGCGATGCTTCTCGAGCTGCGCGTCCGAAACGACCGAATGGAACGCGGACACGAGATCTCCGGAGCTCGCGATCTCCACGCCATGGGAAAGCAGGACACCGGCGATCCCCGCGGGTACGTAATCGAGCGTGGGAACAGCGGCTCCAGGTGAGACTTCCATGGCCAGCCGGGTCCGACCCTCGACGAGCTCGGCGATCTGCTCCTCCATGTCTCTCCAACCCGAATACGATCGGCGCTGAAAGGGCCAATGCCGCCACGAGGAGGCTTCGATGGCGTGGATCAACGCGACGGGCTCCCCCGCTGCCGGAATCAACACGAAGGCACGCCGCGTCGTCTTTCCGAGCCCGAGCAGGGCGACGGGCACTGGGTTCAGGTGATGAAACTCGTAGAGTAGCCATCCGTCGAGCTCGAGCTCACGGAGCGCGGCCTGAACCCGTTCGACGCCCTCGCGGGTGCACAGCAGCGGCTCGCTCATTCCCTGCTCTCCTCTCGATCCGTCCGGGGTGTGGTCGCGGGCTCGTCGCCGTCATGGGTCTCGTCCGCGTCGCCGAAGAGAGGAAGGCCCACGGTGTCGGCATGATCCTCTCGAGTGTCGCCCTCTACTTCCTGGCCCGAGTCGCTCGGGGCTCGCCCCCCGACGGGTGTCTCCCCCTCGATCGACGGGGTCGAAGCCGGACGGGGCTCCGCCACCGCCGCCGGCGCGACCTCGGGCGCTTCTTTCCCCCCCGCCTTGCGGCCGCGAAGCAGATCCAGCCCGAGGATCCGCTCTCCGGTCAGCAGATTGTGCACCGCGTTCTCGCGCGCGATCGCCGAGCTGACCCCCCTCCAGCCCCAGCGCTTCCACGCGCGCTGCAGAATCGACATGCGCTCACCGAGGGAGAACATCTCGGCGAAATCCGGGAACGGCTTCACGACCGTCGGGCGAAACGACGTCTCCTCGTCGGACCAGTCCTCCACGTGCACGTCCTCGACGCCAGCCTCCCGCAGGAGACGCTTCCACTCCACCACCATGAGTGGCCGTGCACCCAGGTGCTCGGAGAGGACGGCGCGTCGCTCTTCGTCGACCGGTGCCTTCCACACGAGCTGCACCAGAACGATGAATCCGCCGGGCTTGGTGACGCGCACGAGCTCTCGGATCGCGTCCTTCGGGTGACAGTGGTTCGCAAGCCCGATCTCACCGATGGCAACGTCGAAGATCTCGTCGCGGTACGGGAGCGCGTCGGACCGGCCGGACTGGAACTGAAGGCGCTGCCCAGCGCCCAGTTCGCGACTCCACTCGTCGGCCTCCTCGACCATGGTCGGATCGATATCGACTCCCGACGCGGTGACCCCGAATTCCTTCACGAAGTACTCGAGCGGGACGCCCTTTCCGGAGGCCACATCCAACACCTCGAGCCCGGGGGACATGTCGGTGAGCAGGGCGATCTGCCGATAAAGCTCCGCGCCGCCCGGAGGAAACAGTCGCTTCCGACTCAACCGAACCAGGTCGAGCATCGAGGGCACGAGGGACGTATGTCCTTCGCGGCCGGCTTGGTGGGATGGCATGGGTGAGAAAGGTACGGAGGTGGCCGTCGAGGGCAACGCGCGCCCGATCCCGCCATCGGGCAACCTCCAGAGGAACGGCGACTTACAGGGTCGGTGTCTCCAACCCCGCGAGCGCGCGAATCACGCTGACAGCACCCTCGCCGAGGCGCTTCGGATCGTAGCCTCCCTCGAGGAGCACGACCAACCGACCGTCACAGTGCAGCCGCGCGACATCCATCACCCGCCGCGTCATCTCGAAGAGGTCGTGCGGCTCCAGGAGGAAGCCTCCGAGCGGATCGCCCGCCATGCAGTCGAATCCGGACGATACGAGCACGAAATCGGGGATGAGCCGATCGAGCGCCGCGTCGAGCGCTCGGTCGAAGTGGACGCGGTATTCGTGTACCGGCACGCCGGCCGGGAGCGGAACGTTGAGCGTGTACCCCTCGCCATCGTCGAGGCCCGTTTCGCCCGAGGCGCCGGTGCCCGGGTAGTGGGGCGCCTGGTGCAGGGAGAGGAAGAAGACCGTCGGGTCGTCGTAGAAGGCGTCCTGCGTACCGTTCCCGTGGTGGACGTCCCAGTCGACGATCAACACGTTCTCCGCGGCTGATTCGGCCTGCAGCCAGCGCGCGGTCACGGCTACGTTGTTGAAGAGGCAGAAACCCATCGCCCGATCCGGCGTAGCGTGATGACCGGGAGGTCGCGTCGCCACGAAGGCGTTGCCGACCGCTCCCCCCACGACGTCCCGCGCTGCGGCGATCGACGCGCCCGCGCTCCCCATCGCCGCCTCCCACGAAACCGACGAGACCTTGGTGTCCGCGTCGATCGCTTCGACGCGACCCGATGCCTCTGCCCGGGCACACACGGTGCGGACCCCCGCCACTTGGCGGGCGGAATGGACGCGGAGCAGGTCTTCCTCGGTGGCTTCGGACGCCGCCCGCTGCTCGACGTGCCCGTGGAGGGTGAGCAGGTCTTTGCCGACCGTGGAGGCGAGCGCTCGGAGTCGCCCCTGATGCTCGGGGTGGCCCCACCCCGTGTCGTGGAGGGGGGAAGCGGGATGGAGGTAGAAACCGGTCGGCGAGCTCAAGGATTCACCGGCGTTCCCAGGTCACGGCGGCTGGATTCTTGAGCCGGAGCCGGACCGTGCCGTCGGGAAGAATACCTCACCTGCCGCCGATCTTCGCCCCTCGAGCGGGTGCGACGGGGCGGGCGAGCACGTACGAGCGGATCCACGGTGGGTCAGTATTCGCCTCCCGACCGGACGGATCAAGCGTTTTGTCCGGCCGAGCCGCGCGGTCGTCTCACGCCTGACTCACAAGCTCGGGGGTCAGGCTTGCGATCCGCTCCTGGATCGAGCGCACCTCCCTCGAGCGTGCCTTGAGCGCGATCAGCGCGTCGACCGCGGCCGACGTCGCGGACATGGTCGTCAGATAAGGGACGCCGTAGGTGATGGCCGCGCGGCGCATGGCGTAGTCGTCGTACTGCGACTTCTTACCCAGCGGGGTGTTGATGAGCAGCGCGATGTCGCCCGTCACGATGTGGTCGACGATGTTGGGGCGGCCCTCCCCGACCTTGTACACCATCTCGGACCGGACCCCGAGCCGAGCCAGATCCTCGCGCGTTCCCTTCGTCGCCAGGAGCTCGAACCCGAGGTCGCGGAGTCGCCTGAGCATGGGCGTGACCGTGTTGCGGTCGCGATCGTTCACGGTGACGATGACCTTGCCCTTCTCGGGAAGCACGTTTCCCGCCGAGACCTGCGCCTTCGCGAACGCCATGCCGAAGGAGTCGTCGAAGCCCATGCACTCCCCGGTGGAGCGCATTTCCGGACCAAGCAGGACATCGACATCGAAGCGGTTGAACGGGAAGACGGCCTCCTTCACGGCGACGCCGGGGACTGGCGGCTCTTCGGGAACCCCCAGGTCGGCGAGCGTCTCCCCGACCATGATGCGCGAAGCGAGCCGCGCGAGCGGCACCCCGGTCGCCTTGCTCACGAAGGGGATGGTCCGGGACGCCCTCGGGTTGACCTCGAGCACGTAGACGATGCCGTCGCGGATGGCGTACTGAACGTTCATGAGGCCGCGCACGCCGAGCTCGAGCGCGAACTTGCGCGTCAGGGCGCGGATCTCGTGGAGTGCGTCGGCTGAAAGGAGGTACGGTGGCAGCACGCACGCCGAGTCCCCGGAGTGGACGCCCGCGTCTTCGATGTGCTGCATGATGCCCCCGATCACCACATCCGTCCCGTCGCTGAGCGCGTCGACGTCTGCCTCGAACGCGTCCTCGAGGAAGCGGTCGATGAGGACCGGATGGTCCGGCGAAGCTCGCACCGCGTCCACGAAATACTGCTCGAGCGACGGCTCGTCGTAGATGATGCGCATCGCGCGGCCGCCGAGCACGTAGCTCGGCCGCACCAGGACGGGGAAGCCGATTCGGGCCGCGACTTGGAGCGCCTGCTCCTCGCTCGTGGCGATTCCGTTCTCGGGCGTCCGAGCGCCGATCTTTCGGCATACCTCGTCGAACCGATCGCGGTCTTCCGCCCGATCGATCGCGTCGACCGACGTGCCCAGTACGGGCGCACCGTGCGCCTCGAGGGCCTCTGCGAGCTTGAGCGGCGTCTGTCCTCCGAGCTGCACGATGATCCCCTTCGGCTTCTCGAGATGTAGCACCTCGAGCACGTCCTCGAGCGTCAACGACTCGAAATACAGCTTGTCGCTCACGTCGAAGTCGGTCGAGACCGTCTCGGGATTCGAGTTGATCATGATCGTCTCGAAGCCCGCCTCGCGGAGCGCGAGCACGGCTTGGACACAGCAGTAGTCGAACTCGATTCCTTGCCCGATCCGGTTCGGTCCACTCCCGAGGATCACCACCTTGTCCCGGTCCGAGCGCACGCTCTCGCTTTCGTCCTCGTACGACGAATAGTAGTACGGAGTCTGCGCGGGAAACTCCCCGGCGCACGTATCGACGACGTTGAACGTGGCGTGGATGTTCCAACCCCAACGGCGTGCGCGGACGGCCTGCTCGTCCTCCCCTCGCAGCGCGCCCAGTTGTAGGTCGCTGAACCCTTCGCGCTTCATCGCGCGCGTGAGTTCGGGTGTGACCTCGTCGGCTTCGGCGTAGCGCCGCTCCCACTCGAGAATCTGGACGAGCTGATCGAGGAACCAACGATCGATCTTGGTGGCCTCGAAGATCTCCTCGACGGTGACGCCCGCTTCGAGTGCGCGCTTGATCTGGAAGGGTCGATTCGGCGTCGGGCGCCTCATCGCGGCAATGAGTGTTCGCGGTTCGTCGTCCCCGAGTCCGTCCTCTTTCAGGTCGGATCCGACCACCCACCCGTGGCGCCCCGTCTCGAGCCCTCGGAAGCCCTTCTGCCAAGCGCTACGGAAGGTACGCCCGATGGCCATCGTCTCCCCGACGGCCTTCATCTGTACGCCGAGGGTGTCGTCCACGTCCCCGAACTTCTCGAACGCGAAGCGCGGGATCTTGACCACGACGTAATCGAGGACCGGTTCGAAGGAGGCGGGCGTCGTCTTCGTGATGTCGTTGGGGAGCTCGTGCAGGTGGTACCCGACCGCGAGCTTGGCCCCGACTCGGGCGATGGGAAACCCGGTCGCCTTCGAGGCGAGCGCGGACGAGCGAGATACGCGCGGGTTCATCTCGACGACGAGAAGCTCCCCGTCGTCGGGGTTCACCGCGAACTGGATGTTGCAGCCGCCGGCCGCGACGCCGATCTCCCGGATAATCGCGATCGCCGCGTCCCGCATCTCTTGATACTCGACGTCGGTGAGCGTCTGCGACGGCGCTACCGTGATGGAGTCCCCGGTGTGGACGCCCATCGGGTCCACGTTCTCGATCGAGCAGACGATGATGACGTTGTCGATCGAGTCGCGCACCACCTCCAGCTCGTACTCCTTCCACCCTATGACGGAGCGGTCGATGAGCACCTCGGTGATGGGCGAAGCGTCGAGCCCCTTCCGAACCTGGGCCTCGAACTCCTCCCGGTTGTAGGCGATTCCGCCGCCGGTTCCGCCGAGCGTATACGACGGTCGCACGATCGCCGGGTACTCCGTCGACTCGACGATCTCGAGCGCTTCTTCGAGCGTGCGCGCGAAGCCGCCGGTCGGGACCTTGAGACCGATCCGGTGCATGGCCTCGGTGAACTTCTCGCGGTCCTCGGCCATCTCGATGGAGCGTTCGTTCGCCCCGATGAGCTCGACGCCATGCTTCTCGAGGATGCCCGCGTGATGGAGGTCCATCGCGACATTGAGTGCGGTCTGGCCACCCATGGTGGGCAGGAGCGCGTCGGGCTTCTCACGCTCGATGACTTTCTCCACCCACTCGGCCGTGATCGGTTCGATGTAGGTTCGATCCGCCAGATCGGGATCGGTCATGATCGTGGCCGGGTTCGAATTCACCAATACGACCCGGTAGCCCTCCTCCTTGAGGGCGCGCACCGCTTGGGTCCCGGAATAGTCGAACTCGCAGGCCTGGCCGATGACAATCGGCCCGGAGCCCAGGATGAGAATGGTGTTTAGGTCGTCGCGACGGGGCACGGGGATCCCTGGGGCGTCGGCCGTCCTGCGAGAGACTCGGTGCTACCCATCCCCGTCCTTTCCGGATTCCTTACGGATGGCGGTGGAGAGCACCAGGAAGAAACCGCCCCATACGAATGCCATGATCACGATCATGGTGATCCATGTCGATGGCGTCATGGGCGGATCTCCGGCTCGCGGCGGCCGATGTGGTCAGTGTTCGAGGGGGTTTCGGCGAGGCCGCGACTTCGTCCCCGCGAGGGTTCGAAAACGGCCCGCGTAACCTAGCGCTCCGACCGGATCGTGACCAGCGAACGTCGTATCGCTTCATTGTCCCCGTTCGCGGCCGAGACCACACGCACCAATGGGCCTTCCATGCCCAGGTCGTCGACCTGCACGTCGAGGGCCATGGAGCCGGGTTCGGGGTCGATCATCACGACGCGGTGCACGCCTTGACGACCCGCGACGGTCGCCGAGTAGACACGGGCGGACCCACGAGCGGTGAAGCTCCGAATGCCGGGGCCCTCCACCTCGAGCACGACGCCGCCGAGTGATGGCCCCTCCGCGGTCAGCGTGATGGCGCCGGGGCCCTTCGGTCCCGAGTCGCACCCCGCGAGCCCCCCCACCCCAAGCAGCGCGAGCGCCGTCAGCGCCATGCGGACGCCCCTCATGGGTGCCCCCCCGGATTCGGGCGCGAAGACGGCCAGGCGGCGTCGCCCGGGGAAGCCGGCTGCTCCCCGCGCGGCGGCGCCCCACCCTCCGTCGTCCCGACGATCACGGTCCGTCGGAACACCCCATCCCCCATCGACGCACTGAGCGGCAGGGTCGGGTCGGAGAGCACCCACTGCCTGAAATCACCGATGTCGTAGGGTGCCACGCGGTTCCCCTGTCGGTTCAGGAAGTTGATCTGGGCGGAAGTCAGCTGGGGTCCCGTGAGGAGGAACGGAGAGGCGAGCTGCTCGATCGACAATTCCGGCGCCACCAGCTCGAGCGTGACCGTTCCCGTCCCCGGGAGTCCGATCGCGTCGACGGCCTCGAGCGTCAGTGCGAACGTACCGAGGTCCAGCGCCTCGCCCGAGATCTCGCCGCCACGCGACAGGGTGAGGCCCGTAGGCATCGTACCCGCGACCACGCGCCACGCGGCGGGCGCGGTTCCGTTTTCGATTTCCAGTTGGACCTGCAGCGGCGTCGCCGCCGGGAGCTCGACGCTCGTGTCGGGCACCCGGTAGACCAGCTCGAAGGCGGCGACGGCGGAGAGGGGCGCATTCATCGTGAACGATGCCGGATTCCCCTGCCCTGCGAGGTCTCCGCTCCAAGACTGGAAGAGGTACCCTGGCGTCGGAATCACTTCGAGCGTCACGGCGGCACCATCGGAGTACCAGAGGTCCTCGGAGGCGGGGTCGCTTTCGAACGTCGCCGGTTCGACGGCGTTCACCGCTCCACTCGTAGTCAACGTGAACTCGAACTGGGTCCCGCCGTAGTTGGCCACGAAGCTCGTGTCGGCGAGGGGTGTCACGATCGATCGGGAACGCGGCGCCAGGGTGTCGTCCGACCACTCGAGGAACGGGCGCCGCTCGCCGGGGCCCACGCTCTCGCCCGCCACGGCCTCGATGGTGTGAGACACGAACGGCGCCGACTGGAAGGCTGTTTCCGGAGGATCGACCTGCTGGCCGTTCACCGTGAAGATCCCGTCTGATCCCGCGGTCCCCTGCGCGTCGAGGGTAAGCGTCGTGAAGCGCGTGGATGCACGCAGCGAGACGTCGTCGCCGACGAGCTGGATGTCGAAGAGCGTCACGCCCGTGACCCCGCCGCCGAAGGAGATCGCGCCCGGGGTCGTCGTGGCGTGGAAGGCGGTATTCGACAGGGACCCCGGGAAGGGATCGGAGGAGTCGCCGCGGCCGAAGCCCGAGCCCAACTCGTCGAGGCCGTCCGCCTGCCGCAGCCAAACACCCTGGTGCTCGTTGGCGTTGACCCGGTTCGGCGGCCATCGGTCCAGGACCCAATCCTCGTCGATCTGCCACACGAGGAGCCCTTCATTGTAGACGTTCTGGTCGAAGCCGATCCGCTGACGGTTCTCGAGCAGGAAGTACTCCCCGGACCCGTCGTTCGCATCGATGCGATAGACCGTGCCGTCGGTCTCGACCGGGGGGATCGTGATCGTCCCGTGGTCCGTATCGGGGGCGAGCCCAACCACGTCGACCCAGCCGAGCATGGCCTTGCTCCAGGCGCCGAGGTGACACGGCAAATTCGGCGACGCGTTATTGCAGCCCCACGAACCCGACGCCATGAGGTCCCATATGCCCGCCCCACTCGTACGGGCGAAATCGTCCGGGCACTCACTGCCGCCGTTGCACGTGTCGTACAGGTCGGGCAGGCCGAAGGCGTGCCCGAGCTCGTGCGTGAAGACGCCGATCTCGTTGAGCACTCCGCCCGTGCACGCGATCGACGGCTGGATCGTGTAGTCGTTGACCCGGACGAACCCGCCCCCGGGTCGAGGGGTCGTCGTTTCGTAGATCGTCCCCACTGCGGATGCGAGCGACCAGCGGTGGGACCAGATTCTGTCGTCGCTCCCCGACCCGCCGCACTCCCCACCCCGCGTGGGGTGGATGACCGCGAGGACGTCCACGTACCCGTCGTCGTCGCCGGAGTTGGGATCGCCGTCTGGCCCGTCATTGTCGTACTGACCCCAATCCACGCTCCCCGACTGGAGCTCGAGCAGCTCGTAGACGAAGTTGCCGGCTCCACCGCCTCCGAGTGCCCCGCCCACGAGTCCGCTCTCACCGACCGTGTACGCAGTGTCGGGCCGGGCGGTCTGGACCCAATCGAGGACGTCGCCGTTCAGCGTGGCCCGCCCGTTCGAGACCTCCGTGTAGTAGGCCGTGATCGTACCGGCTGCGGCCCCGAAGTAGGCGTCCTCGATCGTCGGCTGGTCGAAGGGTGGCGTACCGCCCGAGTTGCCGTACATGCCCAGTACGACCGGAATGCGATACGTACCGAGCACCGGGTCCCTCGGGCCGAGGCTCCTCGCGGGTCCCCCTCCACTCACACCCTCGAACGAGCGGAGATTCAGCGTCTCCGAGCCTCTCATCCCGCCCCGGAACTCGAAGGCGGTCGGGTCGGCCCGCTTCGTGCGCTCGTAACCGGCGGGCACCGGGGTCCCGTAGCGCTCGCCGAGCATTTCGACGTCTTGCGCCGAGACGCCGACGGCGGGCGCGAGGAGCGCGGTCGCGAGGAGCGCGGTCGCGACCAGAATCGAAAGAGTTCGGTGCATCAGAAACGTGAGAGGAGAGCGGACGACGGGCACCGGTCGGGTAGGACCCCTCGACCTACACGATCTGCGAGCGACGGGTTCCTGGCAGACGGCGGTCGACCGGTCCTCTGGTCGAAGGTGCCTCATGGATGAATGTGTCACGCCGGGTGACCGGGTCGGAAGAATTTCGAATCCGCGCCGTGGGTACCCGGGTCTTCGCGGTGAGGACCCCGAGGGTCAGCCGCCGACGTCCTCGCCCCGTATTCCCAACTCGCTGGCAACGGTTCGCATGCCGTCGATCACATTCTGGATGTGCTCGGTCCGATCGATGCCGAGAAGCTCGATGCCGCGCTCCACCTCTTCCCGGTGCACGCCCGCGGCGAACGCCTTGTCTTTGAGCTTCTTCTTCACGGACTTCGGTTTCAGATCGTCGATCCCGGTCGGTCGCACGAGGCAAGTTGCGAAGACCAGGCCCGAAAGCTCGTCGCACGCAACCAGGACCTTGTCGAGCTCGCTTTCCGGTTCGACGCCGGTGTAGTCAGACCGATGGGCAAGGATCGCCTGCAGCACCTCCTCCGGATAACCACGCTCGCGGAGGTGCTCGACAGCGGTGAGTGGATGGCGGTCGGGGTCCTTCTCCCAGTCGAGGTCGTGCAGCAGCGCGGCGAGGCCCCAAAGATCTTCGTCCGCCCCCTTCATGCGCGCGTAGTGTCTCACGGCCGCCTCGACGGCGTACATGTGCTTGCGGAGTCCCTCGTTCTCCACCCAGTCGTGCAAGAGGGTTACGGCGTCATTCCGGTTGGGCATGTCGTCGGTGGTTCAGTGGATGGAAAAGCGAAGCTGGTCGGACCCGGCCGGGTCGGCAACCGTTCGAAGGGCGGCCACGATCCAGCGCTTTGTCGCCCGCCGCCTCGAGTGCTTACACGCTCGAAGAGGGACATAAGTGGGACACGACACACGCCGGGCACTCCGGCTTCCGGGCGTCGCAGACCCGCCGACCGTGCCAGATGAGGAGGTGCGCGAGCAGCGTCCAACGCTCGTTCGGAAACAGCTCCATGAGGTCGCCCTCGACCTTCACGGGGCTGTCGTGCCGCGTGAAGCGCATCCGGTTCGAGAGACGCTTGATGTGCGTGTCGACCACGACCCCCTCGTTGATGTCGAACGCGTTCCCCAGGATGACGTTGGCGGTCTTGCGCCCCACACCGGGAAGGTCGGTCAGGAACCGCACGTCGGCCGGCACTTCGCCGTCGTGCTCAGCCATGAGACCGCGCGCGAACCCGATGATGTTCTTCGCCTTGCTCCGGAAGAAGCCGGTGGAGTGGATGATCTTCTCGACGTCTTCCTGTGCCGCGTTCGCCAGAGCCTCGGCATCGGGATACGCCTCGAAGAGAGCCGGCGTCACTTCGTTGACCCGTACATCCGTCGTCTGCGCCGAGAGGATCGTCGCGACGGCGAGCTGGAAAGGATCGACGAAGTCCAGCTCGCAGTGGGCATCGGGATACGCCTCGAGCAGCAGGTCGTAGATTTCGTTCGCACGCTCTCGACGGGCCTTCTTCGACTCTCTCGGCATCTGGCGGCGTCCTAAGCTACGAGGGAGACACGTGTAAAAGGCAGCGCGGAAGCGCGCGGCCCCTCGCGATCGAGATCGGCGGGAGGCTGGAAACGCTGAGTTGCGTGCGGGGCGCTCTCGACGTAGGCGAAGAACCGTGCAAGCAGCATGAACACTTCGCCGGGCGTTTCGACCCCGTACAACCCGTCGATGTCGGAGCCGGGCAGGTCGGTGGAGAAGTCCCCGCCCTCTTCCCTCGCGTCGAGCTCCAGCCAAGTGGACGCGTCTTCGATCGGCGCTGCGGGGAGCGGCACGATGCCCAGGCCTGGCCGGTCGGGGCGAACCCCCGTAACGACCAACGTGTGGAGAACCCGAGCCCTCGAGGCGCACCAGAAGATCCCGTCGATCGACTCGGGCGCGTCTCCGGCGGCCGCGGTCCAGAAAAGGTGTTGTGGGAGCTGTAAATATCCTGCCGAAGGGTTCGGCCTGGGCTGTCCCGACGGCGCGCCTTCGACGAGGTACCGCGCCACGTGTGTGCTCACGAGGAATACGGGTTGGTCGGCCTCGTGGAATCGGACGCCGTGAAACGCCAGCGGCCCGAACCGCCGCAGCGCGGCCGGATCGTGCTCGGAGTCGGCGAGCGAGCGCACGAAGGTCTCGACCGCCCCCAACGTCATGAACCCGTCGAGGGTCTCCGGGTCGACGCCACGCGCCGCCCCTTCGATCCGAACGGCCTCCGCCAAGGGACCCGCCCGACCTTGCTCGGGGAACGCGAGCTCATACGGTGTCGTTCGGGCGTAGGCGTCGTGCAGTGACATGGTGTCAGCTACCCCGATCTCGGGGCCGGTTTCCGGGACGTCACGGATCGAGAGGTTGGGCCTCGGCCTCCCACTCGGCGACGGTAGGTCGGGTCAGTCCGAGGGTGCGCCTGAGGTTCTCCCACCATCCCGCCGAACGGACCACGACCAATTCGACTGTCCCATCGCGGTCCCCTAGGCCGTCGAGCAGCACGAAATGCACATCCGCCGCCTCCGCCGGGGTTGGAACCCGGTACCGTCGGCCTTCCCACTCGAACTCGATCGACGCGTCGTGCTCGAGCGCGTGGCCCGGGAGCTCCACCTCGATGTACCAGCTGCCCTCGACTTGATAGACGCCCGGCGATCGCTCTTCGCCGTGCTGGTAGTACCAGGGGTCGAACGGGTCTCCGTCGAAGCGCTTGAACGACTGGTCCGCCGCATAGTCGACACCTTCGAGCGCGTCGTCTCCCGCCAACGATTCTAGGTGATGCCTCAGCTCGTGCGTGAGCGTCTCCCATGCCTCGCCCTCCCAGTCGAAGTCCTCGTGCTGGTTGGCCAAGGCTCGGAAGGAGCCCCAGTAGAGCGCGATGACGGAGCGTGTGGTCTCGGCGCTCCCGTAGTCCGATAGATGCTCTTCCGTGAGGCACTCGCCGAGCGTGTACACACCCGGGTGGTCCGGATGCCTCGGTGCGTCTCGCGAAACCCTCAGGCCGTCCACACCGTCGCGGTACACGTCGGGTATCTCGTCGTAAATCTCGCGCGCCATCCGCTCGAACGCTTCGAAGGTCACCGGCTGTCAATCGCCCGCAGGCTGCGCGCCTCCGGATTGCACGGCCGAGGCCAGTCGCTTGTTGAGCGTCAAAAGGACCACGAGAACGATCGCGAACTGGATGACCACCGAACCGACGTTGTACGGACTGAAGAGCGTCCACGTCTCGCGAAAGTCGTCACCGCGAGCAGCCCACAGGAACCAGACCGCGAGGAAGACCGCCTCGAAGGCCACCAGGCGGATCGCCCAGTCCCACCATCGACCGATGTGGATGTCGGAGCCCTCCTGATTGATGAACGTCTCTCGCCACTTCGTCACCCCGTAGCGCAGGACGGCGAAAGCGAAGAAGAAGCCGCTCAGCATGAGCGCGACTCCCCACACCCAGTCCTGGTTCTGAAAGACCTCCAGCTTGAGCGCGCTCGGGATTCCGAAGAGGAGGCCCGCGGCGCCGACCACCTTGATGGCCGGCCCACGCTCGACACCCAGATCCTGGAGGAGTCGGGAAGCCAGCTCGATCATCGCCACGAGGCTCGTCCACGCGGCGAACACGAGGGCGAGAAAGAAGAGCGCCTGGAAGAAGCGCCCACCTGGGATCTGCTGAAACAGTTGGGGCACCCAGATGAAGGTCAGGCCCTCATTGCCGGAGGTCGCCAGCATCTGCGTCGCCTCCGCGGCCGGCATGACCGAGAAGACGGTACAGAGCACCATGATCCCCGCGAGGAGCGACATGGAGTTGTTCCCGAACCCGATGACGAATGCGTTGAGCGCGGTGTCCTCGTTCGCGCGCATGTAGATCGCGTACGTGAGCACGAGACCCCAGCCCGCGCCGGTGTCCCACGCGTTCTGGGTGAGTGCCTCGATCCAGATCGAGTAGTTCGCCAGCTCCGAAAGGCTCGGCGTGAAGAGGAAGGTCAGCCCCGCCGACGCATTCGGGAGTGTCAGCGCCCGGACCGCGAGCACGATCACGAGCACGATCAAGCTCGGGATCAGCACCTTGGCGGCGGTCTCGATGCCCCGGACACCCTTGGAGACCACGAAGAGCGCCATACCCATCGCGATCGCGTGCGTGACGATAGCGCCGGGTGTCGAATGGAAGCCGTCCCAGAACGCGCTCGGTGTGGCGCCGGGTACCTCGCCTGTGAGCGTGCCCACGAAGAAGCGGATCGTCCACCCCATGACCACGCTGTAGTAGAACATGATCGCCGTGGCCACGAAGGCGATCCACGCGCCCATCCACGCGAAGGCCGGACCGAGCGTCTTCACGAAGGCCCCGATCGAGCCCTGGCGCGTTGCCTTGCCCATCCCGAATTCGAGGATCAGCAAGGGCACGGACCACGCGAGGAGGAATACGACCCAGGCGACGAGAAAGCTGCCGCCGCCGTTGCTCGCGGCAATGCGCGGGAAGCGCCAGATGTTACCCGTCCCCACCGCCATGCCGAGCATGGCGAGGAGCATGCCCCATCGGGAGCTGAAGACTTCGGACTTCGACGACACGGACGCACTCCGGCGGGCGGTGAGCAGACGCCTTCGCACAGTGGCGCGGAGGCTGATTCATCGATGACGGTGTTCCGTCATGCCGATGACGTCGGAACGGCGGAGAGTATAGGCGGGGGCCGGGGCGGGGGCTACCGGCCGGCGGTCGCCTTCAGCTGCTCGACGCGGGCACGAATCGCCACATCCTGTGGTGACAGCCGTTCGTCCACAGCTCCTCGCATCGACAGGTACCATTCATATTTGTAGATCGCTCGGTCCGCATCGCCGAGGGCGTCCGCCAGCCTGCCCGCTTCCCGGTTTACCGTAGAGTGTGCAAAGGGTACCGAGACATTACCCGAAGTGTACCCCGCGACTCGGGCGGCGGCGCCGAGATCTCCCTCGCCCTCGAGAATCCAGGCGAGCTCGAGTGACGACCATTGGAGTACGGTGGAGGGCCCCTGGTCCAGGACCTCGGTGAGCTGCGCCACGAGCCGACCCGCTTCCGGAGCGTTGCTTCGGTGCGCCGCAACGGTCTCGAGCGTCAGGGCGCATAAGGCGTTCTGGCCGTGCGCCGGATCGGGATCGTCGGCACCGGCTCTCAGCCGTTCCACCGTGCGTGCGACCGTCGACGTATCTCCGTCACGAAGCCGCCAGAGCTCGAGCGCGCATGCGTCGCGGCCCCCTCGGGCCCATTCGAGCGCCTCGGTGCCCGACCCGACCTCCCTCGCGAGGGTAGCCGCGGCCGCTGCAGCCGGTTCACGGAGACCATCCCAGTAGAGAAACGCCTCGACCCACGCTCTCGGCCGATCAACGGTCGCGGCCTCCCAAGTGCGCAGTGCGTCATCGGCTTCCGCGGACCGGCCGGCGCTCCGCAGATATCGGTACCGCAATTCGAGCGTCTGGTCTCGGTCCCCCGCCGCGATCGCGCTCCGCTCCAGGCGGTCGAAGGCACGATCCACGTCTGCGATCGGCATCCTGGAACCAGGGAAATCGAGGGCGAACACAACCATTTGCGCGTCCGCGTACGAAAGGCGCTCCAGGTTGGCCCTGATCCACTCTTGCTGCTCTGGATCGTTCAAGTGATAAGCGAGCGCACCCCGAGCCATGATGGAACCACCGGTGGCACCCGTCTGCTCGAGATACTGCGTGAGCCTGTCGCGGAGGCCAGTCGTGTCGCCGCTGAGGAGGTGGGCGTAGATGAGGTGCTCATCGAGGATGGTGAGCCCCGGATCGAGTTCCTTGGCTCGTTCGAACGCCTCGAGCGCACGGTCCTGCCAGTCCCGCTCCGCGACCCGCCACGCCGCATGAAAGAGCTGGTCCCCGTATACGTACCACGCCTCCGCCTTGTCGGGCATTCGGCTCACCATCTGTGAGCCGCTCTCGCGGACAAGCTCCGTCGCACTCCTCCGGTACGGGCGAGAAAGCCACAACTCGACGAACTCGCGGTCCCGTGGAGGGAGCCGATCGAGGTGGTCTCGGAGAAGCCGGTTCGCTCGGGTCCCGAGGCCCAAGCGATCAGCGTCGAGTCCCATCTGAACCGCTTCCCAGGCACCGAGCGCGGCCAGGGCGAACGTGCTGTCCTCGTCCAGAGCCCGCGAGAACGCGGTGCGGGCCTCGACCCAGGCCGTTCTGCGGTAGGCTCGTCGACCTTCCAGATAGGCTTCCAGAGCGCCCAGGGGTACGTCGGACAAATAGTCGATCTGTCCCTGGCCGACGCCAGCTTCCATCGACAGCACCTGCCCGGCCAATTGCGACAGCGTCTCACGGAGACCGTCCGCCGAGCCGTCCACCGACGCATCTCCGATCAAGGCACCGTCCGGGACACTCAGGAGCCGTGCGTTCAGAACGAAGCTCTCGGCGCTACCCACGACCGACCCGACCAGCGCACGTCCTGCTCCGAGTCGACGCGCCAACTCCACTGCCTGCCCTTCACTGAGCTCCATCGACTCATCACCGGCGATGAACACGCGCCAGGCGCTGATCATCGCGCCGGTGTCGACGATCCGCGGCGACCGCGAGAAGACCGGCGCGAGCATGTCGATCACACCCTCGCGAAGGATGGCCACCCGCTCGTCGGGGGACGAGACCCGAAACGGCACCACCGCGATCAGCCCCGGATCGATCCCTTCCTCTCCGACGGGATCAGGATCACGACCATCCGAGAACTGCCAGTACCCGACGCCGGCCGCGGCGATGACCGCCGCACCGATCACGACGGGCCCGAGTCGACGACTCCCGGCCCCGGCCGCCGAATCGGCGGCTCTCACCCCTTCCGGGGTCACGTCGAACGCCCACGCCAGCGCGACAGCGATCGGGAAGCCCGCGAGCCCGATCATCAACAAGATCCGGTACGCCGCGTCGGGGAGTCCCAACGGCTCGAACGTCAGATCCGCGACCTGGAGCACGACGAAGAGCGCCGCCGCGTACGCCAGGGCGACCCGAACGACGCGTCGTCGCTTCAGCTCTCCCCAGATCTCGTCAGGCTTCATGGTGGCCAAGGTGCCTTCGACAAGGACGGGGCAGCAAGCGATCCCCGGGGATTCACTCGCCCCCCCGACATTCGTGACCGACTATTCGAAGATGTAGCCGACCGCCTGCGCGGCCTGCTCGAGCGTCTCCACGGTGAGCGTCGCCAGCGCGTCGAGCTCCTTGAGCGCATGGATGTGCTCCTCGGCTCGGACCAGCAACAGCGGCAGCCCGCTCGCAACGGCCGCCCCGGCGTCCGATGCGGTATTCCACTGCTTGTACTTGGGTCCGAAGAAGGCGATGCACAGGTCGGCCCGCTGCATGAGCACGCGCGTGCGAAGCGTGTTCACCCGCGCGCCCATGAGATCACGGTAACGTGGACCTGGTTGTGTCCCGAGAATGTCCTCACCCACCGAGTCCGAACGGTCGTGGGCCTCTTGGGGCCCGACGACCTCCGCCTCGATGCCCAGACGCTCCAAGTAGCCTCGGAGCTCTTCTCGCCAATCGGAGTGGATCTCTCCCGCCGCGTAGATCACGATGTCGCCCATTACGCCAGCCGTTCACGAATCCAAGACACGACCTGATCACCCGAGATCCGCACCTGCTCCAACGAGTCTCGGTCACGGACGGTGACCGTCCCATTCTCGACGGTCTCCCCGTCCACCGTGACGCACCACGGCGTTCCGACCTCGTCCTGGCGCCGGTAGCGACGTCCGATGGCTCCGGACTGGTCGTAGAACGACGGGATGGCCGCGGCCCTCAAGTCCTCGCTGAGCTTCTGAGCGATCTCGGGCATGCCGTCCTTCTTCACGAGCGGAAACACGGCTGCCTTGGTCGGCGCAAGCGAAGGATTGAGCGCGAGTACGACGCGCGTCTCTCCCTCGATTTCCTCCTCGCGATACGCGTCTGCGAGAACCACGAGCGCGGTGCGATCCACGCCCATCGATGTCTCGATGACGTACGGGATGAACCGCTCGTTCGTCGGCGCATCGATGTACTCGAGGCGCTTGCCCGAGAACTCCTGATGTCGGGACAGGTCGTAATCGGTTCGATTGTGAATCCCCTCGAATTCCTTCCAGCCGAACGGGAACTCGTACTCGATGTCGAAGGCCTTCTTGGCGTAGTGCGCGAGCTCGTCGGATCCGTGCTCGTGGAAGCGGAGCTTGTCCGCCCGGATGCCGAGGTCCTTGTGCCACTGCATTCGGATCTGCATCCAGCGCTCGAACCACTCCTCGTCGTCCCCCGGCTTCACGAAGAACTGCATCTCCGCCTGCTCGAACTCGCGTGTACGGAAGATGAAGTTCCCGGGCGTGATTTCGTTGCGGAACGCCTTCCCGATCTGTGCGATGCCGAAGGGGACCTTCTGCCGAGAAGCGCCCTGGACGTTGAGGAAGTTCACATAGATGCCTTGGGCGGTCTCTGGCCGAATGTAGACCGTCGCCGACGAGTCCTCGACGGGCCCCATGAACGTCTTGAACATGAGGTTGAACAT
This sequence comes from Gemmatimonadota bacterium, assembly GCA_029863525.1. Lineage (GTDB taxonomy): Bacteria > Gemmatimonadota > Gemmatimonadetes > Longimicrobiales > Gaopeijiaceae > UBA2589. The sequence continues at coordinate 35,859 of JAOTVL010000018.1, forward strand.
TCGGGGCTCGGTGAACGCCTCCTTCGTTCCGCACACCGGGCACTGTCCACCCTCGACCTCGGGCAAGTCTGCCCGAAAGCGTCGGTGGCAGTTCGTGCACTCCACCAGCGGGTCCGTGAAGCCGTCGACGTGGCCGGACGCCTCCCACACCCGTGGGTGCATCAGGATCGCGGCGTCCAGCCCCTCGATGTCGTCCCGCTCGTGCACCATCGACGACCACCAGCGGTCCTTGATGTTGCGCTTCAGCTCCACACCCAGCGGACCGTAGTCCCAGACCGATCCCGTACCGCCGTAGATCTCGGAGGACTGGAAAACGTATCCGCGTCGTTTGGCCAGTGAAACGAGCTTGTCCATCAGGTCGGCGTCGGCCATGAAGCTTGATTTTTCGGGGGTTTCCGGGAGCGGGCGAGCCGCGAAAGGTACCGGCCCCCTGAAGGCCGATCAACGGCCGTGTGCCCTGCTGCCGGGGCACGCGGCGGGCGCCGGCGCGCTGCAGAACCCCAGGGCTCGGCCGGTGTAGATTGTCCGATCTAGGTTAGCGTGTTGCATCCGTTCTCGATCACTTCGCCAAATCCGACATGATCTCATTCACCGACCGCGCTCGCGAAATGCTCCAGACCTTCCTCGGCGACGACGAGGGGCAGGCGTTGCGCATCCGCGTCGGCGGCCCCGCCAGCGCCCCGACGTTCGATCTCTCGCTGGTCTCGATGGACGATCAAACCGCCGAAGAAACTGCACTGGACGGGGACGGCATCAAGGTGCTGGTGGACCAGGAGCGGTCGAAGCTGGTCGACGGTGCCACCGTCGACTATGTCGAGCGTGTCAACGAGAGTGGATTCGAGGTCCGTCCGCCGGAGGGGGCGGTGCCCGACCGGGTCGGCCGGAGAGCGGACGGCGAGCCGGAAGGTCCCATCGCGGAACGCGTCCGCGAAGTTCTCGACAGCCAGGTCAATCCGGCGATCGCCGCGCACGGCGGCATGATCGCGCTGGTCGACGTGGAAGACACCGAGATCTACGTGGAGATGGGCGGCGGCTGCCAAGGGTGCGCGCTGTCTCGCATGACACTGCGACAGGGGGTCGAGCGGATGCTTCGTGAAGCGGTACCGGAGCTCACCGCCGTGCACGATGTCACGGATCACGCGTCAGGCGAGAACCCTTACCTCTAGTACCTCTAGCCAGCCCACCGGAGGGCCTGTGAGCCCGGGATGAACCGAGCCCAATTCGGCGCCCTCGCGACCTTCGTCGCCGGGGCAACACTATGCCCGGGTCCGATCGACGCTCAGACGTGCTCGGTCCCCTGCGTCGGACCAGCCCGGGGTGCCGTGATCGCCGCGGGCGGTGGAAAGCTCGCACCATTGATCTACCAGCGGTTCGTGGAGCTCGCCGGTGGTGAGGACGCGCGCATCGTGCTCATCCCCACCGCCGGCACCGAGTTCGGAAGTCACGATGGATGGACCGCCATCGAGCGTCTCCGGGAAG
>JAOTVL010000130.1 GCA_029863525.1 Gemmatimonadota bacterium
TCGGTGGGACGCTCCCCTTCTTCGTGGCGGCCCTGACCATGACCGCGGTGGGGCGCGCGGCCCAGGGCATGGTCGACGAGGTCAGGCGCCAGTTCCGTGAGATCCCGGGGATCATGGAAGGGACAGCCAAGCCTGATTCAGCTCGCTGCGTCGACATCTCCACCCGGGCCGCGCTCCGGGAGATGATCCTCCCGGGCGTCACCGCGGTATTGGCGCCCGTACTCGTAGGCAAGTTCATGGGCGTGGAAGCGCTCGGCGGCCTTCTCGCCGGCGCGACCGTGACCGGCGTTCTGATGGCGCTGTTCATGGCCAACGCGGGGGGTGCTTGGGACAACGCCAAGAAGTACATCGAGGCGGGCGCGTATGGCGGAAAGGGCTCCGACTCGCACAAGGCGGCCGTCGTCGGCGACACCGTGGGTGATCCGTTCAAAGACACGTCGGGTCCGTCGTTGAACATCCTCATCAAGCTGATGAGCGTCGTGTCTCTGGTGCTTGCTCCGTGGTTCATCTCGTGAGGAAGCCACCTGGAGCGACGACCCGGATGCTGGCCTAAGGGTATGGGCCGCGACGCTACGTTCGAGAACGCCCTCTCCTTTGCCTCGGATCTGATCCGGATTCCGGGTCTTCCGGGTCAGGAGGGGGACGTCGCTCGTCGGGTTCGGGAGGAGATGGTGGCGCTCGGGCTCGACGACGTTCGTGTCGACGAGGTCGGAAACGTGATCGGGGTCGCGCGGGGGCGTGGTGAGGCGCCCGCTGCGCTCCTGAACTGTCATCTGGACGTGGTCGCCGAGGGCGCTCACGACGAATGGGAAGTCCCGCCATTCTCGGGCGCGGTTCAGGACGGCTACCTGCACGGGCGCGGCGCGATGGACATCAAAGGCCCCTTGGCTCTGCAGACCTATGCCGCGGCGTCCATGATGGGAAGTGCACCCGGAGACGTGATCGTGGCCCATACCGTGCTCGAGGAGCGCGGAGGACTGGGCATGAAGCTGCTGTTGGAGTCGGGTGCGGTGGAACCGGGCGTCGTCGTGATCGGAGAGGCGACCCACGGTGACGTCTGCATCGGACACCGGGGCCGCGCCGAGGTGGAGGTCGCCATTGTCGGTTCGGCGGGCCACGCGAGTGTGCCGGACCGTGCGAGAAACGCGCTGGATCTCGTGGGAGATGTGCTTGCGGCGATCCGAGACCTCGCGGGGCATCAGGAATCGGATCCGATTCTGGGTCGGTCCAGCCTCGTCGCGACGATGATCGACGTTCTGCCGGAGAGCCGGAACGTGATCCCGGACTCTGCGGTCATCACCATCGATTGGCGGATCCTCCCCGGAGACGATGACGCCACGTTGATCCGCCGGGTGCGCGACGCGATCGAAGCGAGGCTTCCGGAGCTGCCCGACGGCCTCGGTTACGAGGTCCGGATGGCGCGCGAGCTCCAGAAGACGTACACGGGACTCGTCGAGGACAAGAACCTTCTGACGCCCGGCTTCCTCATGGACGAGGACCATCCGATGATCGTTGCCGTCGCGGAGGCCGTGGGGCGGCGAGACGGAGCGGGTCCGGCCACGATCCGTCCCTGGCAGTTCGCGACGGACGGGGGGTGGTCGTGCGGGGTGCACGGGATCCCGACCGTCGGCTTCGCGCCGGGCGAGGAGCGGTATGCGCACACCAACCGCGAACGGCTCGACGTGGAGGAAGCGCGCTGGGGCTTCGAGCGTTACCCGGTGCTCGTGGAGGCCGCGCAACGGGCGCTTGCTCACCTCTAGGACGAGCCCGTTTCCAACCCGCTCGGCACCGAGCCGCGGCACCGAGTGGGCCGTACCGAGCCTTCCACCCATTCCCGGCTTCGACTAGCTTTGGCCGCGTCGCGCCAGGTACGTCCGTGCCCTCGAGGCCCGGATGTTGTGCGCGGCCACGACAATCATCCCGCTCCGTCGGAGTGCCCTCGCCGCAAACGAGGCACTCGTGTCGACGGGGCCCGTATCCAACCCACGGACCGAGGGAAGCGAAGATGCGGCTTTACGAAGTAGTGTACATCATGAATCCGGCGCTCGAGGAGAGCGCCGTGACCGCGAAGCTCGAGAAATTCCACGAGCTCGCGACCGCTCAGGGTGGCGAAGTCGCGGCCGTCGATCACTGGGGTAACCGGCAACTCGCCTACCCCGTCCAGAAACAGACCTCCGGCTACTACGTCGTGGCCCAATTCACCGCGGCTCCCGAAGCCCTGCCCGAGTTCGAGCGCCTGCTCAAGCTCGACGAAGAAGTCATGCGCTATCTACTCGTGCTCAACGAAGGCGAGCCGACGAACGGTGAATCTCTCCTCGCTGACAAGCCGCCCAGGCAGCGCGACGAGGACGACGAGGAGGACGAGGAGGAGGATGAGGGGGTGGTAGACGAGGAGGAGATCGATCCTACGAACGCGCCGCCCGAGTTCTCCGGCGCCCGCGGACGTCGGCGCCGGATGGAGGGGCCGCAGGTCCTGCACCTGAATTACAAGGACGTCGTGACCCTTTCCCATTACATCACGGAGCAGGGCAAGATTCTGCCGAAGCGGACGACCAAGGTCACTGCCCGCTTTCAGCGGCAGCTCGGCTCGGCTGTGAAGCGCGCTCGCTACCTGGCGCTGCTGCCCTACGTGGGTCGTCACGAGAGCTGAGCTCGGTACGAGCCCTCCGATGAACGTCGAGCCAACCAACGCTACGGACGAGCGGACAGGCGAGGATTCGGGCGCGTGGGGTAGGGCGGCGGCTCTGTTTCTCGTTGTGCTGGGGACGTCGATCGTTCAGCCCACCGCGCTCGTGGCCGTGCCGTTCTTGGTGCTCGTGGCCCTACGCGGGATGCGCGGTGGTGCGGTCCTAGCCGCGAGCGTGCTCGCGACGCTCGTGATCGTGGTCGGTCCCAGAGACGACGCATGGTTCGTTGAACGGGCGTGGGCGATCCTCGTCGGCGGGCTGTTCACCGCCGTGACGCTCGCAAGGCCGTCGTGGCGACTCACGTCCCGTAGTCTCGCGGCCGTCGCCGGATCGATCGTGGTTTCGGGCGGCTTCTTGGCGCTCCGAAGCGGAGCATGGCAGGCGATCGACTGGACCATTTCCGACCAGTTGCGCGGTGGGTACACGACGTGGCTGGATGCCATGACCATCTTGCGGCGAGGTGAGCCGGTATCGCCGGCTCTGGTGAGCGCGATCTATCGCACGGTCGAAGCTCAGATCGCCGTCTTTCCGGCGCTGGTCGCCCTCGAGTCGATGGCGGCGCTCGCAGTGGCCTGGTGGCTTTACCACCGCCTCGTGTTTCGAGAGGATCGAGGGATCTCCCCGCTCCGCACGTTCCGGTTCAACGACCAACTCGTTTGGCTCATGGTGGCCGGGCTCTCCCTGATCACGCTCCGGGTTGGTGATGGATTCACTCGGCTGGGGGCCAACCTGGCGGTCTTCATGGGTGCGCTCTACGCACTCCGCGGCCTGGGGGTCGTCGTGTTCGTGAGCCGCGGGCCCACGTTCTTCAGCGCGACGATGTTCATGCTCGGATTCGTCTTCGCGGCCCCCGTCGTGATCGGATTCATGGTGCTTTTTGGAATCGCAGATTCGTGGCTCGACCTACGTGAGCGCGTGGGCTCGGCCTGAGGAAACAACCGGAGGAAGCAATGAAGCTCATTTTGAAGAAGGCCATGGCGAACCTCGGCGAGGCGGGCGAAGTCGTCGACGTGAAGGACGGCTACGGCCGGAACTTCCTGATCCCGCAAGGCATCGCGTATGAAGCAAGCGAGGCCAACCTGGCTCGGATCGAGGAGGAGCAGGCCAAGACCCGTGAGAAGACGCGCCGTGAGCGGCTGGAAGCTCACCGCCGTGCGTCCCAGCTCGAGGGTCTCCTTCTCACGTTCTCGGAGCGTGCCGGCGAAGACGGCAAGCTCTTCGGATCCGTGACGGTTGCCGACATCGTCGAGAAGGCCAACGCGGACGGCGAGTTGGACTTCGAGCTCGAAAAGAAGGCCGTGGGCCTCGAGGAGCCGATCAAGGCGCTGGGCGATACCACGGTCGTGATCCGGCTTCATCCCGAGGTCGAAGTCGAGATCGAGGTACGCGTCGAGGAAGAGAAGGGCTGAGCGCGCAGTGACTCTGCCCGCCGCGAATCCGGAGGAATTTCCGGACGAAGTGCGTCGCGCCGCCGAATTGGCATTGGAGCGGAGGGCGCACGACGTCGTCGTGCTCGACCTTCGGGGGATCTCGTCGGCGACCGACTATTTCGTGATCGCCGGCGGAACGTCGGACGTCCAGGTCAAGGCGATCGCGGATTACGTCGTCGATGAGCTCAAGAAGGATCACGTTCGTCCGGAGCATCTCGAGGGTGTTCAGGGCGGGCGTTGGGTCTTGCTGGACTACGTCGATTTCGTTGTACACGTCTTCCACCCGCAGGCGCGCGACTTCTATCAGTTGGAGCGGCTCTGGGGGGACGCCCCGCGGTGGGACGCACCCTCCGAGTGAGCGCCGCGCGGGGGGGCGCCGGGGCCCCGCGCGAAGCGCCGCGAACCCTGATTTCTAGGGGTTTTCCCCCGATTTGCCGCCTATGCCCGGGCGATCTAACTTACGTCGTCTCCGACCGTGCGGGTTCGGATTCTCACTGCGGGGGCCCACTCGGGTCCAGCTCGACCAAGGCGTTTCCGGCGGCCCATGGCTGAACTTCCCGATTGGACACCCATCGAAGGGGTCCTGCCCCCTTCGTCCGACGGGAAAGGCCGCGTGGTCGGGGTCGTGGCGTCGGAGGAGGCCAGCTCGGCCGGGTGGGCCGCGTCCGCGGCGCTGGACCTGGCGCGCGCGTGGGCGGACCGCGGCCAGCGCGTCATCCTCGTCGATGCGGCGCTCCAGCGGCCCTCCCTCCATGAGGCCCTCGGAGTCGCCAATCGAGAGGGACTGACGGACGCGGCTCTGTATGGTGCCTCGGTCGGCAGAATCTCACATCCGGTCGAGGATGGCTCCTTCTTCGTGGTGACCGCCGGGGCTCCCGTCGCGGATCCCTGCACCGTCGTCCGGAGCGAGCGATTCCACCGCATCGCGGAGGGGGCGACGGAGGCCGGAGCCCTCTTCCTGATGTATCTGAGGGACGGCGAGACCGAGACGTCCGCGTTTCTCGGGTCGGCCTCGGACATCGTGGTCCTTGCGCGGCCAGGGGACGATCCGCCCTCCGCGGTCCTCGAGATGCAGCCTCTCGTGAGGGCGGTGACGGGATCGGGGCAGCGTGGAGAAAGGAGCGTGTCCCCCTCACTCGGGGCGACGCCCTCCGCCGCCGAAGCGTTGCCGGCCGGTCGGGCTTCCGGCGCGGAAAAGCGACGGAGCCCCGCGGCGCCGACGGTAGAGCCGGTGGGCTTCGGCCGCCTTCTCATACTGATCTTGGCGGCGCTCCTCGCGGCGGCCGGCCTCGGTTATGTCCTGACGTCGGTGCTCTGATGCGGCTCAAGAAACTCCACATTCAGGGTTTCAAGTCGTTCGCCGACGCCACTTCGGTCGACTTCCACGACGGGATCACGGCGGTGGTCGGGCCGAACGGCTGTGGCAAGTCGAACATCTCGGACGCAATTCGCTGGGTCCTCGGCGAGCAGCGACCCACGGCGATCCGCGGCGCCAAGATGGAAGAGGCCATCTTCCAGGGCTCCGTGAACCGTCGGCCCGTGAACAGGGGGTCGGTGTCGCTCACGGTCACGAACGAGGACGGTGCGCTGCCGGTCCCGTTCGAAGAGGTCGAGATCGGTCGTGAAGTCTACCGGGACGGGGGCAGTGACTACTCGATCAACCGATCGACGGTCCGACTTCGTGACGTGGTCGATCTCTATCGCGACACGGGGCTCGGCGCCAACGCCTACGCGATCATCGAGAATCGCATGATCGACGCGATCCTGTCGGACCGCGCCGAGGAGCGCCGGGGGCTCTTCGAAGAGGCCGCGGGCATCGGGAAGTACAAGGATCGACGAAAGGCGGCCGTACGGAGGCTCGAGCGCGCCGAGATGGATCTTCAGCGTCTGGAGGACGTCATCGCGGAGGTTCAGACGAAGGTCCGCTCGCTCGCCCGCCAGAAGGGAAAGGCCGAGCGCTACACGGAGTACAGGAAACGCCGCCTCGACGTCGAAGTGGCTGTCGTGCGCCACCAGCTGGAGACGCTCCGTGCGCGGTTGGACGGAGTCACCACGGATCTGGCTGGAGATCAGCAGACAGAACGTGGCCTCGCTGCCGAGCTCTCGGCGGCCGAGGCTGATTTCGAGGCGTTGCGGCTGAAGGAGGTGGACGCTGAAAAGGCCCGCGTCGCCGCCGCGGGCGTGCTGCAGGGTGTCCGTGAGCAGCTCGTGAAATGGGAGCGCGACCTCGCGGTGGCGGACGAGCGGTCGGCGTACGCGGAACGGCGACTCGCGCAGATCGACGGAGAGCGGGCACTCGCGCGCGAGCGCGCGGAAGGGCTGTCGACGGACCAGGCCGAGCTGGAGGCGCGACGCACCGGGGCTTCGGAGGAGCTCGCGGGGCTCAAGCGCATTTCGGACGAGCGGTCCGCCGAGGCGCTCGAGGTTCGGGAGCGTCTTCAGGCTGCGCGCGCCTCACTCGAAGCCGTGGAAACCCGCGGGCGCGAGATCGCCCGGCGTGGTGCTCAACTCGAAGGTGACGCGGACGCGTCCGAGGCGCAGGCCGAAGAGCTCGCGCGACGGCTCGCCCAGGTGGAGGGTGAGCTCTCCAACACGGCGCAGACACTCACCGACCTCGAGTCCCAGGGGGACCTCTTCTCAGGTCGACTGGACGAGCTCACGACGGGGCTCGCGGCGACCGAGGCGGCGATGGCCGCCGCGACGGCCGCTGTCGAAGCCACGCGCGAGGCGTTCGAGGACGCCCGCCGGGACGATCGCGAGGCGTCCGACCGAAGCGAAGCCCTGGCGTCACGGGTCGCTGCACTGGAGGGGCTCGATCGTGACCGCGAAGGGGTGGAGCCGGTGGTCGGTGGTGTCGTCGAAGCGCGCATCTCCGGCGTCGTGGGGGTGCTTAGCGACTTCATCGATGGAGACGCCTCCGCGACGACTGCTGTGGAAGCCTATCTCGGCCCGCTCGCGAGCGCTGTGGTGGTGCGCGACGGGGGTGCGCTCGATCGGGTCCTGGCCTGGTTCGCCGAAAAGTGGAAGGGGGGCGGTGGCCTCATTGTTCTGGCGTTGGACCGCGTTCCGGCCTCGTCGAGGCAGGCCCAAGGGGACCTCCTCTCGCGGATCGACGTCTCCGGCGAAGGTGCCCGCTGGGTCGAGGCGCTGCTCAATGGCGTTTCCCTGGCCGAACACGGAGGTGTCGCGGTCCCGGTGACCGAACGGGACGGAATCGTCCGGGTGGGCAACCCCTCGAACGCGTCGGGCGTACTCGCGCGGAAGGAGCGCCTCAAGCAGCTTCGCGCCGACCTGAGCGCGGCGGAGAAGCAGGCGGAGCGGGCCGCCAAGCGCAGGGGCGAGGCGCAGCGCGAGCTTCAGGAGGCCGAGGGGCGACTCACCTCGGCGCGTTCGGCGATGCAGATCGCGGAGGATCAGCATCGAAAGGTCCACGCCGACCTCGCCACGCAGACCGATCAGCGCGGCCGGATCGATCGGTTTCGAGACGAACTGGCCCGGCAGCTCGAGGGAACCAAGGCGGCGCGTGCCAGAGCCTTCGAGCGGGCCAAGGAAGCGCGGGCGGACCGGTCGATCCTCCTGGAGCAGGAGTCTGGGCTACAAGCGGAGCGCGACGAGGCGCGCGCGATCGTCGAGGTGATTCAGGAGGAGTGGGAGACCGCCCGAGCCGAGGAGGCCCGCATCGCCGTTGACGTCGCGCGGATGGAAGGCGACGTCTCGCGGCTAGACGACCGTCTCGAGGGTGTGACGAGCGCACGGGCACGTGCCCTCGAGCGTGTGAAGGCACTCGATACCGAGGAGGAGGGACTTCGCGCCGAGCAGGAGCAGGTTCGGGCGCTCCGCGCGGAGGGAGACGAGGCCACCCAGCGGCTCTTCGCCGAACGGACGGCCGCGGAGGCGGACGTGCAGGCCAAGCACGAAGCGCTCCAATCGATCTCGGACGCGCTGCGGGCCTCGGAGAAGCGCGTTCGGGAGGCCCGGACCGCCGAACGTGCGGCTTCGGACCGACGGCACACGCTCGAGCTCGAGAAGCAGGAGCTCTCGGGCCGGATCGAGCGAATCCGCGAGCGCCTCGAGGGAGAATGGGGACGTCCACTCGATACGCTCTTGTCGCAGGCTGAGCCCGTGGAGGGTGAACCGCAGGAGTTGGAGACCGAGCTACAGGATCTCGTCGTGGCGCTCGAGCGGATCGGCCCCGTCAACATGCTGGCCGTGGAGGAGCACGCTGAAGAGAGCGAGCGCCTCGAGTTCCTTTCCGGTCAGCGCGACGATCTCGTCGAGGCTCGCAACGACCTGCGCTCCGCGATTCGCGAGATCAACAAGACGGCGACCGACCTGTTCATGGGTACCTTCGGTCAGATCCGGGAGCAGTTCCGAGCCACCTTCGTCCGTCTGTTCGAAGGTGGCGAGGCGAATATCTGGCTCCAGGACGAAGACGACCCGCTGGAGTCCCCCATCGAGATCCACGCATCGCCGCGGGGAAAGAAGACCCAGCGCATCGACTTGCTTTCCGGTGGCGAGCGAGCTCTGACTGCGCTCTCGCTCCTCTTCGGCATCTATCTCGTGAAGCCGAGCCCCTTCTGCGTACTGGACGAGGTGGACGCCCCGCTGGACGAAAACAACATCGGTCGGTTCATCCGACTGCTCCAAGAGTTCAAGTCGCAGACCCAGTTCGTGGTGATCACGCACAACCCGCGCACCATCGAGGCCGCGGATTGGATCTACGGGGTCACCATGGAAGAGCCGGGTGTGAGCACGATCGTCGGGGTGCGCCTCCAGGAGGCTCTTCAGGCGGCGGGAGCGGCGTAGGTCATCGACAGCCTCGTCCTGACGGTGGTCGGGTCGGGCACGCTCTTGCCCGATGCGGAACGCGGCTCCTCGTCGTGTCACATCCAGGCCGGAGCGGTTTCTCTGCTGATCGACGCGGGCGCCGGGACGCTCCACGGGCTTGCCAGGGCCGGCCTGGAATGGCGCTCGATCGACATCATCGCCATCAGCCATTATCACCCCGATCACGTCTCGGACCTTGCGGCGCTCTTGGCGGCTTTCAAGTACGATCGCGGTGATCGGCCCCTGACGTTGCTGGGACCCGTCGGCTTCGCCGCCTTTCTCGAGCGATTGGCGGCCCTCTACGGCTCGTGGATCTTGGGCCCCTCCAGGCCGCTCACCGTCGTCGAACTACCGCCTGGTGACCGGTGGCTCGCCCACGACAGCGTAACCTCATCGACCGAACGGGAGGGTGCGCCCCCCCCCGCGCGCGCGATCGCGGTGACGGCGCAGTCGACGCCCCACACAGACGAGTCGATCGCTTTCCGGATCGAGACGCCGCTTGGCGCCGTCGGCTACACGGCGGACACGGGGCCCTCCGAGGCGCTGCACGGCTTCTTGAGAGGCGTCAGGGTGCTCGTGACCGAGTGTGCCCGGACCGATCCACCCGCGGTCGAGGGTCATCTGTCACCGGCGTCTGTGACTCGGTTGATCGCAGAGGCCGCGCCCGAGCTCACCGTGGTCTCCCACGTGTATCCACCGGCTCGGCCGGAGGAGCTCGTCGACGAGATCGCCGCCGGAGTCGACGGACGCGTGGTCGCGGCACGAGACGGTGCGCGGATCGTCGTGGCCACGCACGGTGTAGTCGTGGACCCGCCGCTGAAGCGTTCGTAGACTTCAAGGCTATGACCCCTTCGACCGGGCCGATCCCAT
>JAOTVL010000019.1 GCA_029863525.1 Gemmatimonadota bacterium
CTCGGTGTGGCCGAGAAGCACCAACTCGGTCAGGGTCCCCCCGATCCCCAGGAGGAGCACCAGGACCGCGTATCGGCGCCATCGTTCAGTCGAGGGTCGATTCACTGAACGACGCGACCGGAGCGCTGGGCCGAGTTCGACGTGAGAGCGATGAGCAGAAGCCCCCCGCCCTGTAGACCGAGTCTGTTCATGACGGAAGACTACGCGCGCTCTCTGGGCTCCGACACCGGGGAACTTCCCATCGAGGTCGAGGGGAAGTTCACGGTTGGGTCCCGGCCCGAGCACGTCAACTCGTTAGATTGAGGGGGCCCGCGTGCGCGGGCGTCGAATCCAACACGCTCAGGAGAACGAATCATCGACAATCCACGAGTCAACGAAGACATCCGCATCAGCCCCGTCCGCCTGGTCGCCGAGGACGGTGAGCAAATCGGCGTCGTCTCCCTCCAGGCGGCCAAGGAGAGGGCCGCCGAGGCGGAACTCGACCTGGTGGAGGTGGCCGCGCAAGCCCGGCCTCCGGTCGTACGCATGATGGACTGGGGCAAGGAGCGTTACGAGCGCCAGAAGGCCCGCAAAGAAGCCAGGAAGAACCAGCACACCGTCGAGCTCAAGGAAGTCCAGCTCCGGCCGAGAACCGACGACCACGACTTCGAGGTGAAGGTCAAGCGCGCGCGCAGGTTCCTGGAGGACGGAAACGTCGTCCGCATCGTCCTCCGCTTCCGAGGTAGGGAGCTCCGCCAGGCCGAAGTGGGCATCAAGGCCCTCGATCGCATGCTGGAGGCGCTTTCCGACGTCGCCCGCGTCGAGCAGCGATCCCATACGATTCAAGGTCGACGCCTCGTGGCCCTCGTCGAGCCGATCTGACCCTAGGTCGGGTGGGATCCTGGCTTTCGGGTCCCGCCCTCCCTGAGGCACATCCGGCGCCCCGCCTTGAGTCTAGGCCCCTCCGCGTCGGCCAAGGCGTGCAAGAAATCGTTGTTTCACGACTTTCTCGCGGCATAAATTGGCGTAACCTCGAGCCCCAGCCGTCATGATTTCGTCACGCTCCGCCGTTTCCATCGCCGGCGTTCTCTGCCTGGGTGCTTGTGCCCAGGCGGCTTCCTCACCTCAAAGGGTCGCGGCGACGCGAGTCGACACCATCATGGTCGTCGACACCGCACGGACCGAAGCGGCGACGAACGCCCAGTTGGAGGCCCGGATCTCGCGGCTGGAGATCATGCTCCTGGAGCGTGACGCGCGGATCGGGGAGCTTCAAACGAACCTCGACGCGACGCGCCAAGAGGTCGTTCGAAATCTGGCCAAGCTGCAGACCCAGGCGAGTCGGGCGGAAGCCGCTTCCGGGCTTGCGGAGGCCGAGATCGCGCTTCAGGCGCTGGGCCGTGGATCGGGCGGCATGAGCCTCCCGGAGTTCAGCGAGGGGCAGGCTCGTTTGGAGGAGAGCTCGAGGGCGTTCGCAGCGGAGAATTACGGCGGCGCGCTCTACCTGGCGACGCAGGTTCGCGCGCTGGCGCGAGCGGGCCAGGCACGGGCAGCCGCGTCGACCTCCGACACCTTGGAGCGTGGGGAGACGCTCTTCGCGACGGCCGTGCCTCTCCGGAGCGCGGCCGAACGAGCCAACGTCCGGGGCGGCCCCGGTTTGGGCCACGAAGTGCTCTTCACGCTCGACCCCGAGACTGAACTCACCGGCCACTCGTATACGAGCGAATGGGTGCGGGTCGTCGACACCCGGGGGCGGGAGGGATGGGTCTTCCACACGCTGGTGGCCACCCGATTTCCCTGAATCAAGCCCCGGCGCTGCTCACGTAGGGTCGGGCGATCCGGCATCCTCGGCGGCGACTACCCGGTCCCGCCCGGCCTCCTTGGCCGCGTAGAGAGCCACGTCGGCCGCACCGATGAGAGCGGCAGGTGAATCCGCATGGGTGGGGAACGTCGCGGCTCCGATGCTCACCGTGACCTTCCTGCCTTCGAAGACCTCCTTTGCCAATCGCTTCCGGATCCGCTCCCCGGCTTCGAGCGCGCCCGAGAGGTCGCATTCGGGGAGCACGACGATGAATTCCTCGCCTCCGTAGCGTCCCGGAAGGTCGGCTTCCCTCGTCGCGTCGCGGAGTACTGGACCCATGCCCGCGAGCACTTCGTCCCCCGCCTGGTGGCCGAAGGAATCGTTGTACTGCTTGAACTTGTCGACGTCCAACATCAGAACCGAGAGGTGCCGGTCGTGACGCCCGGCTCGATTCAACTCCTGCTCGAGAACCGAAATCACATGGCGGCGGTTCGGAAGGGACGTGAGCGCGTCGGTGGTAGAGATCTTCTCGAGCTCCTGGTTCTGCTCGCGAAGTGAGTCGGCGCTCTCACGAAGGCGCGCCACCATGTCGTTGAAGACGCCGGTCAAGTATCCGACCTCGTCGCCGCTCGTGACCGGAACGTCGACAGCTAGGTCTCCCGCGGCGACCGCGTGCGCGGCCGCAGTGAGCCGGTCCAAGGGTCGGGTGATCAGCACCCCGATGAAATACGCGACGGAGCCAACCACGAGCATCAAAGCGGTCACCAAGAGGAAGGTGGAGCGCGTCAAGCGTGCCACCGGCGCGTACGCGTCTTCCGCCGGGAGGTGCGCCAAAACCGACCAACCGATCGGATCGACCCGGGTCAAGGTCCCGACCATGACCGCATCGTCGACGAGGTACTCCGTCGATCCGTCGCTCGCCTCCAGGCGGCTGCGGACTGCTGCAGAGACCGCGAGCTCGTACCCTGAAACCGCGTCGGTCGAGACGACGATCCGCCCGTCGGGGCCCATGACGTCGATTCGGCCCTCTCCGCCGGGTGCCCGACCTGTCAGCACCGTTCCGAGCGACTCGAATGTGAGTGTCGCGACGAGGACACCCACGAAGCGGGCATCGGCCGACTCGATCGGGACCGCCGTGGTCGCTGCGACGGTCGCAAGCGTCTCGTTCCAGTAGGGATCTCCCAGCCGGGCTTCACCGAGTCGCAGCTCAGGTAACCACTCTGCCGGTAGCTCCGGAGGTCTGGCCGTCCCGTCGACCGTCGATACCGCTTGGCCGCCCGGGTCGAGCACGATCAGGTCGGAGTACTCGCCGAAGCGCTCCTGGACGACGGCCAGGTAGTTGTCGAGCCTCGTCAGCGCCTCACGCGAGTCGCCGCCGCCGGCGGCGATCCGGTCGAGATTCTCCGTGACCTCGAAGGACCCCACGAAGACACGCAGATCGTAGAAGCGCTCCTTGACCCAAAGGTCGATCTCGCGCGCCGTCTGCAGACCAATGCCCCGTAGCTCGCCCTCGAGCGTCTCCGTGAGTGCGGTGCGCGTGCGCACGTACGACAAGACCGCCGTGCTGAACGCTGGAACCAGCGTAGCCGCGAGCGCGAGCGCGAGGATCTTGCTCCGAATGCTGTTCAACCGGAGCGGCGCAAGTACGCCTCGGGGCGGGGCCTCGTTCGATTTCAAGACGCTCTCTGATCGCGAAAAGGGGCCGGGTGACCAGTCACAACATACGCGGTGGATGGGACCGAGAAAGCACCACGTTCGAACGCCGCCGCGCGTGGGCGCGGTGCACCGCCCTTCGCAGAAGACTACGCAGTCTCCTATACTGACGCCCGAACCGACCCTGAGCGCGCGGCCGTGGCCGTTCGGCCGGGTCTCCCAACGCAACCGTCATCTCGAGTCGACCCGATCCGATGAGCAAGTCTCCGCCGATTCTGTACACGTGGACCGACGAGGC
The DNA here is from genome assembly GCA_029863525.1 of Gemmatimonadota bacterium. Classification (GTDB taxonomy): domain Bacteria; phylum Gemmatimonadota; class Gemmatimonadetes; order Longimicrobiales; family Gaopeijiaceae; genus UBA2589. The sequence goes on from JAOTVL010000019.1 coordinate 3,729, forward strand.
TCCGGCGCTCGCAACCGAAGCGTTCTTGCCGGTGATCCGGGCATTTGCGGGCGCGGCCGGGGTGCCGGTCGAGGTTCGCGACATCTCCCTCGCGGGCCGTGTGCTCGCGGTCTTCTCCGACCGCCTAAGGGAAGGCCAGCGGGTGGCGGACGACCTGGCGGAGCTGGGTCGGCTCGTGAAGACGCTCGAGGCCAACGTCATCAAGCTACCCAACATCAGTGCGTCGCTTCCCCAACTCACGGCATGCATCGCCGAGCTGCAGCGAGCGGGGTATCCGCTACCCGAGTACCCCGACGATCCTTCGAACGACGAAGAGCGCACCATCAAGGCTCGCTACGACTCGGTGAAGGGAAGCGCGGTGAATCCGGTCCTCCGCCAGGGGAACTCGGATCGCCGCGCGCCGAAGGCCGTGAAGCAATTCGCGAAGAAGCATCCACCCAGGATGCGTCCGTGGCCGGGCGACTCGAAAAGCCACGTGTCCACGATGGCCGACGGTGACTTCCGACATACGGAGACGTCGGTCACGGTCTCGGCCGGCACGGAGGCGCGTATCGAGCACGTCGGACTCCAGGGCCAAGTCACTGTGCTCAAGTCGGGCATCGCACTCGAGGATGGCGAGGTGGTCGACGCGGCGGTGATGCGGAAAGATGCGCTGGTGTCTTTCCTGCGGGAGCAGATCGCAGACGCCGCGGAGCGGGGCGTGCTCTTCTCGCTCCACATGAAGGCAACCATGATGAAGGTCTCGGACCCGATCATCTTTGGACACTGTGTGCGGGTCTACTTCCAGGAGGTGTTCGCGAAGTACGGCGAGACGTTCGAGCGGCTGGGGGCCGATCCCGACAACGGCCTCGGAGACGTGCTGTCCAAGATCCGGGCGCTCCCTGAGGAGGAGCGTGAGGAGATCGAATCGGCGATCCATGCTGTGATGGAGCGTGGAGCCGACATTGCGATGGTCGATTCCGCGAAGGGGATCACGAATCTGCACGTTCCCAGCGACATCATCATCGATGCGTCGATGCCCCCGATGATTCGCGATTCCGGACGCCTCTGGAACGCCGCGGGAGAGCTCCAGGACGCGAAGGCTGTCATCCCCGACTCGAGCTACGCGGGCATCTACGATGCGGTGATTCGGGACTGCCAGGCGCACGGGCAGTTCGATCCGTCGACCATGGGATCGGTGCCCAACATCGGACTCATGGCCCAGAAAGCGGAGGAGTACGGCTCGCACGACAAGACCTTCGAGATCCAGTCGGCCGGCTCGGTACGCCTGGTCGACGCGGACGGGGACGTCCTGCTCGAGCATGAGGTCGAAGAGGGAGACATCTGGCGCGCCTGCCAGACCAAGGACGTCGCGGTGCGTGACTGGGTAGGCCTGGCCGTTCGGCGCGCGAGGGCGAGCGGTTCACCGGCGGTCTTCTGGCTGAATCGGGACCGGGCCCACGACGCCGAGCTCATCGCCAAGGTGGAGCGGTACTTGGAGGAGCATGACACCGACGGGCTCGAGATTCGCATCCTCGCCCCTGTCGATGCCATGACGTTCTCCCTCGAACGGATCCGGATGGGTCAAGACACGATCTCGGTGACCGGCAACGTTCTGCGCGATTACCTCACCGACCTCTTCCCGATCCTCGAGATCGGTACGAGCGCGCGTATGCTGTCGATCGTACCCCTGCTCCAAGGCGGTGGCCTCTTCGAGACGGGTGCCGGCGGCACGGCGCCGAAGCACGTGCAGCAGTTCGAGAAGGAAGGTCATCTTCGGTGGGATTCTCTCGGCGAGTACATGGCGCTCGCCGCGTCACTCCAGCATCTGGGTGAGAACTTCGCGAACCGCGGAGCTGTCGCGTTGGCCGACGCGCTCGACGCGGCCACGGCCAGGTACCTCGACAACGCGCGCTCTCCCTCGCGCGACGTGGGCGAGTTGGACAACCGAGGAAGCACGTTCTACCTCGCGCTGTACTGGGCGCGTGCGATGGCCGAACAGCGAGGCGCGACCGATCTGGCGGACCGGTTCGCGCCGGTCGCGGCCGATCTGACCAAGAACGAGGAGCGGATCGTGGCAGAGCTTGCCGACGCTCAGGGCAAGCCGCAGGACCTCGGTGGCTACTACCTGCTCGATCGGGCAAGAACCGCCGTGGCGATGAGGCCCAGCGGGACGCTGAACGAGATCATCGACGGGGTCTGACCTGCGCCGGAGCACATCATGAAGGATCCATCGTTGACGCTCGGAATCGAAGAGGAGTATCAGATCGTCGACCCGGAGACCGGCGAGCTGCATTCCTACATCACCCAGATTCTCGATGCGGAAGGGCAGATCACCGTCGAGGGCGTCAAGCCGGAGCTGCATCAGTCGGTGATCGAGGTCGGCAGCGGCGTGTGTCGGACCCCTGCGGAGATTCGGGACGAAGTCGTGCGCTTGCGGACGGCCGTCTCCGACTTGGCCCGCTCCGACGGGCTTCGGATCCTCGCGGCAGGCACGCACCCATTCTCGTCATGGATGGACCAGAGGATCACGCCTCTGGAGCGCTACCTAGGCGTCGAGCAGGATCTCCAGGACCTGGCGCGTAAGAACCTCATCTTCGGCATGCACGTCCACGTGGGCATCGAGGACAAGGAGTTCCTGATCGACGCGATGAAGGTTGCGCGCTACTTCATCCCCCACATCCTCGCGCTCTCTACCAGCTCCCCTTTCTGGATGGGACGCCCCACTGGCCTCAAGTCGTACCGGAGCGTCCAGTGGCGCAACTTCCCACGCACAGGAATCCCACCCACGTTCGGCACCTATTCCGAGTACGAGCATATCGTCCGGTCCTTGGTCGCCGCGAACGCGATCGAAGACGCATCGAAGATCTGGTGGGACCTCCGACCGCACCATCTCTATCCGACCCTCGAGTTCCGCTTCTGTGACATCTGCACGCGCGTCGACGAGGCGGTGTGCATCGCCGCCATCATCCAGGCGATCGTCGCGAAGCTTTGGCGGCTGCGGCGCGACAACATGACGTTCCGGGTCTATCCGCTGACGCTCATCGACGAGAACAAGTGGCGCGCGGTCCGCTTCGGCGTCTCGGGTGACCTGCTCGATCTCGGCCGTGAGACACCGAGGCCGGCCAAAGAACTGATCGAGGAACTGATCGGCTGGTTCCTGGATGACGTGCTCGACGACCTAGGAAGCCGCAAAGAGGTGGAGTACGCGTTCGAGATTTTGGAACGGGGCACGAGCGCGGATCGTCAGCTCGCGACGTTCGAAGAATCGGGCGACCTGAAGGCCGTCGTGGATCGGCTCATTGCCGAGACCGCAGAAGGTCTTCCGACGTAGGGCGCGCTTCGCGACGTTCCTCTGCAGCCGTTTTCAGGGGCGCGCCAGCGTCCAACTCTAACCAGGACGAAGTCGATGCAGCTCAGGTTCGTCGATTCCGACGCGCGTGCCCACGCTACGCCGATCATTGCTCTGGCGGTGACCGAGGAAGCGGACGGTTCGGCAGGCGCGCTCGCCTCGTTCGACGAGGCCCTCGACGGCAGGATCGCGCGAACCCTGAGGCGCGGCGACATGCGCGGGCGGGACGGCGACGAGGTCGTCCTCTTCGGTGCGGGCAGCGGTCCGGAACGGGTCGTCCTCCTCGGCGTCGGAAAGACCGAGGAGGTCGACGCGGAGAAGATTCGACGATTCGCCGGACGAGCCGTCCGCGCGGCCGAGCGCCTGAGGGTCGAGGGCGTTGCGTTGATGATCGACGGCCTCGGAGCCGTCGAGGAGGAGACCGCGGCGCAGGCGGCAGCGGAAGGCGCCGGTCTCGCGGCGTGGCGTTTCACCGAGCTCAAGGCGCCGGAGGAGGAAGATCCACCGACCCAGGTGACGGCCGCGGACGTGCTCGGAACCGGCGATCGGGACGCCCTCGCCCGGGGGACGGTCGCAGGGGCCGCCATCGCTCGAGGGGTCAACTTGACCCGCACGCTCCAGGAGCGGCCGGGGAACGTTGCGACCCCGACCCACTTGGCCGACGAGGCCACGCGCATGGCTGCGAGCGTCGGACTGGAGGTGACGGTTTTCGACGAGGGCCGGATGCTCGAGGAGGGCATGCACGCGCTCCTTTCCGTGTCGCGGGGCTCGGCCGAAGAGGCGCGGTTCATCGTTTTGCGGCACGACGGCGGTGCCGAAGGCGATCCTCCTTTCGTGCTCGTCGGAAAGGGCCTCACCTTCGACGCGGGCGGGATCTCGCTCAAGCCGCCGACGGGCATGGAGGAGATGAAGTACGACATGTCCGGTGGCGCCGCGGTGATCGGCGCGATGCAGGTGATTGCCGAGCTCGGGGTTCGAGCCAACGTCGTAGGAATCGTCCCGTCGTCCGAGAACCTCCCGTCCGGCACCGCTACGAAGCCGGGGGACGTCATTCAGAGCCTCGCGGGCAAGAGCATCGAGGTGATCAACACCGATGCCGAAGGACGCCTGATTCTGGCGGACGCTCTCGCATGGGGAGCACGGCTTCAGCCGGCCGCGATGGTGGACTGCGCGACGCTGACCGGGTCGGTCATCATCGCGCTCGGGCATCATGCGGCGGCGGTCCTGGGCAACGACGACGTGCTTGTGGGCGAGCTTCTCGAGGCCGGGCAGATCTCCGGGGAACGCTGTTGGCAACTTCCGCTTTGGGACGAGTACAAGAAGCAGCTCGACAGTGAGACCGCCGACCTGAAGAACGTCGGAGGTCGGCCCGGTGGGTCGATCACCGCGGCAAGCTTCCTCTCGGAATTCGTCGGCGACACCACGTGGGCACATCTCGACATCGCGGGGACGGCGTGGGGAGAAGGCAAGCTCCCGTACCAGCGCAAAGGTGCCCTCGGGTTCCCGACGCGCCTCCTCGTGCAATGGGTGCGGAGCCGCACCGGGTGATCCCGGCGGTTTCCTGGCATCACGCGCCCCGCACGGATCTCGGTGACGGGGCGCGACTCGGTCATTGTGTGAAGCGGGCAGCGCGCCGCGGGGTCTCTGCAGTGAGCGTGGCGTGCCGTGGCCCGGGCCGGGCCGCCGCACGGGTCACCCTGTGGGGAGGGCTGGCCGGGCTCTTCGCGGTGGTCGGCGCGCCCCCTCTAGGTGCGCAGAACCCCGTGGATTCGCTGCAGGTGGTGGACAGCACGCTCCTCGCGGACACCGCAGGGGTGCCGTCCGATTCGCTCGCGGCCGACTCGGTCTTCTACAACCTCCCGATCGTCCAGGCGCGTGTCCCGGGGGGGTACCACACAGGCGTATGGACGTGGGACCGCCATTCGATCATGGCCTCGGGCGCGAACACCCTCGCCGAGCTCTTCGAGGAGATTCCGGGGCTGATTCCCCTCATGGGCGGGGACTACGGCACCCCCGCGGCCATGTCCGCCTTCGGTAGGGGATCGGGCGCGTATCGTATCGTCCGCGACGGGTTCGAGCTGTATCCGGTCGATGGCGGGGTCGTCGACCTCCAGCACGTGGGCCTATCCGGGGTCCAGCGGATCAGGCTCGATCGATCGATGAACCAGATGGTCGTCGAGATCTGGACCCACCGATTCGATGACGGCCGCCCGTTCTCCGTCATCGAAGCAGGGACCGGGGATCTCGATACCAACGTGCTGCGCGGCGTATACACCGATCCCACGGCACTTGGGGGAAGCATCGGAGTCGGGCTGGAGCGGCTCGATACTCGCGGAAGCGGGCAGGGGCGGGAGGAGGGGGGAAACCGCACCGGAACGTGGGCGCGTTACCAGTACCACTTCGGCGATCGGGCGGGCTTGTCCCTCGACGCTCGACGGGTCGGGTCGCAGACCCGCGTCGAGCAATACGCACCGGAGGTGTCTCGGACGGACGTCGTTCTCCAGGGCAGCATTCGCCTCGGCGAGGGCGTCACGCTCCAGGGGATGACGGGACGGTCGAGCCTGGCCCGGGAGCCGACCCTCAGCGAGGAATACACCCGCATTGGCGGGTCGCGACGTCAGCACGGCCTGCGCCTCGGGCTCGAGCGGGGAAGCCTGTGGCTGAACGGTGAGTTTCGGAGCTACGAGGCAGGCCTCCCGACGCGCCAGTACGGTGCCTCGGGTGGTTCGAGCGCCGCGTGGGGTGGCGTCGCCGCTCGTGTCTCCCGCTCGTCTTGGCTCGGAGAAGGGGCCATGGATACCGGCCTTCGTCTCTGGCTGACGCCGCTCTCGTTCGTGACGCTTTTCGGCGCGTATGAGACAGGCGACTACGGTGCCCGAGCCGGCCCGATCGAAGACGAGGTGCCTCGACCGCCCCTCATCGACGACGGTGGCGTCGCCGGCTCGGCGATCATCACCGAGCGGGAGTCACTGCGTGTCGGAGGGATGCTCTCTCGATGGGGCGTCTCGATCGGCGGAGCGGCGCTCTACACGTACGCGGACGAGGTGTCACCGCTCGGTCTCGAACTCGACGCGGGCGCGCCGTCCACGCAGGGCGTCCACCGCAACGGGTTCGAGGCGACGGCGGTGCTCCCGATGCCCCTGGACGGGCTGACGCTCGAGGGCTCGTACCAGTGGTGGGATGAGGCCGGTGTCTACCAGCCGGGTCAGATCTACCGGGGCTCGTTCGAATTCCATCGGGTCTTCAAGGAGTCGGGCAACCTCGAGGTGTGGGGGTCGTTGGGTGTGCGCGGACACGACCCGATGCTGACCTTCGCGCCCACGACAGCAGAGGGTGGCGCGGGCATCGTGCCGGTACCCTTCTATCAGAGCTGGCATGCACATCTGCAGGTCCGGGTCGTCACGGTGCGGCTGTGGATCGGGATGGACAACATGACCTTCCGTCGGAATCTGAGGAGCTATCCGGGTCGGCCGCTTCCCGTTGGCCGATCCTTCTTCGCCCTTCGCTGGGACTTGTGGAACTGACTCCTCTACCTTTCGCGTGAGCAGATCGGAGACCGGGGTGCGCCCCGTCACGGGAGGCGACGGATGATTCGGAGCATGACGGGGTTCGGCGACGCGGAGCTCGACACGCCGGCGGGACGGTTGCGGATCGAGGTGAAGACGGTCAATCACCGATTCTTCAACGCGAATGTGAAGACGCCCTACGGCTTCGACCGCCATGAGCCGGCGATGACCGAAGTGCTCAAACGCCACTTTGCGCGCGGTCACGTGACAGCGTCGCTTTCACTCGACCGCTCGACGGCGGCGGGCACGCAGGCGCCGGCGATCGATCTCGTGAAGGCACGAGCCTATTTCGACGCGCTCCAGGCGCTCAAGAGAGAGCTGTCTCTCGACGGCGAACCCGACCTGTCGCTTCTGGCGAAGTTCGACGACGTCTTCCGCGCCCCGGAGCCGGACAGGGTCGAGGGTGTGGAACCGGAGCACGTGTCCGACCTCACCGAGCAGGCGGCCGCGGCGTGCACCGCGATGCGGGCTGCGGAAGGGGAGCGGCTCGAGGCGGACCTCCGGGGACGAATGTCGGCGATGTCCCATCAGCTCGGTCGATTGGAGGCGCGCGCACCCGAACGCCTCCTCGAGCATCGAGACCGTTTGCGGCAGGCCGTGCTGGAGCTCACCGAACAGGTTGACGTGGACGAGGAGCGGCTCGCCAAGGAGATCGCCTACCTGGCCGAGCGGTGGGACATCAACGAAGAGGTCGTGCGCTTTCGCTCACATCTGGAGCTCTTTCGGGAGGCGCTGGCGGGCGACGCCTCGGAGCCCGTCGGCAAGAGACTCGGCTTCCTCGTGCAGGAGATGCATCGGGAGGCGAACACGATCGGCTCCAAGGCGAACGACGCGGGACTGTCGGAAGTGGCCGTTGCCATCAAGGAGGAGATCGAACGCCTCCGCGAACAGGTCGAGAACGTCGAGTGACGGCGCGCGGCCGGCCGGTGGTGCTCGCGGCGACAAGCGGCACCGGAAAGACCACGATCGCGCGACGACTGGTGGAGGCGTCGGATCGATACGTGTTTTCCACGTCAGCGACGACGCGTCCGCCCCGCCCGGGTGAACAGGACGGCGTCGACTACCACTTTCTCTCACCCGGAGAGTTCCGTCGGCGCGTCGATGAGGGCGCATTCCTCGAGTGGGCGCGGGTACACGGGCGCATGTACGGTACGCTCAGGTCGGAGGTGGAGGAGGCCAGCCGCACAGGGCGCAACGTGGTGCTCGACATCGACGTTCAAGGGGCGCGCCAGATCAAGGAGGCGATGCCCGAATCGCTCCTGATCTTCGTTCTGCCGCCTTCCGTTGATATAATGATGGCTCGTCTGGAAGGTCGGGGCACGGAAGACGGGGCGACGATCGCTCGTCGTCTTGGATCGGCGCTCTCGGAACTGCGGGCGGTGTCGGAGTTCGACCACGTGGTGGTGAACGACGACTTGGACGACTGCCTCGCGGAGATTCGAGCGATCGTCGAGGAGGGAGTGGCGCCGGAGCTTCCGGAGTTCGACGCCGCGCACTTCCGGGCCGAAATCGCTCGGATCCTCCGGATCGAGTACGGCCAATACATGCAGCACAACGAATAGGAGCCCCGATGCGGGTTTTCACGCCCAATGAAGTCGCGAGCGGTACCGAGAGTAAGTACCTCGGAGTCCTCGTGGCGGCCAAGTACACACGTGAGTTGAACTCGCTACCGCGGGAGGCGATGCCGCTCGGCGAAGAGAAGAAGCTCACGACGCGCGCGCTGGAGGCCCTGACGTCGGGTCAGATCGAGTTCCGCCTCGTAAAGCGCCGGCGCCGCGAAGAGCCCTGACGGAGCCCGTCCGCGATGACCCGGGCAGGCTCGTAGAGGCACGTTCCGGTGCCCGCCGCCATCCTCACGCCCTGCAGGCCATGGACGGGTCGTCGGGTCGTCCTGGGGGTCACGGGTGGTGTCGCCGCGTACAAATCCATCCAGGTCGCGCGTGACCTGACCCGCCTCGGCGCCACGGTCGACGCCGTTCTCACGTCGGCTGCCCAGAGGTTCGTCACGCCGCTCGCGTACGAGGCGGTAACCGGGCGCCCCGCGCTCACCGACCTCTTTTCGGCGGACGGGGCCGCGCTCCATGTCCGACTCGGCCAAGAGGCCGACGTCGTTTGCGTGGCACCCGCTGGGGCCGATTTCCTTTCGCGCGCCGCGTCCGGTCGTGCGAACGATCTCATCTGCACGACGCTCCTCGCGACTCGGGCGCCAGTAGTCATCTGCCCGGCGATGAACGAGCGGATGTTCTCGCACCCGCAGGTCCAGCGGAATCTGGACCACCTGAAGCAAGTCCTCGGATACGAGGTCGCCGGCCCCGGCCTCGGACCGTTGGCCGCCGGAGAGGGGGAGGGTCATGGTCGTCTGATCGAGCCCTGGCAGATCGAGGAGGCCATCGGCAGAGCGCTCACTCCGCGTGGCCGACTGGCCGGACGCCGTGTTCTGGTCACCGCGGGGCCGACGCGAGAGTCGCTCGATCCGGTGCGCTTCTTGGGAAACCGTTCGTCCGGGCGTATGGGGTACGCGATGGCCCAGGTCGCTTGGCGTCGTGGGGGCCAGGTCACGCTCGTGTCCGGCCCGTCCGAGCTCGACGACCCGTTCGGCGTCGACGTCGTGCGAGTCGAGACCGCGGAGGAGATGTTGGCCGCGGTGACGAAACACGCGTCCGAGGCCGACGTCCTGGTCTTCGCCGCGGCCGTAGCCGATTACCGACCCGTGGATCCCTCCGCGCGGAAAGTCAAACGTGCCGAGGCGGGCCCGGAGCTCGGAATCGTCATGGTCGAGAATCCCGATGTCGCCGTCGAGAGCCTCCGTGCCCGCAAGGCCGGAAGCGTCGCAGTGGGATTTGCCCTCGAGACCGACGACGTTCTCGCGAACGCCGAGAAGAAGCTCACGAAGAAGGGCTTCGACCTCGTGGTCGCGAACGACGCGACGGAGGAGGGAGCGGGGTTCGGTGTCGAAACCAACCGGGTGACGATCCTCGATGCCGAAGGTGGTCGAGAGGATCTCCCGCTCCTGTCAAAAAGCGAAACCGCGGAGGAAGTCTGGGACCGCGCCGAGTCCCGCCTGGCGCCCGAGGTGGGTCGGGCGTGAGCGACCGACCCTCTCGGCAGGAAAGTGCCCGCCTTCTTCGCCAGCGACTGGAGATGGGTGCGGGCGAGCTCTTTCTGGAACGGATGACCCGCGCGGAAGCGCTCGCCATTCTCTCCTCTCCGCGCATCGCCGACGCCGGATCCCTCGTCTCGGGAAATGTGGGGGCGGAGCCGGCGGCCACGGTAAAGACGCCGGACGATCAGCTCCCGGTGCTACCTGATGACCATGGAGCCCTCAGGGACATGGCGCTGGCTTGCACACGATGCCGCCTCTCCCAAGGTCGCACGCAGGTCGTGTTTTCGGACGGGCCACGGGACGCCCGCTTGATGGTCGTGGGGGAGGCACCGGGCGCGAACGAAGACAGCACCGGCGTGCCATTCGTCGGCGCCGCGGGAAAGTACCTGGACGTCCTTCTGTCGACGGTCGGACTCGGGCGCGAAGACACGGTGTACATCGCGAACGTCCTCAAGTGTCGGCCGCCTGGAAACCGCGACCCGAAGCCCGATGAGATCGAAGCGTGTTCGCCGTATCTGAAGAAGCAGATCGAACTCGTGCGACCTGAGGCGCTGCTCGCCGTCGGCTCGTTCGCGGGTAAGCTCCTGACCGGACGAGAGAAATCGTCTCTCGGCAAGCTCCGTGGAGAGGTTCACAGCTATCTCGGGGTGCCCCTCGTCGTTACGTACCATCCCGCCGCGTTGCTGCGAAATCCCCGATGGACGCGGCCTTTTTGGGAGGATCTGCAGCTCCTTCGGGACGTGATGGACGCCTCTCGGGCGTCGAAGTGACGGCGGACGCCACACGCGCTAGAATCAGGTTCTTCGGTCCTCCGATCCCCCGTCGCCGACGTCCTTGATGGAAGCTTCCCCGACCTTCGCCAACACGCTGTTCGACCGAACGCCCCCGTTCTCGATGGAGGCCGAGACGGCGGTGTTGGGCGGCATGCTCATCGATCGCGAGGCGGTGACGCGGGTCATCGAGATCGTCAGCGACGGCATGATGTACCGGGAGGGGAACCGTCGGATCTTCCGCTCGATGGTCCGCCTGTTCGAGCGCGGGGATGTCATCGACGTAATCACGATCGCGGAGGAGCTGAAGAAGACCGGCGAGCTGGACGCGGTGGGCGGGCTCGATTTCCTCGGTCAGTTGGTCGACGTCGTCCCGACGGCAGCGAACATCGAGTACCACGCCAACATCGTTCGAGAGAAGGCGCTGTTGCGCCGCCTGGTCGAGCAGGCGTCTCAGATCATTCGCGACGTGTACGACCAGGGTGAGCGCCAGGTCGAGGAACTGCTCGACCAGGCCGAGGCTCGCATCTTCCAAGTGGCAGAGAGCCACAAGCGCGCGGGGTTCGTCTGGATCAAGGAGATCCTATGGGAGACCTTCGAGCACATCGAGCGCCTGCAGGCCTCGGACTCGGGAATCACCGGCGTGCCGACCGGCTTCATGGACCTCGACCGCATGACGACCGGACTCCAACGGGGCGACCTCTGCATCATCGCTGCCCGTCCCTCGATGGGGAAAACCGCGTTCGCGCTCAACGTCTCGGCGACTGCGGCAATCTCACACCAGCGACCCGTCGCGATCTTCTCCCTCGAGATGTCATCGCAACAGCTCGTCCAACGACTGCTTTGCGCGGAAGGTCGCATCGATGCGCAGAAGCTGCGGCGCGGACGGCTCTCTCCCGAAGAGCATCAGCGGCTCGGTGCGGCTGCGGGTCACCTCAATACGGCCCCGATTTGGATCGACGATCAGCCGGGAAGCAATGTGCTCGAGATCCGCGCGAAGGCGCGCCGGATTCAGGCCGATTTGCGGTCTGCCGGCAAGGACTTGGGCATGCTGGTGATCGACTACATGCAGCTCATGTCGGGCACGGGTCAGTCGGAGAGCCGGGTGCAGGAGGTCAGTCAGATCTCTCGCGGCCTCAAGGCGCTCGCGCGTGAGCTCGACGTTCCGGTCATCGCTCTTTCCCAGCTCAGCCGTGGCCCGGAACAACGCACCGACAAGCGGCCCATGCTGTCCGACCTCAGGGAGTCCGGATCGATCGAGCAGGACGCCGATGTCGTCATGTTCCTCTTCCGTCCCGAGTACTACGCTTCTGCGGAGAACCGACAGGAGATGGAGGGGAAGGCTGAGCTCATCGTGGCCAAGCAGCGGAACGGACCGACTGGGGTCGTGTCCCTCTACTTCCACAAGGCGCACACGCGGTTCGACTCCATCATGCCGTCGGCCCAGGGAGGCGGTTCGGGCGGAAACGGTTTCGGTCCGTGACTGAGGGGAGGGACCCGGTCGACGACGCGGTCGCCGGGGTGCGGCTGCGCGTGGGCGTTGCCGTTCCGGCGGCGGGGAGCGGACGACGCATGGGGAACGTCAAGAAGGCCTTCCTCGAGCTCGCGGGCGAGCCCGTGCTCCTGCGTGCCCTCCGTCCCTTCCTGGCCGATGGGCGGGTGGCCCGTGTCGTCGTCGCGCTGGCGCCGGACGACGCCGCGGCGCCTCCCGAGTGGCTCACCGGCGCCGACCCCCGCGTCGAAATCGTCCGGGGCGGCGCGACACGAGGAGCCTCCGTGGCGGCCTGCCTCGAAGCACTTCCCGAGGACGTGCAGATCATCGCGGTCCATGACGCCGCCCGCCCCCTGGTGCCGGCGAGTGTGGTCCGACGTTGTATCGATGTCGCCGCCTCGGGTGTCGGCGCGGTGGCCGGCTGTCCTGTGGTCGACACCATGAAGGTGGTCGACCGGGAGGCCTTCGTGCGCTCGACTCCGGAGCGCTCGACGCTGTGGCACGCGCATACGCCTCAGGTTTTTCCGGCCGAGGCGCTTCGCCGGGCATACGCGACGAGCGACGAGTCCGCCACCGACGATGCCTCATTGGTCGAGGCGCAGGGGCTGCGCATTCAGATGGTCGACGACGGGGCGCTCAATCCCAAGATCACACGGCCTGGGGACGTTGCGTTGGGCGAGGCGATCTTGGCGGCCTCGGGCGGCCCGTCGTGATGTCGGGTGTCCAGACGCTGGACCTTCGCGGTGCGCCCGACCAGGACCTGACATCGGTCGTGTCCCACCTGCGGTCCGATGGGCTCGTCGCGTACCCTACCGAGACGGTGTACGGACTTGGAGGGGCCTGCACACCCGCCGCAATCGGCAGGGTGCAGCGCCTGAAGGGCCGTGACGACGACAAGCCGCTCCTCGTGCTCGTGTCTGGCCCGGAGGACGTTGCCTCGCTGCACTGGAACGAAGACGCGCGTGCTCTCGCCGAGATCTTCTGGCCTGGCTCGGTGACGCTGGTGCTGGCAGATCCGCAGGAGGTCTTCCCGCCCGGAGTTCGTAGTCCGGAGGGCGCCGTTGGCGTGAGAGTGAGCCCGCACCCCGTGACGAGGCGCTTGCTCGAGGCGTTCGGCGCTCCGCTCACCTCGACCAGCCTGAACCGAACGGGTGAGCCGCCGGTTTCCTCGGGGGCGCAGGCGCGCGAGCTTCTGTCCGAAATGGGTGCGCTCGACGCCGTCTTGCTGGACGGTGGCGCGTTGCCCGCGTCGGGTCCGTCCACGGTCGTCGATTGCACCGGGAAGACCCCGACGGTCCTGCGGGAGGGAGTGATTCCCGTTGGCCGTCTTCGTTGCGTACTTCCGGAGATCCATGGAATCCGAATCGACTGAGGCAGGCCCGTTCCGGCTGCTCTTCGTTTGCACGGGCAACACCTGTCGGAGCCCGATGGCGGAAGCGATCGCACGCCGCAGGGTCGATGAGCGGGGGTGGACGCAGGTCGAGGTTCGGTCGGCCGGGGCGGCCGCCTTTCCCGGAAGTCCGGCGTCCGACGGTGCGGTGCGCGTGGCGAAGGCGCGCGGGCTGGATCTGACCAGCCACGAGTCGACACCGCTGACGGCGGAGCTCGTCGAGGAGGCCGACCTCATTCTCACCATGACCTCGTCGCACCTACTGCGAGTGATCGAGCTCGGTGCGGGAGAGCGGGCGGCCGTGATCACTTCGTTCGCCGAGGGCTCCGAAGGAGTCCTCGACTTGGGGGGTGTCCCCGATCCGATCGGGGGGCCCGACGAGGAGTACGCGGAGACCTTCGACGTCCTGGACGAGCTCATCGTCCGCTCGCTCGATCGTCTCGTTCCCGTGGTCGAGCCATGACCCTGACCACCAGCCCGACGGTCACGGCCAAGACCCGGGTGCTCACGCTCCTGGGCGACCCCGTGGCCCACTCGGCCTCACCGGAGCTTCAGAACGCGGCCTTTGCCGCCACCGGTGTCGATGGAGTCTACGTCGCCGTTCGCTGCGCGGGGGACGACCTGGTCGGATTCATGCGCGGCCTCGCCCGAGCCGGGGGAGGAGGCAACGTCACGATTCCCCACAAGGAGAAGGCTGCGAGCCTACTGGACGTGCGGAGCGAGGCCGTCCGAAGGACCGGCGCGTGCAATACGTTCTGGGGTGACGCCCGAGGCCGGGTCCACGGGGACAACACCGACGTCGAGGGATTTCAACGCGCCCTTCGGGTCTTCCTCGAGGGGTCCGCGCAGGGGATCCGCGTGTTGCTGCTCGGTGCCGGCGGCGCCGCCCGAGCCGCGCTGCTCGGGCTTCTGCAGGAGGGGGCCGAAGAGGTATGGATCTACAACCGGACGAAGGAGCGGGCCCGCGCGATCGCGCGTCGGATTGGCGGCCAGAAGGCCCGGGTCGTCTCGGTCGTCCGAGAGTTGGAGGGCGAGCGGTTCGACCTCGTGGTCAACGCGACCAGCCTCGGACTCGCCGAAGGTGACGCCAGTCCCATCGACTTCGCCATGCTGGGGCGCGCCGGAGCCGCCATGGATCTCGTCTATGGTCGACACGTCACGCCGTTCGTCCGAGCTGCGGACGCTGCGGGTATTCGCTCGACGGACGGGCTCGAGATGTTGGTTCAACAAGGCGCGGCGTCTTTCGAGTGCTGGTGGGATGTCGACGCCCCGGTGGATCGAATGCGCGAGGTCGTGGCGAGCCGGTGACGCGGTGGGCGGAAGGCCTCGGGGGCCTGCTCGACTTTCTGCTCCCCACGGGATGCGTCGTGTGCCGGGCGTGGATCGCGAGGGATATCGACAAGGGCGATACCGTGATTGTCTGCGCTCGGTGTCGAACCCGCCTCGAGGTCGCGAGTTGGCCCCGGTGCCCCCGGTGCCACGCGCCTCGTGGGACCGGCCGCGGACAAGCGCCCGATTGTCTCGAATGTCGCGAGTGGCCGGCCGAGCTGTCTTTGGCGCGCTACGCGCACGTACTCACTTCCCCCGCGAGCGATCTCGTGCACGGGCTGAAGTATGAGGGGTGGGCCGAGTTGGCGTGTCTCATGGGGCGCCGCATGGCGAGGGTCGTGGAGCGCGAGACCCCTAGGAGGGGGAGGCTGGGGAGGATTGAAGGGGTGGTGCCGGTCCCCACGACCGAGCGTCGCCGCTCGGCGCGGGGATACAACCAGGCCGCGCTGCTCGCGAAGGTGGTCAGCGAGACGCTGCGGCTACCGTTGCTGAATGCCTTGGAGCGATCCTCCGCGCCCGCCTCCCAAACGACGCTGTCGCCGGATGCACGCCGCGAGAACGTGAGGGGCGCCTTCGGTGTGATCTCCGACCAGGCCACCCGAATCCGCGGCATGGACGTGCTGCTCGTCGACGACGTCCTCACCACGGGTGCCACCGCCGGTGAGGCGGCACGGTCGCTCGTGTCGGTGGGAGCCCGCTCGGTGCGGCTGCTTACGTTCGCTCGAGCCTTGCCGCAAGCCTCGTCCCTTCGGCGTCGCCCCGCAGCCTGAGAAACGGCGGCGCAGGCGTTATGTTACGCGCTGATTACGACACCCTCTCTCCACTCCACTTCTGGGAGACGTAGCGAACATGGCGATCCGTGCAGCGATCAACGGATTCGGGCGAATCGGCCGGAACGTACTTCGGAGCGCGAAGCAGTCGGGCCGCACCGACATCGACTTCGTGGCGGTCAACGACCTCACGGACGCGGCGACCCTCGCCCACCTGCTCAAGTACGACTCGGTCCATGGCCGTTACCCGGGCACGGTCGACGTGTCGGACGGGGGCCTAACCGTCGACGGAGACGCGATCCGAGTGTTCAGCGAGCGCGATCCGTCGAAGCTTCCGTGGGGCGAGCACGAAGTGGACATCGTCATCGAGGCGACCGGGATCTTCCGCGATCGAGCGGGGGCGTCCAAACATCTGGACGCGGGAGCCAAGAAGGTCGTGATCACCGCCCCCGCGAAGGGCGAGGACATCACCATCGTGCTCGGCGTCAACGGCGACAAGTACGACCCGTCCGCCCACGACATCATCTCGAACGCGAGCTGTACGACGAACTGTCTGGCGCCGGTGGTGAAGGTGCTGACCGACTCGTTCGGCTTCCGTCACGGGCTGATGACGACGATCCACGCCTACACCAACGACCAGCGAATCCTCGATCTCCCGCACAAGGACCTCCGACGTGCCCGGGCCGCGGCGTTGTCCATGATCCCGACGACCACCGGGGCCGCCAAAGCCACCGGGCTCGTACTCCCGGAGGTCGATGGGCGCATCGACGGGATGGCGATCCGGGTGCCGACGGCCGACGTCTCGCTCGTCGACCTGGTGGCCGAGCTCGAGAAGGACGTGACGGAGGCCGAAGTGAATGCCGCGTTCCGCGCGGCCGCCGATGGCCCGATGAAGGGCATTCTCGGACTCTCCGAGGAGCCCTTGGTCTCGATCGACTACACGGGTGATCCGCGCAGCTCGATCGTCGACGGTCTGTCGACCGCCGTCATGGACGGTCGCATGGTCAAGGTCCTGTCCTGGTACGACAACGAGTGGGGGTACTCCACACGGGTCGTCGACCTGGTCGCGCACATCGGAGAGCGTCTCTGATCGTAGTGCGGCGCACCGGTGGCTCCGTCGGCGGTCGGCATCGTGTCGCACGCGGTCCGAGAGGATGTAACTTCGGTTCAGAGCCTGCGTAGTACAGGACGATGCATATGGAGCCGGATGTAGCCCTGAAGGGCCCAGCGACGAGCCATCGGAAGCGTGAGGACTCGCTTCCGAGTGAGTTCGAGCAGTGGTATGTCGAGTACCAGAGCGCGGTGTATCGCTACGTGCGGTTCAGGGTCGCGACGCGGGAGGCCGCCGAGGACGTCACGTCCATGGTCTTCATGAAGGCGCTGCGCGCGTTCGGTCGCTACGACCGCGATCGGGCCTCGCCCAAGACCTGGCTGCTTCGGATCGCGAGGAACGCGGTCACGGACCATCTCCGGTCCTTGAAGCGGCGAGGCTCGCTACACGTCTCGCTCGACCGCATCCCCGATCTCGTGGCGGACATCCCGTCCCACGAAGAGCGGGTCATCAAGCAGGAACGCATCCAGCGCCTCCTCAATGGGGCCCGGACGCTGCGGAAGAGCGACCAGGAAATCCTCAGCCTACGCTACGGCGCCGGACTCGAGAATCCGGAGATCGCCGAGCAGCTGGGCATCAGCAACAATGCCGTCGCTGTCCGACTCCATCGCGCCCTCAAGAGGTTGAAGGCGTCGGTGGAGGCGGAGGCGCACGAAGCCATAGATCAATGACCGACATGTTCGACATTTCGGGCGGCAGGTTGCCCGACGACCTGCGCGCGCTCGACGAAGAGCTGTCCGCGCTTCGCTATGAGGAGCGACCCTCGTTCGTCCCGGAGCTGCGTGCGGAGCTTGCGCGGGTTTGGGCCGGGGAGTCCATCAGGACGGGTTCGACGCTCCGCCGTCATCTCGCGGCCGCCGCGCTCGCCGCGGTATTTCTTGGGAGCGCGTCCGTGCCGGCGGCGAGGGCGTCGTTCGTGCGCCTGATCGGGGCGTTCACGCCCGAGCCGGAGGCCGCGCAGGTTCAGTCGCCGGTACAGCCGCTCCCGCCGGGGCCCGAGGCGGCCGCGGCGCCCGAGGCGGACGTTGATGAGCCGGAGGTCATCGCCGCCCCGAGCGTTTCAGTGGAGGCGACGGGGGATGTAGCCGCGCCGGTCATGATGGTCCCCTCGCCGCCGATCGTCCCGGAGATGCTCGATCGTGAAGCGGCCGAGGCGATGTTGCAGGCGGCGTATCCGGAGAGTCTCCAGCGACGGGGCATCGGCGGAATCGTCCGTGTGCGGATGTGGGTCGACGACACGGGACGCGCGAGCGACGCTTCGGTTTCGGAGTCGTCCGGCGTCGGAGAACTGGACCGAATCGCGCGCTTGGTGGCCCCGAGCTTCCGGTTCATGCCCGGATTGCAGGAGGGGCGGCCCGTGGGGACGTGGATCGAGTTTCCGGTCCTCTTCGAGCCCGATCCGGAGCGCGTGGATCGTGTCTTGGGTCCGGTCGTCGACCCGATGAGCCTGCCGACGGTAGACCGCAGCGAGTGGTGGCACCTGAGCGAGCCGCTCGATCTGGCGACGCTGGCTCGCTCCCCGCGGACCGATCGGATCGAGGCGAATGAGATTACGATCGCCGAGCGAGGGTTGGTGGCGGCGCTCGAAGATCCATCCGTCGTCGAGACGTTCGGTCCCGCGGTCGCAATCCTCCGCGGTGTGGCCCCCGAATCCGTGACCCCCACCGAGTGGCGAGCCGCGGTCGGCGCGGCGCTCGACGACGCGATTGCGCGGGGTGCGGAGACACCAGCGTCGCTCCTCGCACTCGGTCGGATCCGTCTGCGGCAGGGCGTTCGGACGGAAGCCAGGGGGCTCTTCGAGCGAGGCTTGCAGATCGCTCTCTCCGGCCCCGATGCTACCGGCGCATGGGTGGTCGGCGAACTCCACTACGAGCGAGGGAGGTTGGTGCAGGACAACTGGCGAGCCTCCACCGGGGTCGGGCGCGTACGCTCCGAAGCCTTCAGCGCCGCCTCGTGCGCGGCAGCCCGCTCCTCGGGAGGTGCGGGTACGGGGTTCGCGTCCGTGGAACGGCTCATCGCGTGGAACTACCTCTGTCCGGGTGAGCTGGGCGACGTGTTCGCCGCGGGCTTCGAGCCGCACGAAGGTCGGGCCTCCGCGGATCTGACGCTGATGATGGCGTCCTACCGGGCGGCGATCGAGGCGTATCCGGGCCACGTCGGCGCGAACACCGACTTCCTCGTCACCCTCGCCGGCGACGGTCGATGGGAGGACGTCTTGCGCGGTGCGCTGCGCTTCACGCGGGTCAGCGACGGGCATCCCAACGGGCTGTTGCTGGCCGGCATCGCGCTCCAGCGGCTCGAGCGTTCGACGGAGGCGGCCGAGCACTTCGAGGCGGCGCTCGAACGGATGGATCCCGCCCTTGCCGATCGACTCGCGGACGTGGGATTCCTTCTGCGCGTCGAGGACCGCTATCGCTATCGGAGCCTTCCTGCGCTGGAACGGCGCGCCTGGGAGGTCGACTTCTGGGCCCGGAAGGACCGAAATGCCAGGACCGAGGTGAACGAGCGGCGGGTCGAGCACCTCTCCCGGACGGCTTACGCCCACCTGGCGCTCGGGGGCGTTTACGGCGACGCGGGGGAAGTCTGGGTGCGATTCGGTGGACCGAAGCACGTTCATGTCGTCGACGGCGGCTCCGGGCGCCTGACGGAGTTCTGGGACTACGGGAGTGGCCCGGACATCACCTTCGTCCGGTGGGCCTCGGGTGCGGAGGCCGACCTGACGCCGGAGGGCCGCGCGTACGTCGACGACCTGGGACGAGTCTTCTCGCCGGAGTAGGGGCCGAGAATCCGCGACATGATTTCATGTCGCGACGGGGTTAGAATGGGCCGACTCGAAACCCGGCCCAACCCTCAGACCCCGTGGGGTTCTCGTTGAACAAGAAGACGATTTCGGACGTCGAGCTGAGTTGGTTCGAGGGCAGTGGAGTCGTCGTCCGAGCCGACCTCAACGTGCCGCTCGACGACGGCGTCGTGGCCGACGACCAACGCATCAGGGCGTCGCTTCCGACCCTTCGGTTTCTGACGTCTTCCGGGGCGCGCGTCGTGTTGTTGTCGCACCTCGGCCGCCCCAAGGGCGAGGTCGATCCGGAGTTCTCCCTCGCGCCCGTGGCCGCGCGCTTGGACGAACTGATCGAGGCACCCGTGCGCTTCATCCCCCACTCGGATGGCGCCGAGGCCGCCTCGCAGGTGGCCGAGGTCCCGCAGGGTGGCATCGCCCTCCTCGAGAACACTCGTTTCCTCGCCGGAGAAACGAAGAACGACCCGGCGCTCGCGCAGTCGTGGGCCGAGCTCGGCGAGCTTTTCGTCAACGACGCCTTCGGCACCGCGCATCGGGCACATGCGTCGACGGTGGGGCTCGCCGAAGCGATGCGAGCCCGAGGTCATGATGCGGTCGCGGGGCTGCTGATGGCGCGCGAGCTGCGCTATCTGGAAAGTGTCCTGCGCGCTCCTGAGCGGCCGTTCGTAGCCATCATCGGCGGAGCGAAGATCTCCTCGAAGATCGGCGTCGTGTCGGCCCTGTTGCCGCGCGTCGATCGGCTCCTGATCGGTGGCGCCATGGCGAACACGTTCTTTCGGGCCCTCGGCCTCGAGACCGGTGCGTCGCTCGTGGAGGAAGACAGCCTCGACGTTGCCGCGCGCCTCTTGGAGGAGGCCGGCGAGCGGATGGTCCTGCCCATCGATTGCGTGGTCGCGTCCGAGGTCTCCGAGCACGCGTCCGCCCGTGTCGTCGCGCGCGATGCCGTGCAGGGCGAGGACAAGATCCTCGACATCGGCCCGAAGACTCGAGAGCGCTTCGGCGACATGATCGGACGTGCGCGCTCGATCGTGTGGAACGGCCCCATGGGCGTCTTCGAGATGGAGCCGTTTGCGGGGGGGACCCTCTCGATCGTGGAGGCCGTTGCGTTAGCGTGTGATGGAGGCGCGTTGGGTGTGCTCGGAGGCGGGGACTCGGCTGCGGCCGCGGAGCGTGCGGGCGTCGCACATCGCTTGACTCACGTATCGACCGGGGGTGGTGCATCGCTCGAGCTTCTCGCGGGTGCGGTCCTACCCGGAGTCGACGCGCTGAGCGACTTCTGACGCCATCTTCTTTCGAGACGAACGCACGAAGACGAGGTGCACGATGGCCGTGATCGCGGGAAACTGGAAGATGCACAAAGGGCCCTCGGAGACCCGCGAGTTCTTCGACAGACTCGACGCTGGCGCGGTGGGGAAGGACCACGAGCTGATCATATTCCCGCCCGTGGCCTCACTCTCCGCCGCCGTCTCGGCGAGGCGTGCGGCTTCGACCCAGGTGGGCCTGGGTGTCCAGAACATCCACTGGGAAGACGGCGGTGCGTTCACCGGTGAAACATCGGCGCCAATCGCGGCGGATGCGGGCGCCCACTACGTGCTCGTGGGACACTCCGAACGAAGGCACGTCTTCGGAGAGTCTGACCGAGAGACGCACGACAAGGTCGCTGCGGCTCGGCGCCATGGACTCGTGCCCGTACTGTGCGTCGGCGAGACCCTCGAGGAGCGCCGCGAGGAGCGAGTGGACGAGGTGATTCTCCGCCAACTCGAGGCCGCGCTCCCCGCGCTCGGCGACGCGAAGGAGCGCTTCCTCCTTGCATACGAGCCCGTCTGGGCGATCGGAACCGGAGAGACCGCGACGCCGGCCGACGCCAGCGCCGCGCACGAGACGCTTCACGTTCGACTTGCCGACGCTTTTGGCGCGACCGTCGCCGCCGGAATCCCGATTCTCTACGGCGGCTCCGTGAAGCCGGCGAATGCAGGCGAGCTCCTGAGCGCCCCGCACGTCGGCGGAGTCCTCGTCGGGGGTGCGAGCCTCGACCCGGAGTCGTTCGTTGCGATCGCTCGAGCGGGGAGGTGAAGCCGTTGACACCCCTCCGAGCCTCTTCGACGTTTAACGTCTAACTCCGAAGGGAATACGGTACGCGATGTATGGTTTCTTGTTGGCCGTCATGGTGTTGGACGGCTTGATCTTGTCGGTCGTGATCCTCCTGCAAGCCGGAAAGGGCGGGGGTCTCGCCGCCGTCGGTGGTGGTGGGGGTACGATGGCCGACGGCGTGCTCGGCGGTCGTCAGGCGACCACCGTTTTGACGCGAGCCACCTGGACGACCGGCACCATTTTCATGGTGCTGGCGCTCGTTCTCTCCATCATGTCGTCTCGTGCTCGCGCACCCGAGTCGGTCATCCAGGTCGATGCACCGGTGACCACGACGGCGCCTGAGCCGGTACTTCCTGGGCTCGGCGATACGCCCCCGCCCGCGAACGACGGCAACTCCGGCAACGAGGGCAACTGACCCCTTGTCTGACCGATCCAGCTATGGGCTCGGTCGGGCTGAGCTCCACGAGCTGTACCGCGCGCTCACGCTGACGCGGGCCGCAGAAGAGCGGCTGGAGATTCTCCAAAAACAAGGCCACGTCACCGGAGGCCTCTATCGCTCGTTGGGACAAGAGGCAGGCGCCGTGGGCGCCGCCTTCGCGCTGCGACGCCGCGACGACGGCACCGGTGACTTCCTGGCTCACACGGTACGAGCAGCCGGCGCCCTCTTTCTCTTCGGGGGCGAGCTCGAGGACTTCTTCCGGCAGTATATGGCGAAGGGCTCGGGGCCGACGCGCGGGCGTGAGGCCAACCTACACTGGTTCGACTTCCAGAAAGGGTTCGTCGGACCGGTTTCGCCGCTCGGAACGATGATCGAGATCATGGCGGGCATCACGCTCACCTTCCGGATGCGCGGGGAGGAACGGATCGGCATGGTCTTTTACGGAGACGGCGCCTCGTCGACCGGCGCCTGGCACGAGGGTCTGAACTTCGCCGCGGTCCAACGTTGCCCGCTGATCCTCATGGTCGAGAACAATCAGTGGGCGTTTTCGACGCCGACGCACAAGAACACCCGCGTGGCAACCTTCGCCGACAAGGGGCCGGGATACGGCATCGGCGCGGATTCCGTGGATGGCACCGACGTGCTCGAGGTCTTCGACACGGTGCGCCGGGCCGCCGCACTCGTGCGCGCCGGCGAGGGCACGCGCCTCGTCGAGCTGCGTTATTTTCGACGGTTGGGGCACGCGCAGCACGACCCTCAGGAATACGTGGATCCTGCGCTCATCGAGGAGTGGGAGAAGCGGGACCCCATCGCAGGCTATCGCGACCGAATGTTGAGGAACGAATGGGCCACCGAAGAAGAGCTCTCCGCGATCGAAGAGGAAGTGTTCGAGCGCTGTCGAATCGCCGCGGAGTCCGTCGTCGAGGAGCCGAACCCCGACGGACCGAGCGCGGTCTACGACGTTTATACGGACCTCGACATCGCCCGTCCCTGGACCCGCGCCGAGCCGGCCGTCCCGTGAGGGGCCGATGACCGTGCACACCCAGATCGAGCCGGTCGCCGGGCCCGAACACCTGCTGAAGACTCAGCGTGGCGAGCCGGTCACGATGCTCGAGGCGATCAGCGAAGCCCTGTTCGAGGAGATGGTCCGCGACGAATCGGTTTTCCTCCTCGGCGAAGACATCGGGGTGTACGGCGGGGCGTTCAAGGTGACGAGAGGGTTTCTCGAGCACTTCGGCGAGCGCCGCGTCATCGACACGCCGATTGCCGAAGGCGGATTCACCGGGGCCGCCGCGGGTGCGGCGCACATGGGCCTCCGACCCGTGGTCGAGATCCAGTTCATGGACTTCATCTCGCCCGCATACGACGTCATCACCAACTACATCGCCACCTCGCTCTACCGAGGTGCAGGGCCGATGCCTCTCGTGATTCGAGGCCCCGTCGGCGGGGGCAATCGGGGCGGCCCCTTCCACTCGCAGAACGTGGAGATGGCGTTCTTCCACACGCCTGGTCTGAAGATCGTGTACCCGAGCAACGCATACGACGCGAAGGGCCTGCTCAAGGCCGCGATTCGGGACGACAACCCCGTGCTCTTCGAGGAGCACAAGGGCTTGTACCGTGCCCCGGCCCTACGTGAAGTGCTGCCCGATGACGACTATACAGTCCCCCTGGGCGTGGCGAAGACGGTCAGGGACGGGTCGGATCTCACGATCGTGACCTACGGGGCGATGGTGCACAAAAGCCTGAGTGCCGCCGAGACCCTGGACGTCGAGGATGGGCTCTCGGTGGAGATCGTCGACCTTCGCACGCTGCTGCCCATGGACGATGACGCGATCGTCGAGAGCGTGAAGAAGACGGGCAAGCTGCTGATCGTGCACGAGGACACCCGGACCGGCGGGATCGCGGGAGAGATCGCGATCCGTGTGAGCGAGAAGGCGTTCGAATGGTTGGATGGACCGATCCTGAGGGTCACGGCGATCGACGCGCCTGTGCCGTACTCCGGATCGCTCGAGGACTACTTCCTACCCCAGGCCGACGACGTCATCACGGCGGCGCGGTACCTGGCTGCGTACTAACAGAACCGGAGTGATCGAGCGTGTCTCGAATTGACGTCCCGATGCCCCAGATGGGCGAGTCCATTGCCGAGGGCACCGTTTCCCAGTGGCTCAAGCAGGTCGGCGACGCCGTAGCGCGCGATGAGCCGATCCTGGAAATCTCGACCGACAAGGTCGACGCTGAGATCCCCGCGCCGGCCTCTGGCACGCTCGTGGAGATCACGGTCGCCGAGGGTGAGACCGTCGAGGTCGGCACCGTCGTCGCGTACATCGATACCGATGCCGGAGCGGTGGCTGCGCCGCCGGAGGCCAGCCCAGTGCCGGAGCCGGAGCCGGAGCCGGAACCGGAGCCCGAGCCGCAGGAGTCCGATCCGGTCGAGGTCGCCGCCGCCCCCGCGCCGCCGCCCCAAACTGCCCCGCCGCCGCCCGAAGCTGCCTCGACGGCGCCATCGGGAGGGGTGGAGACGGCCGAAGATCGGCTGCGCACGCGCTCGACGCCGGTCGTTCGCAAGATCGCCGAAGAGCACGGTGTCGACATCGAGTCGGTGCCGGGGACGGGCCATGCGGGGCGCGTGACCAAGCACGACATCCTCGAGTTCATCGAATCGGGTGGAGCCGCCGCCGAGCAGGTTGCCGCTGCCAAGCCGGCGGCGCCAGCCACCGCCGCGCCAGCCAAGCCCGTTGCAGCCTCCGCGCCGTCCGATCTCTGGGAGCGGTTCTATCGCGAGGTGCACCACCCCGAGTTCCCCGTCCGCGGGGCCGACACCGTCGAGCCGATGGACAAGATCCGCCGCCTCACGGCGGAGCACATGGTGCTCGCCAAGCGGATCGCCCCACACGTGCACTCGTTCATCGAGATCGACTTCTCCGCCATCGATCGCGTGCGCAGCGCGAGCAAGGAGCGCTGGAAGGCCCAAGGTGCGCGGGTCAGCTACACGGCGTTCGTCGCCTGGGCCGTCTCTCGTGTTCTGCGCGAGTTCCCCACGATCAACTCGACGATCTCCGGCAACAACGTGATCTACCGCGGGAACGTGAATCTCGGAATGGCCGTGGACCTCGATCCCGGGTTGATCGTGCCGGTCGTGCACGACGCGGACCACCTCGGTCTCGTCGGCATCGGCAACAAGATCGTCGACCTGGCCACCCGCGCCCGCGACCGGAAGCTCATGCCCGCCGAGATCCAGGGGGCGAGCTTCTCCATCACGAATCCCGGCGTTCTCGGGACGATGGTGGGGCTTCCCGTGATCCCGAAGGGTACCTCGGCCATTCTCGGGACCGGGGCGATCGAAAAGCGTGTGGTCGTGGTCACCGACCCGAACAACGGTACCGATTCGATGGCGATTCGTAAGCGTGCCCTCTTCTCCCTCGGCTATGACCACCGCATCGTCGACGGGGCGGACGCGGCGCGGTTCCTCTCGCGTCTCAAGGAAATGCTCGAGGACTTTCCCGAGGACGCGTAGCCAGCTTGCGATGAGTAGGGGGAGCCCCCGAACGCTCGCCGTCTCGTGGATGGGGACGGTTCCGTACGGGGAGGCCCTGGAACTGCAGGCGGAGCTCGTGGCCCAGCGGCGTCGGGGCGAGATCCCCGACACCCTGTTGCTCCTCGAACATCCGCACGTGATCACCCTCGGGTCCAGCTCCGACCCGCAACACGTCCTCCTCGACGAGGCAGAGCGCGAACGACGCGGGATCGAGCTCTTCCAGGCGGGTAGGGGAGGAGACGTGACCTACCACGGGCCGGGTCAGCTCGTGGCGTATCCGATCCTGGATCTCAAGCCCGACCGGAAAGACCTCCATCGCTACCTGCGGGATCTGGAACGCGTCTTGATCGACGTCGCCGCCGAGTACGGCATCGAGGCCGTCCGGAGCGAAGCCGGTACAGGCGTCTGGACCGCGCTCGGGAAGCTCGCCGCCATCGGGATCCGGGTGAGCTCGGGCTGGATCACCTCGCATGGGATCGCCCTGAACGTGCGATCCGACCTCTCCTACTTCGAGACGATCGTCCCCTGCGGCATTCCTGACCGAGACGTGTCTTCGCTGGAGCGCGAGCTGGAAGAAGACGCTCCCGAGCTCGCGGAAGTGTCCCAGCGTTTCGTCGAACACTTCGCGCGCGTCTTCGGGCATGAAACTATTGTCGGCTGAGCAACAAAATCTCGGCGTTGACCGCAGCCGCCGTGGCGCCCTGCGCCCCTCCCAAACGGCGAGATTTTTCGCATTTCTGACGCCGACTTTCCGCAGTGACCCGCGAACGTCCGCGAGTGAAATCATCTGTTTCTCCCGTCACCGATCGTACTGCCTGAGAAACAAATGACGTCGATGTAAATCACTATATGGAAGTATTTTACAGCGTATTTCGGAATTGATGGACGTTTGTTTTGTGAAGCCTTGCCCGAGGGGTTGGACCACCTTATCTATCCTTCGCGTTTCGGATGCGGCTCATCGAGATCGATAACGTTGGTTATCCCTCAGATGAATCCGAAAGGTGGGTCTTCGGACGCGACGGCGTAGCGAAGACGAGGTGACCCGGAACTTGGGAATGTCCGGGAAGCCCGACGGGGGAGGTCGCTGGCCCCCGCCGAAAGAGCCCTGAGAGCTCGGGGCGACCTCCGGTCGCGGACCGCGTGACAAAACGGAGGAAGGAGGAATGGCCCAGCCGCCTTCACGAAGGCGGACCCAAGCAGGGCCTGAGAATCCGCCAGCGCACGTAGTACCGAGCGAGGCTCGTGAGCTTCGCGAGGACTGCAAGAGAGGCGGCCTGAGTTGCAGCTTGCTGCGGCTTGGGCCGCTTCGCTTTTGTGGATACCCCGTGCCTCGCCTCCATCCCGCCGGGCGTGTCACTCACTGTTGGGGCGACGCCCGCTCGAGCGCGGCCCCGCACCCGCCTACGTGACGTAGCGATCTTCGGGCGGCTCGAATTCCATGTAGCCGAGGAAATCACCCTTCTCCCGCTGCTCGTCGAGCCACTGCTGGAAGCCCGACGGGCGGAAGCCGCCGGACGCCGATTGCTCCAAGGCGGCGCGCGTGGCGAGGAAGTCCACATACTCGTTCTCGGGGTGGCCGTGGTGCCCGCGGACCCACTGCGCGGACAGTTCGTGACGGTCGATGAGCACGTCGAGTCGTTGCCAGAGCTCGAGATTCTTGATGGGTCCCGTCTTACGCTTCCAGTTGGATCGCTTCCACGCGTGGCGCCACTCTGTGATGCCCTTCACCAAGTACTGGCTGTCGGAGACGAAGCGGACGCGGCATCGTCGCTTGAGAAGCTGCAGCGGCTCGATCGCGGACCGGAGGGCCATTCGGTTGTTCGTCGTATCGGGCTCCGAGATCCAGTAGTCGCGGCGCTCCCACCGGCCGTCGGCCCATACCTCGACGAGGCCTGCGGCCCCTCCGGGACTGGCCTTCTTCTGGTGCTGGTTGCCGAGGCACGACTCGTCGGCGTGGATGTAGACGGTGTCCAAGGCAGGGATAGGGCGAAGGGCTCACGGTGTGACGGGGTCGCGGTTCCAACCCACGAGCCCGGGTCCTCGTAACGCGACAAGCTAACCCCGCGCCGGCGCCGGCGGACGGGTTGACCGGGCCGGGGCCGCCGGTAGCTTTTGGCCAAGTGCCCCCTGAACTCCGACCGCCACGAGGTCACCCCTGAACCACGACGCTTACCTCCTGCTGGAAGACGGCCGTCGGTTCGACGGCGTCCACCTCGGCTCGCGCGCCCTGGCATTCGGTGAAGTCGTGTTCAACACGTCGATGACCGGGTACCAGGAAATCCTCACAGATCCGTCGTATACCGGCCAGCTGGTGACGATGACCTACCCGCTCATCGGCAACTACGGCGTAAACGGAGAGGATCGCGAATCGCCGACGCCCAAGGTGAGCGGGTTCATCGTTCGGGAAGCCTCGCGGGTTCATTCGAATTGGCGGTCGGATGGGGGGCTCGACGAGTACCTCGAGTCGAATGGCATCTCGGGCATCGCCGACATCGACACCCGGGCCCTCACCCGGCACATCCGTTCCGAGGGCGCCATGCGCGGCGCGATCGTCCCGGCGGCGGAGGACGCGGGCGAGGTCCTCCGCAGGATCCTGGAGCAGCCTCGGATGGAGGGGCTCGAGCTCGCTTGCGGCGTGTCGACGGAAGAGCCGTACGAGGTTGCCGCCGTCGGAGAGGAGCGGTTCCACGTCGTCGCGTACGACTTCGGAGTGAAGGCGCACTCGCCGAAGCTGCTGGCCGAGCGTGGCTGCCGGGTCACGGTCATTCCGGCTGAAACACCTGTTGGGGAATTGCTGTCGAATCCGCCCGACGGGCTCTTCGTTTCGAATGGTCCGGGTGATCCGGCAGCCGTGGGCCAGGCGGAGAAGGCGATTTTGGGCTTGTCCGAGGCGGACGTCCCGGTATTCGGGATCTGCCTGGGGCATCAGCTCATCTGCCGAGCCTTCGGGGCGGAGACGTTCAAGCTTCCCTTTGGCCATCATGGCGGGAACCATCCGGTCAAGAACCTCGACCTCGGGACAGTGGAGATCACGTCGCAGAATCACGGCTTCGCGGTGCGCGGTGGCGACGGAGATGAGATCCCCGGCGCGCCCGATCTTCGGCTTACTCACGTGAACCTCTACGACCGAACCGTCGAGGGCGTCGAGCACCGCAGTCGCCCCGTCATCTCGGTGCAATACCACCCTGAAGCCGCGCCCGGCCCGCACGATAGTCGCTACCTGTTCGATCGATTCCTGGATCTCATGGAATCGCGTGCGAAAGGCTGAGCCGGCCGACCCCACTGGAGTCGTCGTCTGACCCGCATCGCGATCGTCGTTGCAAGTCTCTCTGCCACAACGACTCCGGCGACCTTGCGGCCTCCTTCGGGCCTCGTTACCGTCCGGTCCCCATCGATACCTCGCGCTCTGATTCACGGCTCTCAGGAGGCCGAATGACGAAGGCAGATCTGGTCGAGCAGGTGGCCGAAGCCATCGGCCCGGGCGTCACGAAGAAGGACTGCGCGTTGGTTGTGGACGGGTTCCTGAATGCGGTGAAGTTGGCCCTCGCGAACGGCGAGAACATCGAGATTCGCGGGTTCGGCACGTTCAAGGTGAGGAAGCGCAAGACCCGCATGGCGCGCAATCCGCGCACCGGAGACCCGGTCGAGGTCCCCTCCCGGAGCGTCCCCGTCTTCAAGCCGTCGAAGCACCTGCGCGCCCGGGTCGAGAAGCTCGACGAGCCCGCGTACTGAGAATCCGCGTGTGGCCGTCGCCGCTCGCTTCTAACGATTCCTTCGCGACGGCGTCTATCTATCGGTGACCGACGAGGCGCCAGGGGCCGGCCGAATCCCCGACTCCGATCTGGTCGAGCGAGGACGGACGGGCGACGAATCGGCCCTCGGTGCTCTGGTGCGGCGATACCAAGACGCGGCGTTCCGCGTCGCGGTTTCGATCACCAAGGATGACGACACGGCCCTGGACGCGGTTCAGGAGGCCTTTCTGAAGGCGTTTCGGGCCTTGGAGGGATTTCGAGGAGATGCGTCGTTTCGGACCTGGTTGCTCACGATTACCGCGAACGAGGCTCGTGGTGCGCTCCGCAAGGCGAATCGACGGCGGGAGACCGCCCTCGAGCTCGTCGAGCCGATCGCGTCGCGCGGGCCCGACCCGGCCGAGCGCGCGGTGCTTGCGGACGAGTCCGAGCGGGCTCGGACCGCACTGGGCAAACTACCCGAGAAGCAGCGCATGTCCGTGACGCTCCGGATCGAAGAGGGCATGAGCTTCAGGGAGGTCGGGGAGGTGATCGGGTCGAGTGAAGGTGCGGCCCGGGTGAACTACTTTCACGGTATCCGACGTCTCAGGGAGTTGATGGAATGAGCACAATGGACTGTGCCGGCATACGGGAGATGATCCCCGAGGTGGCCAGCGGCCGAGCGGGGCAGGCGGGTGCCGCGTCCGTCGAGGCCCACGCGGGCTCGTGTGAGGGGTGCCGTGCGGAACTCGCACTGGCTCGACTCGTCTATCAGAGTCGCCCACAGGCGCCGGCCGAGCTCGCCGACCGCATCATCTCGACGATGCGAAGGGACCGTCGCCGCCTTCAGCGCCCTTGGTGGGGCATTTCGGCCGCCGCGGTCGCCGCTTTGGCGCTCGGGATCGGGATCACCGCCCGGCCAGCCGCCGACACGCTCGACCTCCTAGACGTGGAGGTCGCCCTCGAAGATGAGACCGAGCTCTGGCTGAGTGACGACGGTGTGCTCGCCGGCGCGCCGGTCTTCGATGCGCTGTCGGACGAGGCTCTAGCGGAGCTGTTGGACGAGCTGCAGGCCATCGCGCCCCCGGGAGGTCAAGCATGATCGCTGTGGGAAGGCTCGTCTTGATCGCGCTCGCGTCGTCGATGCTCTTGGGCTCGCCCGTCGACGGCCAGGACCGTCGCAGGGACGCCTCCCCGCAGGATCGACAGGAGCTCGAGCGTCGTCTGCGCGCGCAAATGGGTCGCATGATCCAGGAGCGCCTCGAGTTGTCCGATACGGAGTCGGAAGCTCTGACCGAGGTCATGGAACGATTTCAACAGGAGCGGAGGTCGCTGGCCCGCTCGGAGCGTGAGACCCGGAGGCGAGTCGAGGCACTGATCGAGGGGAACGAGGACCAGGCGGAGGCAGAGGCCTTGCTCGGTCGACTGGTGGAGCTCCGGGAAGAAGAGAGTCGCCTGTTCCGAGCCGAGCAGGCCGCCCTGCTCGAGGTCCTGACGCCGGTGCAGGTCTTGAAGCTTCACGAGGTCCGCGAGGATCTCGCGAGGCGGATGCGCTCTCTTCGCGGTCGGCGAGGCGGCGGGGGTGATCGCGATGGCCCGAGCCGCCCGGGGGGAACGTTGACGCGGTTCATGGGGTGGATCTATCTGTAGTGCGACCGACCGTCGCCCCGGCGACTGTAGGTGTATCGATCGGACAGGTAGCCGCGGGGGTGCGGCAACTCGCTTTGACCGATTCCCGCGCTTCCGATCCTCCTCTCCGGCTGCTCCATTTCCGTGACCCTCTCCGTCAACGCGCTCTTCTTCGCATCGTATCGGGACCTGGTCGGGACGAGCCACATGGCCGTCGAGTTGAGTCCAGGTGCGACCGTGTCGGACCTGGTGGCCGAGCTTCGCGGCCGTGGTGCACCCTTCGACACACTACCCGCGGAGCCCGCGGTCGCGGTGAATCGAACGTACGCCTTTCTCGACGAGCCGCTCTCCGCGGACGATGAAGTCGCGTTCATCCCGCCGGTCGCGGGAGGCTAGCGTGGTGCACTCGGCCGTAACGACCGACCCGATCGATCCGACGTCGGTTCTCGAGCGCGTCGGCTCGCCGGAAGACGGGGCCACGGTCCTCTTCCTGGGGATCGTTCGCAACCACGCCGATGGACGCTCCGTGACCGGGATGCGCTACGACGCGTACATCGAGATGGCGGAGCCGGTGCTGGCAGAAATCGCGCACGAGGCCGCCGCGCGGCTGGGGACGGAACGCCTGGCCGTCATCCACCGGGTGGGGGCGCTCGATATTGGAGAGGTCTCCGTCGCGATCGCAGTGTCGAGCCCCCACCGGGCGGAGTCGTTCGACGCCTCGCGCTACGTGATCGAGGAAATCAAGAAGCGCTTGCCCGTCTGGAAGCAGGAACACTACACGGACGAGCCGGCCCGTTGGGTCGACGGGACGGTCCCGCCGGGGACCGGAGGCGTGCGGGCATGAGTGAGGGTGCGGGGATGATCGACCAGTTCGGGCGGCGCGTCGAATACCTACGCGTCTCGGTCACCGACAAGTGCAACCTCCGCTGCGTGTATTGCATGCCGATGGAAGGTCTGCCTTGGCTCAAGCGTGAAGAGCTGCTCAGTTACGAGGAGATCGAGCAGATCGTTCGAACCATGGCTGGCATGGGTCTGCGCAGGGTCCGAATCACGGGGGGCGAGCCGCTGGTGCGTCGCGACCTCCCCGATCTGGTGCGCATGATCGCCGGCGTGCCGGAGATCCAGGACCTTTCACTCTCGACCAACGCGGTGCTGCTCGAGGAACAGGCCGAGGCGCTCCGTTCCGCCGGCGTGCAGCGACTCAACGTGTCACTGGACTCTCTTCGTCCGGACCGTGTCGACGCCATCGCACGGCGCCCGGCCCTGCTTCCGAAGATCATGGCGGGTCTCGACGCCGCGGAGCGTACCGGTTTCGCGCCGATCAAGATCAACGTCGTGCTCATCCGCGGCCAGAACGACGACGAAATCGAGGAGTTCGCCGAGATCACGCGCGAGCGGCCGTGGCACATTCGCTTCATCGAGATGATGCCCACCGGGGCGAACCTCGACCTGAGTGCCAACCAGTTCGTTTCGTGCACCGAGGCGCTCCGCCGGATCGAGGCGATCGACACCCTCGAACCGGTCGCTGGGCCGTTCGGGAACGGACCGGCCCGATACCATCGTTTCCCGGGCGCCCCGGGGACGATCGGCGTCATCACCCCGATGAGTCACAACTACTGCGACCGATGCAACCGCATGCGGCTGACCGCCGACGGGCAGCTCCGGCCGTGTCTGTTCGGCTCGATCCAAACGAACCTCCGGGACCCACTGCGCGCAGGCGAAGATCTGGTGCCTCACGTCGTCCGTACGCTCGAGATCAAGCCCGAGCGCCACTACCTCATTCAGGGAAGCGACGTCGGCTCCGGGGGGCTGGTCGCGCTTTCGCAGACCGGCGGGTAGACCTCCCAAGGAGCGTCGTTATACTCCGTCGGGCATGACACCGAATTCGTGCCTACGGGCGGTTGGCGGAGCCGATGTCCGCCCGTCCTTGATCGAATACCCTGCCGCGGAGCGAAGGACCTTTCATGAGCGTCAAGAAGATCACCGTCGTAGGTGCGGGGCACGTCGGAGCGACCTGCTCGCAGCTTCTTTCACAGAAGGAGCTGGCCAAGGAAATCATCCTCGTCGACATCGCAGACGGGATCCCGCAGGGTAAGGGCCTCGACCAGTGGGAGAGCGCGCCCATCGAGGGGTTCGACTCCCGCGTGTACGGCGCGAACGACTACGAGTTGGCGGCCGGTTCGGACATCTTCATCGTGACCGCCGGCGTGGCCAGGAAGCCCGGTATGAGCCGGGACGATCTGCTCAAGATCAACGCCGGCGTCATCACGTCGGTGAGTGCAGAGATCAAGCGTGTCGCGCCCGACTCGATCATCATCATGGTCACCAACCCGCTCGACGTCATGGCCC
>JAOTVL010000131.1 GCA_029863525.1 Gemmatimonadota bacterium
GAACGAGTCCAAGAGCCCGGAGGCCTTGAAGCGAGAGCTCGACGAGGCGATGGGTGGCGGGCCGGTCGTCGTGTTCACGGACCTACGCTCCGGAAGCTGCGGGATGGCCGCGCTCTCGTCGTGTCGCGAAAGCGGCCGCAGGGCGGTGGTTTGCGGAGTGAACCTCCCGATGCTCCTCGACTTCGTCTTCCATCGTGGCATGCCGATCGAGCAACTGGTGGACCGCTTGGTGGACTGCGGTCGCGCATCGATCATGAGTCCACCGGCGCGGCCGTAGCGCGCCGTGGCGATCGTCCTGTACCGCGTGGACGAGCGGCTCATCCACGGCCAGGTGGTGATCGGCTGGGGCCACGAGCTTCGACCGGAGGCGTACCTGTTGGTCGATGACGAGTTGGCCGAGAGCGAATGGGAGCAGGAGTTGTACCGTCTGGGCGCCGGAGCCGTCCCGGTCGATTTCGCCAGCGTCGAGGAGGCTCGCCGGCGCCTCGGAGAGTGGCGCGAAGACGCTCGCCGCTCCATCCTGCTGACCCGGGACATTCGGACGATGCGTCGCCTCGGCCAGGATCGGCTCCTGGCCGGGGCTTCCGTCAACCTGGGGGGCATACACCACGGCCCGGGCCGTACCGAGGTCCTTCGCTATCTCCACCTCACGGAGGAAGATCGAGAGGACCTCCGATCACTCACCGAGGAGGGTGCCGAGATCGCGGCGCGGGACCTTCCGGACGCCCCCCGCGTGCCGTTGTCGACACTGCTGAAGGATTGAGGAGCGAGCGGCTCGATGGACATACTGCGACTCAGCGCGCTCGGAGGACTGCTCGGGCTCGACGGCACCGCCGTCGGTCAGTTCATGGTGTCGCGCCCGCTCGTCGCGGGTGTGCTGACAGGCTGGATGTCGGGGGATGTCGGCGTCGGCCTGGCCATCGGGATGCTGCTCGAGCTGTACCTGCTCGTGTCGGTCCCCTCCGGGGGAGCTCGCTTCCCCGAGGCCGCCACGGCGACGGTCGTCGCCGTCGCGTGCGCGGCGCCGTTCGAAGGTGCTGGCGCGGTCGTGCTCGCGGTCGCCGTCGGGCTCGTGTGGGGCCAGGTGGGTGGGGCGTCCGTCGACGCGGGCCGCCACCTCAACGACCGATTCGTGCCCGAGCCCGGCGATGCCGGAGACCCGGCGGCGCGTGTCACCAGGGTGCATCTGGTGGCCATCCTGGCCGACTTCCTCCGCGGCGCAACCGTCACGGCCACGGGGATCGTCTCGGGGCGCTTCGTCGTGCGGTCGTTCGTCGATCGGTGGCCGCTCGACGGCTCGGCGTCGATGGCTCTGCTCCTGATCGGGGGCGCGGTATCGGCCGGGATCCTCCTCAACGATCTCGGCGGCTTCCGCCGACGCAAGGTCTGGTTCACGGCAGGATTGGCGCTCGGGATCGTCGGGAGCCGCTTCCTGTGAGCCGCTCGCTTCCGACCGGGGTGGTCGTGTCCGCGTTCGTTCGGTCTCTGGCGATCCAGGGCTCGTGGAACTACCGGACGATGCTGGGATCCGGCTTCGCGTTCGCCCTGCTGCCTGGTCTACGGCACCTGTACGGCGGCGCGAGTGACGAGATTCGGGTGCCGGTCGAGCGTCACCTGGAGCACTTCAACGCTCACCCCTATCTGGCCGGCGTCGCGCTCGGCGCGGTCCTCCGGCTCGAGGCGGATGGTGCCGATCCGGAGATGGTGCGGAGGCTGAAGCTCGCGATCCGCGGTCCCCTCGGGAGCCTCGGCGACGCACTGATCTGGGCGACGGTCCTGCCGGGCGTCGCGCTGGCTGCGTTGACGCTGGCGTGGCTGGGCGCCCCGGCCTGGGTCGTGGTTACCGTCTTTCTCGTCCTGTACAACGCGGTGCACGTCGTCCTCCGCATCTGGGGGTTCCGCGCGGGCATGCGTGCGGGACGGGAGGTGGGCAGAGTGCTTGCCGGGGCGGACCTCGCAGGATGGACGCGCCGTATCGAGCCCGTCGTGGTGCTGCTGCTCGGCGCGCTGGTCGGGGCTGTCGTCGGCGGTGCGGGCGGACTGGTCGAAGCCGGGGCGCCGTGGCTGGCCCTCACGGCCGTGGCGTTTCTGGTGGGCCTGTTCGGTGGACATCGGACGTGGCGGCCCGCCGCCGTCCTGACCGTCGTCGCGATCGGCGCCGTGACGTTGATCGGGGGGCTGACATGAGCGACGACGCGGTCGCGGCGGGTGAGGCCATGAGCGGCGACTGCGCGGCGCGCACGGTGGAGATCGTGAACCGGGCGGGCATGCACGCCCGTCCGGCGGCCGAGCTCGTGAAGCTCGCCGGACGGTTCACCGCCGACATCCGGCTCGAAAAGGACGGGCTCGAGGTCAACGGAAAGAGTATCATGGGGGTGCTCATGCTCGCGGCGGAGCGGGGGAGTCGGCTCAAGATCTCTGCGACGGGGGTGGACGCGGAGAGCGCGGTCTCCGCGATCAGCGAGCTCGTGGCGCGTGGCTTCGACGAGATCGAGAGCTGACGCATGTCGATCATCCTGGATGGATCGCCGGCCTCCGAGGGGATCGCCTCCGGGCGCGTCTTCCTCCTGGAATGGGGCGTGCCGGTGGTGCCGCACGAGTCCATCACCGACGAGCTGGTCGACGCCGAGATCCGTCGTTTTCACGACGCGAGGGCCTGGGCCTCCGAACGGCTCAAGGAGACGAAGGCGAGCACCGAGTCGCGTCTCGGACCCGTGGAGGCGCGCATCTTCGATCCCCAGATTCTCATGTTGGAGGACTCTGCGGTGATCGAGGGGACGGCCCGCTACATCCGGGAAAACCGGCTGAGCGCACAGCGGGCGTTCGAGCTTCGCATGCTCGAGCTCCGGGCCATGTGGCACCGAACCTCGCATCCGATGGTCCTCGACCGGTTGAACGACCTCGAGGACCTCATGATCCGGGTCCTCCATCGACTTCTCGACCGAAACGATCCGACCGACCTGGCGACGAGCGGGGAAGGGGTCATCGTGGTCGCCTCGAACCTCACCCCCAGCCTCGCGGTCCAGCTCGACCTCGAGCACGTGCTCGGGATCGCGACGGACGCGGGGACGCGCACGTCGCATTGGGCGATGTTGGCGCGCTCGGCCAAGATCCCCGCCGTGGTCGGCCTCGGCAACGTTTCGACGATCGCTACGGAGGGGCAGGAGGCGATCGTGGACGGCCGCATCGGCCGCATCGTGCTCGAACCGGAACAGGGAGAGCGCTCGATCTTCGAGATCCGGCAGAAGAAGCTCTCCGTATGGGAAGACGAGATCAGCGTCATTGCCGCGATGGAGTCGGTCACGAAGGACGGGCAGTACATCGAGCTCCGCGCCAATCTCGATCTGCCCGGGGAAGCAAAAGACGCGCGAGATCACGGGGCGGTCGGCGTGGGGCTCTTCCGCACCGAGTTCCTCGTGGTCGGCCGGAGCTCGATGCCCGACGGCGAGGAGCAGTTCCAGGCGTATCGCCACGTCGCCGAGACCTTCACCAAGGGCGCCGTCTATATCCGGACGTTCGACCTCGGCGGGGACAAGTTTCCCATGTTCTTGAACATGCCGGAGGAGCCCAACCCCTTCCTGGGGTGGCGTGCGATCCGGGTTTGCCTCGACGAGCCGGAGCTCTTCCGTACGCAGCTCCGCGCGATCCTGCGGGCCACGGCCTACGGGGACGTCCGGCTCATGATCCCGCTCGTCAACGACGTCGACGAAATCCGGCAGGTACACGCGCTCCTCGAGGAGGAAGCGGCGCGCCTCGCGACCGAAGGGGTCGCATACAACGCGGGCTTCAAGGTCGGCGTCATGATCGAGACCCCCGCGGCGGCGCTCGACGCCGCCGAGCTCGCGCGCTACAGCGACTTCTTCTCGATCGGGACCAACGATCTGGTGCAGTACACGCTCGCCGTCGACCGGACCAACACACGTCTGGCCAAGCTCTACAACCCGTTCCATCCCGCCGTCGTGCGCCAGCTCCACCAGGTCGCTCGTGTCGGCCGCGCGGCCGGGATCGAAGTCAGCGTGTGCGGGGAGATGGCCTCGAACCCGCTGGGCGCGTTCCTGCTGATGGGCCTCGATATCACGGCGCTCTCCATGGCGTGGCCGTCCCTGCCCGAGATCAAGAAGCTGGTGCGCGCGATTCGCATCGAAGACGCTCGGAGCTCGGCGCGCGACGCGCTTGCCGCGGCCACGAGTCGCGACGTGATCGAGTGTCTGGTGAAGGGGATCGGGGACTCGGTGGACCTGAGCGTCTTCTCGGGCCGTTGGAGTCTGTCGCTTCCGGGGTGATTCGAGGCCTGGGGCTTCCGGGGTGTTTCGGAGCTTGTCGCTCTCGGGGTGATTCGGTAGGGTTCGGCCGCCATGCCACCACGTAGTGCGAGGAGCGCACCCCCGTGAGCAACACGCTTTTCACGTCCGAGTCCGTCACCGAAGGACATCCGGACAAGATCGCCGACCAGATCTCCGATGCGGTCCTCGACCACATGCTGGCCAAGGACCCGGGATCCCGCGTCGCGTGCGAGACGCTGGTCACGACCGGGCTCGCGCTGGTCGCTGGAGAGGTCACGACCGAAGGCTACGTTCACCTGCCCGATGTGGTGCGTGGCACCCTGCAGCGCATCGGCTACACGAACTCGGCGTTCGGGATCGACGCGATGACGTGTGCGGTCCTCACCAATATCGACCAGCAGTCGCCGGACATCGCGATGGGTGTCGACACGGGCGGGGCCGGGGACCAGGGGATGATGTTCGGCTATGCCTCGGACGAGACCGAGGAGCTGATGCCGGCGACGATCCACTATGCGCATGCCCTCACGAAGCGGCTCGCCGACGTGCGCAGGAACGGCGAGGTGCCCTGGCTTCGCCCGGATGGAAAGGCGCAGGTCACCATCGAGTACGATGGGGACCGGGTCGCGCGGATCCATACGGTGGTCGTGAGCACGCAGCACGATCCCGACATCCGGCAGGAAGACCTCGTCTCCACGGTCGCGTCGAAGGTCGTCGCCGCCGCGCTGCCGCCCGACCTGTACGACGAGGACTCGTGCGTCCTGCATATCAATCCGACCGGTCGTTTCGTTATCGGGGGACCCCACGGGGATGCGGGCCTGACCGGCCGCAAGATCATCGTCGACACCTATGGTGGCGTCGGTCGACACGGGGGCGGCGCCTTCTCGGGCAAGGACGCGACGAAGGTCGACCGGTCCGCGGCGTACGCTGCGCGGTGGGCCGCCAAGAACGTCGTCGCCGCCGGCCTCGCCAAGCGGTGCGAGATCCAGCTCGCCTACGCCATCGGGGTCGCCGAGCCCGTCTCGGTTCGCATCCGCTCGTTCGGCACAGGAGAAGTGCCCGACGACGTCCTCTCCGACGCCGTGTCGAAGGTCTTCGACTTCCGCCCGAAATCGATCATCGAGACGCTGGGTCTCCGGTCACCGATCTTCACGCCGACAGCTGCGTACGGTCACTTCGGACGGGTCCCCGAGAGGAAGGTCCCACCGATGGGCGAGGAGGTTGCACAGTTCTTCTCGTGGGAGCTCGACGATCGCGTGGACGACCTGAAGACCGCCGTGGGCGGCTGACCAAGAACCCCCACGACGCTCCGGAGTATTGGAGGAGGCCGGGTGCGCCCGGCGCCGATCCGTTCACTGCTTCGGAGGTCCCCCCTTCGTGTTGGTCGAGGTCAGAGTCCAGAGCTTGGCGCTGGACCGCACCACGAATACCCCGGTGGTCATTCTCCAGGAGCTCAATGGGGAACGTGTTCTCCCTATCTGGATCGGCCCCGGTGAGGCGAGCGCGATCGCGATGCAGCTCGCCGAGATGGAGTTCTCTCGCCCGCTCACGCACGATCTGATCTGCTCGGTCATGACGGGACTGGGCGGCGACCTCCAGCGCGTGATCATCACGAAGGTCCAGAAGAGCACCTACTACGCCGAGCTGATCGTCCGCCGAAACGGCGAGGTGATCTCGCTCGACGCCCGCCCGTCGGACTCGATCGCCGTCGCCCTTCGTGTCGACGCCCGAATTTTCGCCGACGAGGAACTGCTCGAGGTCGCGACGATCGAGATCTCCGAGGAGGAAGGCACGGGCGAGGTGAGCGTGGAGCGGCTCGATCGGATCGACCCGGACAGCAAGATGGGACCCGAAGAGCTGAAGGAGCACCTGAAGGGGCTCGATCCCGAGGACTTCGGACGCTTCAACCCGTAATGGACCGCACCGAGCGCCCGAGGCTCGGGGCCCTCGGCTCTGGGGTGGCCTGCTCGGTCCTGCTCGTCCTCGCGTGGGCCGCGTTCCCGTCGGCAATGCTCGGGCAGGTGGTGGCGACGCCGATGCTCGAGGGCACCGCATACGTCGGCGACACCACCATGACCGACGGCACCGTGGTGCTGCATCGGCTTTCGGAGGGCAGCCAAGGCGAGCTCGACTCGTTGGCGGTCGGGCGTGACGGGGCCTTCGCCTTTCCATTGCCCAATGTGCCCGATCCGGCGCGCAGCGACGTCTTCTTCGCGTCCATCCGCCACGATGGCGTGCTGTACTTCGGACCCGCGATCACGGCGGCCGTCCAACTCGACTCGGTCTACGAGATCCACGCGTACGACACGCTGCTCGCCCCCGCCCAGGGCGCGCCGGTGGCGCTCCAGTCGCGTAGCGTCTTCTTCGAACCAGACAGCGCCGGGTGGCGGGTCACCGACCTCTTCCAGGTCCGCAACGACGAGCCGCGGACCATCGTCGCCAGGTCGGGCGGCCGGGTGTGGAGCCACCCTTTGCCCGCCCAGGCCTACGACGTGCGCACCGGGGAGGGTGAGCTGGCGATCGATGCCGCGCAGTTCGAGGACGGCGCGCTCGTCGTTCGGGCCGCTCTGCCCCCCGGTGAGCGTCTCTTCGTCGTGCGCTACCAGGTTCCGAGTCCCGA
The DNA here is from genome assembly GCA_029863525.1 of Gemmatimonadota bacterium. GTDB lineage: Bacteria > Gemmatimonadota > Gemmatimonadetes > Longimicrobiales > Gaopeijiaceae > UBA2589. The sequence continues at coordinate 6,901 of JAOTVL010000131.1, forward strand.
GCTGACGATTCCCAACGAATCGCCGGTCGAGACCATGGACGTGTTGATTCGTGAGCCGGCGCCCCCGCTGAGCGTCGACGGGCTGGAGCTCGTCGACCGTATCGAGCTCGAGGCCGGATCCACGTACCTCCGCTTCTCCGGCACCGATGTGACCGTCCCGTCGATCGCCATCGTGGCCGCCGAGGAGGAATCCGCGCCCAGGGTCGAGTGGGCCGCCGTCTTCTTGGCCCTCGTGCTGACGGCGGCGGCGCTTTTCATCCTCCGTCCGTCCGGGGCGGAGACGGCTGTACCCCCGCGTTCCCCGGCGGGCCGAGAGGCGCTGGTTCGCCAGGTGGCGCTCCTGGACGAGGAGTTCGAAGCGGCCGGCGGGACCGAAGAGCGGCGACCGGAATACGAGCGTCGAAGGGCCGAGTTGATTCGCCGCATCCGCGCCCTCGGCTGACATGGCGCCCGTCGCCACGCGCGCCGTTCTCCTGCGCGGATACGACTATGGAGACTCCAGCAGGATCCTGCGCTTTTACACGCGTGAGCTCGGCTTGCTGAGCGTGGTCGCGAAAGGGGTGCGAGGACGGAGCGGCAAGGGGACCACCGCCATGTCGAATTTCGCCACCGGTGACCTCACGGCGTACGTGAAGCCACAACGTGATCTGCATACCATGAAAGACTTTGCGTGTACGCGCCTCCGCGAGGAACTTGGGCGCGAAGTGCTCCGATTCGCGGGAGCGTCGGCGGCGGGCGAGCTCGTTCTGGCGCATGCCGAAGCGGAGCGCCAACCGGGGGTCTTCGAGGCGGTGGAGCGCGCGTTGGACGGGCTTGCGGAGGCCCCGACACCACGGCTGCCCGCCACCGTGCTCTCGGCGCTCTGGACCATCACGGAGGCGTTCGGATTCGCGCCGCAGCTCGCCCCGTGCGTGCGCTGCCATCGGCCGCTGGGCGCGGACGAAGTCGGCCGCTTCGACTTCGCGGCCGGCGGCGTCCGCTGCGCCGAGTGCGGACAGGACATGGCCGGTCCTCGGGTCGGCCCCGGGGCGCGCGCCCAGCTCGCCGATCTCCTGACCGGCACACTGCCCGACGACTTCACGCACCCCCGGCAGCACCTGGCGTTGGTCTCTGACTTCATCGCCTACCACGTCGCGTCGAAGCCGCTCAAGTCGCTCCAGTTCCTGGGCGGCCTGATGCCGGTGGAATCCGGGGTGGTCGACGATGGCTAACGTGATCTTGGGGACCGCCGGTCATATCGATCACGGCAAGACGGCCCTCGTGCGGGCGCTCACCGGGACCGACACCGATCGGCTCAAGGAGGAGAAGGCCCGGGGGATCACCATCGAGTTGGGCTTCGCCGAGCTCGCCATGGAAGGCCGGCCGCATTTCGGCGTCGTGGACGTGCCGGGTCACGAGGCGTTCGTGCGAGCCATGGTGGCCGGGGCCGCCGGGATGGACCTCGTGCTGCTGGTGGTCGCTGCCGACGAGGGTGTCATGCCGCAGACCCGCGAGCACCTCGCGATCGTCGAGCTTCTCGGGGTGCCCGAGCTGGTGGTCGCCCTGACCAAGTGCGACCTCGTCGAGGAGGAATGGCTCGAGCTCGTGGACGCGGACGTCGCCGAAGTCCTGGAGTCCACGAGGTACGCCGGGGCTCCACGGGTGCCGACGTCCGCCACCGCGGACGACGGCCTCGGCGAACTCCTCGACACGCTGACCGCGGCCGCCGATCGGGTCGCTCGCGATGAGGCCGAGGACCTGGTCCGGCTTCCCCTCGATCGCGTGTTCACGATTCAGGGGACGGGGACGGTGGTGACGGGCACGCTCTGGTCGGGTACGCTGGCCGTGGGCGAGCGGGTCCGCATTCTGCCCGACGATCTCCAGGCCCGAATCCGTAGCCTCCAGGTGCATGGTCGCGACGCCCAGCGTGCCGTTGCCGGGGAGAGGACGGCGGTCGCCCTGACCGGGGACGGCGCGGATCGAGCCTCCGTATCGCGTGGCGCGACCCTGGTCCGGGACCCCGCGTGGCAACCCAGCAGCATGCTCACCGTCCGCGTGACGATGCTCCCCGAGACCGGATGGGCGTTGAAGCACAACCAGCGGGTGCACGTGCACCTCGGAACCGCAGAGGTTCGGGCGCGCGTCGCGTTGCTCGAGGAGCAGCCTCTCGCAGCGGGGGACGAGGGGTGGGTTCAGCTCCGGTTGGAGGAGCCCGCCGTGGCGAGGGGGCGCGATCGGTTCGTCATCCGCGCGTACTCTCCGGTCACCACGATCGGGGGTGGGGTCGTCGCCGAGTCCCATCCGCCGAAGCGGAAGACGCTCGACGCGGATACCCGGCGGGCGCTCTCCTCTCTGGTGGACGGAGCGGCGAGCGATGCGGTCCGCTCGGCCGTGGCTCTCGCCGGCTGGAGCGGGCTGCCCGTGGACGCCCTTCCGGTGGCAACCGGGCTGACGCCCGATCAGTGCCAACGAGCGCTCGAGGCCGCGGTCGAGGGCGGAGGGCTCGTCGCGGGCTCACGAGCCTTCGGCGCGGAGATCGGGCGGGCGGCCCGCGCGTTGATACAGTCCGGGGTCGAGGCCGTTCACGCCCGAGACCCGTTGCTCGGCACGGTGCCCATGGCGGAGGCCAGGGCGGCGTTACCGGCGTGGGCGCACGCCGACCTCGCGGACCCCGTCATCCATGCATTGGTCGCCGAGGGAGTGCTCGAGGCGGCCGGCGGGGGCGTGCGGCGATCCGGGCACGAGCCGACGCTCACCGGCGAGCAGGACCAGGTGTCGGAGGAGTTGTTGGCCGTGTATCGAGCCGCAGGCCTCGCCGCGCCGCTCTTGGAGGAGTTTCCCCCGAAGTTGGCCGACCGAGGCGACTTCTGGCCGTTGGTGCGA
>JAOTVL010000219.1 GCA_029863525.1 Gemmatimonadota bacterium
ATGCTCGACCCTCACTATCGCCGCGCGCTCGCTTACGTTCGGCCGTACGTCGGGGCTCTCGTCCCGGTCGTCGTCGTCTCGCTGCTCTCGACCGGGCTCTCGCTGGTCCTGCCGTATCTGTCCAAGATCCTCATCGACGACGCGATCCTGCCGGGTGATTTCCCGCTGCTCCTGCGGATCGTCGGGCTCTTCATCTTGATTCCGTTGATCTCGTTCGGGCTCAACGTCTTCAGCGGGATGCGCTACACGAAGGTCTCGGCCGACATCCTCTTCGACATGAGGCTGGTCCTGTACCGGCACCTCCAACGACTGTCGCCCCGGTTCTATGCCCGCACCCCACTCGGCGACCTCGTCTCGCGCATCAACGGAGACATCGGCGAGATCCAGCGCGTCACGTCGGAGGCGGCGCTCGCCTGGTTCGGGCAGGCGCTCGGACTCGTCGGAACGGTCGCCATGCTCGTCTACCTCGACTGGAGGCTCTTCCTTGTCGGCCTCGGCGTCATGCTGCCGTCGCTGTGGGCGCTCGTCCGATACCGGGCCCAGCTCGAGGAACGGGTGCGCACGCTTCGCGAGCGGAGCGCGGAGATCGGGACGTTCCTCATCGAGACGCTCCAAGGCATGCGCACCATCGTCGGGGCGAACGCGCAATCCCGGGAAGTCGATCGGTTTCGGGGACGAAACGACTCCTTCGTGGAGGCGCTGCTCTCGATGCGGCTCTACACCTACCTGGCCGGTGGACTTCCCGGCCTGCTGCTCACCGTGGGGACCGGCGTCATGATCCTCTACGGAGGATACCGCGTCATCGAAGGCGCGATGACGTTCGGAACGCTCGTCGCCTTCATGGCCTACCAGGCCCGCCTCATGGGTCCGGTTCAGGGGCTCATGGGGATCTATACGAACCTGGCGACGGCGCGCGCCTCGCTGGTCCGGGTCCATTCGCTTCTCGATACGCCGCCCGACGTGGTCGAGATCGACACACCCCGCGGCCTCGATGCATGCGATGGCCGAGTGACCCTCGAGGACGTGCACCTCGACTTCGGACGCGGGAGCGAGGGGCTGCACGGTGTCGACCTCGACATCCCGCCCGGGCAGATCGTCGCGATCGTCGGGTCGAGTGGAAGCGGGAAGTCGACCCTCGCGGATCTGCTCGGCAGGCAGGTCGATCCCGATCGTGGTCGGGTGCTGCTCGACGGACTCGATCTCACGACGCTTCGGCTGGACGACGTGCGGCGACACGTCGCGATCGTCGAGCAGAGTCCGTTCATCTTCCACTCGACCCTCGCCGAGAACGTTCGCTATGCCAAACCCCACGCTACGGACACGGAAGTCGCCGATGCGCTCGCGGCGGCCGATCTCGATCGGCTCCTCGGCGCCATGCCGAACGGAGCCGAAACGCTCCTGGGTGAGCGCGGGCGCCAGCTCTCGGCCGGTGAGAGGCAAAGGGTAGCCATCGCCCGGGCCTTCTTGGCCGATCCAGCCGTCTTGGTCATGGACGAAGCCACGGGTGCCCTGGATCCTGCTTCCGAAGCGGTGGTGCTCCAGGGGTACGAGCGCGTCCTCAAGGGCCGAACGACGATCCTGATCACCCATCGTCTCGACCTGGCGCGCCAGGCGGAGCGTGTGGTCGTGCTGTCGAAGGGGCGCATCGAGGAAGACGGCCCCCCGGCCGTGCTCGAAGCCGAGGGCCGCGCGTTCAAGGAGCTCTTCCTCGACGTGCTCAAGGGCTAGCCGCCCCACGATGACCTCACGGACCGGTCCTTCGTCGGACACGACCTCGCCCGTCATCACCGTGGCGGTCGTCGACAGTGGAGCCATCGCGCCCCATCCACACCTCCCGAGCGTCGCGGGAGGGATCGCCTTCGATCTGGACGGCGAGGAGTCCGACGACTGGGTCGACCGCCTCGGCCACGGCACCGCTGCGGCGGCCGCGATCCACGAGAAGGCGCCCGACGCAGAGCTTTGGGTAGTGAAGGTCTTCGATCGCGAGCTCGCCACGACGGTGGCGACCCTGGCGCGGGCCATCGAGTGGGCCTCGGACCGGGGACTTCGCCTCGTGAACCTGAGCTTGGGGACCCCGAACGACTACCGCATCCGCGAGCTCGCGCCGGTGGTTCAAGCCTCCGTCCGCGCAGGAACCTTGATCGTCTCCGCACACGAGCTCGACGGTCGCCTCTGGTACCCGGG
>JAOTVL010000020.1 GCA_029863525.1 Gemmatimonadota bacterium
AGACGACGGGAAAGACGATCAATCCTCCGTAGGCGCCACGCCATTCGATCCTGCGCACGAAGACCAGCGCGGCCCAGAGCAGGGCTGCGGCCGTCCAACCCGTGATCACCTGGTGCCAGAAGAGCCAGACCCGGGCGCCCGTCCCCAGGAACGTGATGATCGCGAGCAGCCGGAGCGCATAGACCCCCCAGGCGACCGCCCAAAGGCCGAAGTACCGCCTCCGATACCGCTTCTGCAGGATCGCGCACAGAGCCACGAGGCCGAGCGTGACCACGAGCTGCAGGTACGCGGCCGCGATCTCCGAGCCGGATGCGGGAAGGGCCGTGGGATCCATGCCGTCGAAGATCCCGCGAGTGTGACGCGGCGGCAACGGCTTGCGTGAGGTGGTGGCGCTGCCGATCCTCTCGGTACAGCATTGTGTATACGACCTTGCGGCGCACTCGCCGCCCCTGAAAATCACGCCGGAAAAGGGCTCATGGGCATAGCTGCTCCCGCACGGGGACTCTTCGCGAATCGAGTCGAACGCATCGGCACGGAGGCCGCGTTTGCGTTCGGGGGACTCATACGGGAGGTGGAGGCAAGCGGAGCGCGGGTCATCCGGTGCAACATCGGACAGCCCGATTTCCCGCTCCCCGACCACATCGTCACGGCCGTGAAAGCCGCACTCGACAAAGGGCTCACCACCTACTGTGATCCCCAGGGCATCCCCGAGCTACGGGCTGCGGTGGCCCGTTCGGTCGGAGAGCACAACGGGCTGGACATCGATCCTGAACGCGTCGTGGTCTATCCCGGTGGGCGTCCCCCCATCGGCTTCGCGCACATGAGCTACAGCGAGGCCGGCGAGGAGGTCATCTATCCTTCGCCGGGCTACCCGCTCTTCGAATCGTTCATTCCGTTCTTCCGGTGTGTGCCCGTCCCGGTCGTTTTGCGGGAGGAGGAAGGATTCGGGCTCACGCGGACCCAGCTCGAGCCGCTCCTGTCGGACCGGACCGGGCTCATCTTCCTCAACTTCCCGTCCAATCCGACGGGAGGCGTCGCGACGCCCGAACAGCTCGAGGGCCTGTCCGAGTTGATCCTGGAGAAGACGGGCCCAGAGGTCCGTGTCTACTCCGACGAGTCCTACGAGGCGATCACGTTCGACGGCGACACGCACGTGAGTATCGCGTCGATGCCGGGTATGGAGAGCCGGACGATCATCGCCTCCGGCGTCTCCAAGACCTACTCATGGACGGGCGGCCGGGTCGGCTGGGCGGTCTACCCGACCGTCGCCGAGGCGAAGGTCCATCGCAAGCTGGCCATCAACTACTTCGCTTCGATTCCTCCGTACAATCAGTGGGGCGCCATCGAGGCGCTGACGTCCCCGGAGAGTGCCGTCGCGATCCACGCGATGGTCGAGGCATTCCAGCGCCGTCGCGATACGGTCGTCGCTGCATTGAACGCGATCGACGGTGTGACCTGCCAGAATCCGAAGGGCGCCTTCTACGCGTTCCCGAACGTCGAGGGGGTGCTCGAGCGGCTCGGCGCAATCGATGCGTATGACCGCCTACCGGACGACGTCCGAGTGGACACCAGCCCATCGACACTCTTTCAGCTCTTCTTGCTGCACCACTATCACGTGGCGACCATGGATCGCCGTTCGTTCAGCGTCCTCGGCAGCGAAGACCAGCACTACCTGCGCCTTTCGACGGCCAACGCGGACGAAGAGCTCGTCGAGGCCGTCGGGCGCATGGCGGATGCGTCCACCGATGTCGCCGGTTTCGAGGGCTTCCTCCAATCCGGAATTCGCCTGACGTTGTAAGTCGCGTGACCACCGACCGCGGCGGACGCCGACGCGGCCGATCGCCCAATCTCCATCAAACTCTCAGGGACCCCCACCGAATGACCCCAGACGTCGCAACCGGCCCGCGCGTGGCCACGGTGACAACGGTCGATTCCGAGCGGAAGCCGACGCCACGATCGATCGAGCTCCCGGACTATCAACGCGAGCACTTCGACGACGTGGCATTCCTCACGTCGATGCTCCTGGTGCTGATGGGCAATTACCGCGGCTCCGGGCACTTCGGTGGCCCACTCGCCTACACTCAATACAACGTGGCGCTGCACCTCGCCGGGCCGGAGTTGGGCGGGCTCTCGTACGACGTTCGAGAGCCCAAGCACCCCTTCAGCGACAAATTCATGCTCGCAGGTGGGCACTGCATACCGACCTGCTACGCCCTCTGGATGGTGATGTACGAGGCGATGGCACGACGGCTCGCCGAGACCGGCGACGACCGGTATGCGTGCGATCCCGGCGTGGCGATCCTGTCCGTCGATGCATTGGGATTCCGGCGCAGCCACGGCGCCATGGCGACGATCCTGCAGGAGAACGGGCTTGCGGACCATCCGCTGTTCGCTCAAGCCAAGCTGCGCGGCATCCGTCCCCTCATGGGGCACGCCGAGAGCACCGACGTCACCAACGACGTGAACGGGGGGCCCTCTGGCATCGGCATCGCGACGGCAGCCGGTAAAGCGATGTTTTGGGACTTCATCGGTGCGCCTCCGGGCATCAAGGTGGTGGCGCTCGAGGGTGAGTTCGCGATGACGGAAGGGCACGCGCAGGAGCTCAAGACGACCGCCCTGGCACAGCAGGTGGGCAAGCGGCTACGGGTCCTCATGAGTGAGAACAACGCCGGAATCGACGATTCACTGATCGGCGGTGTCATCAAGCCGCAGTACGCGGGTTACGACCTCGTGCAACAGTGGAGCTCGTACGGCTGGAACGTGTTCGCCATCGAAGACGGGAACGACTTCGACGACGTGGTCGCCGCATTCAAGGTCATGGAGGAATGGCCGGCCGATGATCGCCGGCCGATGATCCTCGTAGCCCCGACCGTGAAAGGGTGGTGGCCAGGCGCGGAGGACGGGGAGATGCCGGGCTTCGGCGACCAGATCACCGGGTTTCCGAGCCACCCCTATGGCTTCGGAATCAACTCCGAGTACTTCGTGGCGCTCGCCGAGACGTTCGAGCGGCGCTACGGCGTCGAGTTCGAGGGGATCCGCGATGGGGCGCCGAGCTCGGAGCAGGAACGCCTCATCCAGTTCAAGACCAACGTGGACGTGGCGCTGTCGGTCATGGACAAGAGGGAGGGACTCGGGGCCTGGATCGCCGACCGCCTGCTGGAAATCGGTGATGGACTGGATCGATCGACCCCGGTCCGCATCGACCGGCGCACCGACCCGTTCATGGACGAGCGCCTCACACCGGCTGGTCTTCCGATAGAATCGCCCACCGTCGCGCTCACGGACCCGAATACGGGCAAGACCGTCGAGACCACGATCGACCTCTTCATGCCGGCGGGGGCCAAGAAGGGCGCGCGTCGGGCCATCAGTGAGGTCGGTCGGTGGCTCAACTACGTGACCGAGAATCGCTTCTTCACCATGGCGGCGGATCTATCGGGCTCGATCAACGTCGAGAAGGCACACTTCTTCGGACACTACGACCCGGTCGACAACCCCTTGGGGACGCGGCTCAAGGCTCCGATCCAGGAGGCGGTCAACGCGTCGACCATCATCGGGCTCATCAACCAGTCCGCGTCCGAGGACCCTGACGTCCATGCGGGTGTGTGGGGGCTCTCCGGGACCTACGGCGCGTTTACCCCGCTCATGTACACGCCGGCGCGAGTCTTCAGCCAGCAGAACCAGGACAGCGTTTTCCGGCTCGGCGTTCTCCAGATTCTGGCGGGGCACTCAGGCCCCGAAACAGCCGCGGACGCGCGGACCCACTTCGGAATCTTCGCGCCTCAGGTGTGGACGCTCTTCCCGCGCAACCAGATCATCAACCTATACCTCTGGGACTACAACGACGTTGCGCCCGCGTACTTCGCGGCCGTGTCGAAGGCTGCACGGACCAAGGAAGTCGGCATCATCGCGATCCATGTCGCGCGTCCGGACGCCCCCGTCGCGGACCGGGACTCGTTCGCCGACACGGACCTGAAGGCGGCGGCGAAAGGCATCTATCTCATCCGCGACTTCACCGCGGGTCAGCCAGCGCAGGGCACGGTGTGGGTGCAGGGCTCGAGCGCCACCGTGAACCTGGTGAACCTCCTCGACCGGCTCGATCGGAACGGCCTCAACGTCCGGGTCGCGTCCGTGATCAGTCCCGAGTTGTTCGCGGACCAGCCGGCCGACTACCGGGCACACGTGTATCCGGAGTCGGCCCGCTTCGACAGCATGGTCGTGAGCACCATGACGAAGCGCGTGCCGCCATTACCCGACCTGGGGCCCCTCACCGAGGAGTTCTCGCTCTATGCGGACCAGGAGGACCGGTGGCTCTCCGGTGGTACCGAGGATGACGTCATCCGCGAAGCCGGCCTCGACGAGGACGCCATCTACTCGGCCATCGAGCGTTTCGTTGGCGCCCGGGACACCCGGATCGACCGTCAGCGGATGGCACTCGCGGCGCTCTGATCGGCGCTCTGATCGGACCGTGGGAAGGCGGCCCTAGGGCTCGAGAATTCCGGAAAAGAGGTGCCGAGTCGGGAATATTTTTCGGAAAGAGGCAGGCCTTTTTCGGGAAGAGATAGGGCGCTCTTCTGGAGGCGAATCGCGACGGTCAGAGACCTCGGCTGACGCCCACTCCTCCGGCACGATTCGTGCTCGGCGAGCCGGTGTTTGACCTCGTGTCATGGGTCGTCCACGGCCGCGCCTCGACGGCGCCTTCGGGCCACTCGGTGGTCGTGGGCGAGCCCACCACGGGGTCGCCGCGGATGCTGCTCTTCGCCTTCGCGGTCCGCGCAAGTCGCCCCCAAGAATCGAGCGCGCCATGTCTCTCCACTCGTCGAGCGAGTCCCTTCCCGCGGCAGCACGGACCCACGAGCGACCGCCCGACGAGCCGATCGACGCGCTCATCCGATGGTTCGAAGAGCTGAGCGCCCGCGACGTCCCCTCCGTCGGAGGCAAGGCGGCGTCGCTCGGCGAGATGTACGGCGCGTTGACCGAACGAGGCGTCCGAATCCCGAATGGTTTCGCGACGACGGTCGCCGCCTACGATCGCTTCCTCGATGCGGAGGTCGAGATCGTGCAGTGGGCGGAGTTGAGCGACGAGGCGCGGCGGCTCTCATCGGACGTGCTGGAGGCGAACACCCTCCGCGAAGCGCTCCACAGCCTCTTCGTGGAGGTTGGCGACGACGATCTCGTCGACCTCCATGCTCGCGCCTCCCTGGCCCGCTCGCTCGTGCGCGCTACGCCGGTCCCCCCGGACGTCGAACGGTCGCTCCGGCTGGCGCACCGGCTTCTGGAAGGCCAGTACGACGGTGAAGTCGATCTCGCCGTCCGCTCTTCGGCCACTTCCGAGGATTCCGAGCTGGCCTCGTTCGCCGGTCAGTACGAATCCTATCTCAACGTGCGCGGCGAAGACGGCGTGATCGACGCGTGGCGTAAATGCTGCGCGTCGGCCTTCACCGAGCGGGCGATCGGCTATCAGCTCCAGCGAGACATGGATCCCATGGAGTGCAGACTCGGCGTGGTGGTCATGAAGATGGTCCGCTCCGACCTCGCCACGTCCGGCGTGCTCTTCTCGCTCGACCCAGACTCCGGCAATCGGAACGTGATCCACATCACCTCGGCGTACGGCCTCGGCGAGTTGGTCGTCCAGGGTAGCGTGTCTCCGGACACCTTCGTTGTTTGGAAGGACGGCGTCCGGCGGGGCAAGCCTTCCGTCGTCCATCGCCAGCTCGGCGCCAAGGACCAAAAGCTGGTCTACGCGACCCAAGGCGGCACGACGACCGAGAGCGTGGACGTGCATGCCAGTCGCCAACGGCAATGGTCGCTCACTCGCGATGAGGCGCTCGAGCTCGCGCGCATGGCGCTGACGATCGAGGATCACTACCGCCGGCCGGTGGACGTGGAGTGGGCCAAGGACGGATACAGCGGCGAGCTCTTCATCGTTCAGGCCCGTCCGGAAACCGTGCACGCCAACGTCGACGAGACGTCGACCTTCCAACGCTTTCGAATGCCGCCCGAGGTCATCGAGGACCTCTTGGCATCGGGCCGTGTGCTCCTACGGGGTCACGCGGTCGGCAGCAGGATCGGCGCGGGACGCGTCCGTGTGTACCGCGACTATGAGGAGGTGATCGTCCGGAAACGCGAGATGCGTACGCGCCTCGCAGCCGGTGAGCGACTCGAGGATATCCCGCTCGAGGAGCGCGTTTTCGACCGCGGTGACGTGCTCGTGACCGAGCTCACGACCCCGGACTGGGAGCCACTGATGAAGGAGGCTTCCCTGATCCTCACTGAAAAGGGCGGGCGCACCTCTCATGCGGCCATCGTCGCTCGTGAGTTCGGGATCCCGGCGATTGTCGGCTGCGCCGATGCGACCAAGTTGCTGGAGCCGCTGCAGGAGGTGACCGGTACCTGTGCCGAGGGCGACGACGGTCTCGTTTTAGACGGAATCCAGCCCTTCGAGGTGATCGAGGTCGAGGCCGGCGCTGCGGCGGAGACGGACACCGCCGTGAAGCTCAACGTCGGCTTCCCCGGCAAGGCGCTCCAGGACGCGATGCTGCCCTCCGACGGGGTCGGCCTGGCCCGCCTCGAGTTCATCCTGACGGCGCAGGTCGGCATTCACCCATTGGCGCTCGCCTTCTTCGACGAGCTTCGCGACTACGCTGCCGACGGCACACTCGCCCAGGAGCTCGAGCCGTACCGCGAGGCCCTCGAGGCCGAAGACGCCCACGAGTTGGTCACCCTCCTCGGCGCGATCGAGCGGCGCACGCCCGGCTACGGCGATCGTCGTCAGTTCTTCGTGGACCAGGTGGCCCATGGGGTGGGTCTGATCTGTGCGGCGTTCTACCCTCGGCCCGTCCTCGTCCGGCTCTCGGACCTCAAGTCCAACGAGTACCGGGAGCTCCTGGGCGGCCGAATCTTCGAGCCGCAGGAGGAGAACCCGATGATCGCGTGGCGCGGAGCGTCACGCTACGTCGATTCCCGGTTCCTCCCCGCATTCGAGATGGAGTGCGACGCGCTCCGACTGGTCCGGCAGACGCTCGGCCTCGACAACCTCCAACTCATGATCCCCTTTTGTCGGACGCCCGAGGAAGGTGAGCGCGTGGTCGGGATGCTGGACGGACACGGACTCTCACCCCAAGCGGGCGTGCCACTCTTCCTCATGGTGGAGCTGCCCTCGAACGTCATCGAGGCGGACCGCTTCATCGAGAAGATGGGCCTGACGGGCGGCTCGATCGGGTCGAACGACCTCGTCCAGACCGTCTACGCGGTTTCGCGAGACGATCTGGAACGGTACGAGACTCCTGTCGATGCCCGGTCGCCGGCCGTGAGGGCGATGATCGCGCACGCCGTGAGCGCCTTCAAGGCGCGAGACCTCGAGATCGGCATCTGCGGTCAGGCGCCTTCGGACTACCCGGATGAGGTGCCCCGATTCCTCGTGGGTTGCGGGATCACGTCCATTTCAGTGACGCCCGACACCCTCCTCGAGGTCCGGCGGTCCGTCGCGCGCACGGAGGCCGAGTTCGACGACGCGCATTCGAGAGAGAACGGCCACGGCACAGAAGGCGGCTGATGGACCCGGACTCGGCTGGTGCGCGGCCGGGGCTCTGTCTAAGCTCCGGTCATCGTACCTGTCTTCCGGAGGTCTTCTTGATCCGCTCGTTGGGGTTCCTATCGGTCGCCGTAGTGGTATCGGCAAGCCAACTCGTTGCGCAGGACCTCGTACTCACCAACGCAAACGTCGTGAACGTGACCGACGGGACGGTCGTCATGGACGCGACCGTGACGATCGCCAACGGTCGCATCGTGTCGATCGACGCGGACGGAGGCTCTCCCACGGGCGATCGTAGCGTCGTGGATCTCGGTGGGAGGTACGTCGCTCCGGGCCTCATGGATGCGCACGTGCACGTCGGGGCCGAGGCGGATGCTCGCCGAGCGCTACTGAGTGGCGTCACCACGATGAGAAGCATGGGCGCCGACCATTACGCGGACGTCGGGATGCGAGAGCTCCAGCGCGCCGGGCACGCCACCACGCCGGAGCACCTGGCGGCCGGGTATCACGTACGTCCGCAGATGGCCGAGGGCTTCTTTCAGGATCACCCGGAGCTCGGCGGGCTCGACGGAGGGAACGTCCAAGGTGTCGACGCGGTCCGGCGTGTGACACGGGCGCTACTTTCGCGAAACGTCGACTTCATCAAGACGAACGCCACGGAGCGCGCGGGGCTTCCCAACACCGATCCCCGGAAGCAGCTGTTCGATCAGACCGAGATCGCCGCGATGGTCGAAGAAGCCGGACGGGCCGGCATCGGCGTTTCCGCTCATGCGCACGGCGACGCGGGCGCCCGGGCGGCGGTCGCCGCGGGTGTGCGTAGCATCGAGCACGGTACGTATCTCAGCGAGACCACCCTGCGCATGATGGCGGAGCGGGGCACCTACCTCGTTCCCACCATCGCGATTGTGCGGGACCTCACGATCCCCGGGGGAGACTACGACAACGCGGTCCTCAACATCCGAGGACGTCACATGCTCCCGCGTGTGCAGCGCATGGCCGCCATGGCGCACCGCCTCGGTGTCACGATCGTCGCGGCCACCGATACCGGGTACGGACCCAACAGCACGACCACGCTCGCGCACGAACTTCTCGAGCTCGAGACGGTCGGTCTGACACCCCTCGAGGCGCTCCAAGCGGCCACCATCAACGCCGCCGAGCTGTTCGGCGTCTCGGACCACACGGGTCGGATCGAAGTCGGACTGGAGGCCGATTTGATCGTGCTCGAGCACAACCCGTTGGACGGGATCGGAACGCTGCAGGACGTGCTCATGGTCGTGAGTGACGGTGAGGTGATCGTGCAGCGGGGAGATTGGCCGGGCCGGCCGATGTCGTAGGAACCGTCAGTTCGCGCTCAGTCCGGCGCGGGCTTCAGCAAGGTAGGCGCCTACGACTGCCGCGTCCCCGAGTTCCCAAAGCCCAACGGACTGCTCATACGCAAAACGGGCGCCCTCACGATCTCCCGCGCGCTCCAGAAGACCCCCGAGTCTCAACGCCGCGAGGGGCGTATAGAATCCGACCCACGTTCCATAGACGAACGATTGGTAGAGCGAAGTCGCCCTCTCCTGCGCTCCGCGTTCGTCCAACAGCGCCGCTAGTCGGAATCTGATGGCGGGCTCGGGGAACCACTCGCCACCGAGCGGATCGTGGATGGTCCAAAGCGCATATGCCTGCTCCGCGAGCCTCAGCGCCTCACCCGGGTCTCCCCGACGTTCCGCCAGGCGGCTCCCGATGTCGGCCGCCAGCGCCGCGCCCCAGTCCGTGGGAATGCCTTCCTTCGGGCTGGCGGAGAACTCCGCACGGTACGCCTCGGCCAGGACCGTATCCCCGCGGGCCGCATTCCAGGCGCCGACCGCCCACGCCGCCGCCCACGGCTCCTCGCGACTGCTCAGATACGCCAGAACCGAGTCGGCCGGAACGAAGCGCCGGAGGTCGTCACTCCCGGATCTTGCCATCTCCGCGTCGCCGACACCGATGAGCTCGGCAGCCACCAGCCGGCGCAAGACGGTCCGTCGGAGGTGGTCGTCCGTGCCCGAAGGACTCAGAAGCGCGTCTATCTCCGATAGTCGACCGCTCGCCAGGAGGAGTTGAAACACACTGCCCTGGCCCAACGTGCGGTGTCTCACCTGTGCGCTCTCTTCCATGAGCGCACGGCTCCATGCGAGCGCTCTCCGCGGCGCGATCGACCGGACACGTCGAACCACGTGAATCGCGACGGTGAGCGACTCATCGAGGTTCGCCTCGATGACGTCGGAAACGCGCTCGTCCGGGGCGGTGACCAACTCCAGCGCCACCCGCGACCCGATCGTCAAGGGGCTTTGGGGCCCGATGGAGTTCATTCTCGAGACCAAGCTGCCCGCCAGCTCGAAGTCGCGGTCACGGAGCGCATGCCCCATGCGCAACTCCAGGGTCGGGAGGTTGGCCGGGTCGAGCGCCAAGACCCTGTCGAGCGCGTCGCGCGCATCGGCCCGACCGTAGCCGACCTGCCATCCGTAGGACGATATCGCGAACGCGAGGAGGAGGCGCGCGCCGATGTCGTCGGGATCGAAGTCCAGAATCCGTTCGAGATTTTGGATCGCGTCTGGCCCGTTCGTCTCGTCGAGTGCGAGCGACGCGGCCACGCTCAATCGTCCCCGCTCGGTCAGTCGATCCTTGAAGCGGTCCGCCCGTTGGACGATCTCGCGCACGCCGACCATCGGGTCTCCGGCCATCCGGAGTCTCCAGGATCGGATGCGGAAGTGTGCGAGATGAGCGAGGGCGAACGTGCTGTCGGCCGCGACGGCGGCCTCGATCTCGCGCTCCGCTTCGACGAAGTCCCCTCGCCGCATGTACCGCATCGCCTCGAGGTAGCTCTGTAGGGCGAATGGCTCCGAGGTCGCCAACCGGTCGATTCTCGAAACCTCGGGCGCGGCCGTCCCGTCCCAGAGCTCGGCGCTCAACTCGACGATGAGCCGATCGACGAGGACGCTCAGGCTGTCGACGGCCGAGGACACGCGGACCGCGGCCAACTCCTCCCCGGACGACCCGTCATGGATGCGGACGTTCACGTCCAAAGCGCGTCCCGCAACCACCGCGGTGCCCGAGAGATATCTCGAGACCCCGAAGCGACGACTCATCTCGAGCAGACGGTCGTCCCCCGCCCTCATCGAGGGGACGAATCCGGCCTCGACGACGGGGGACCAGAATGCGCCCGGATCGAGCACATCGAGACCTGGGATGCCGTCCAATCCCACCACGAGGAGCTCCGCGATCCCTTCTCCGTACGCGGCCCCGTCCAGGGACACCGTGGAAAGGGGGAAGATCGCGATGCGCGCATCCGTCTCAGGTCCCGCCCGCGAAGGCGGACCCCAACGCAGCCATCCCAGAAACCCGGACGCCGCGACGACCGACGCGAGCACCAAGCCCGCCACGAGCCGCCGCGCCCTCGACTCGTCGAGCCAATCATGCACTCCCGGAGGAAGACCGATCCCGGCTTCGTCACGTCGTAGATCGAACATCCACGCCAGCGCGAGCGCCACCGGGAAGAGGACGATCGATCCGGCGACCACGACGGTGAGCACGATGTCGGGCATCCCGAGCGCGGGCACCGCGATCTCTGCGACCTGCCACACGATGAATGCGGCGAACGCGTAGTACGCGCCTACACGGTAGACCCGACGCCGCTTCAGCTCGGCGAAGAAGCCCTCGAGGCCATCGCGCTGGTCACTCACCCATTCCTCCGCGCCAACTCGGCCAAAGCGGAAGGCCGACTCTCGTTGAGCCTACCAAGCCGGGGAAGCGCCGGCAAGCGCGCCCGGCACCCGGCCCCCTCCGGTGCACGAGCTCGCCACCGGAGGGGGCCGAAGGCCCAACCCGGACTCCCGTCGCAAAGCGCCCCCAAAAGGGCTACACGGGAGCCCGGGCCCGGTCAGTCGACGAAGGCCCAGAGCCACCTCCGGCTCTTTTCGTCCATCGCTTCCGGATCGGCGACGTGATACAGATCCCCCGCCACATCCCGGATGACGATACCTCCTCCTGGCACGTCCGTGGGCCAATCGTCGAGCCGGGTCTGGAAGCTGCGCGTACCCTGCCGGGTTTCGACCTCCCACGTCCGGATCTCGACCTCCTCGTCCACGTCGAGGATGCGGGTCACCTCGAGCACGAAGCCGGCCTCCGCAACCGCGCCCTCGAGCACTCGACGCGATGCGACGTCCAGTTCGTCGAGCGCGGGAACGAGAGCGAACTCCTCGTGATCGTCATCGCGAAGCGAAAGGAACCGCCCCGGCTCCGACCACGGGAAGCACCGGTGCACCCGTACAGCCCGCTCTTCGCCGTTGACGCAGGCCCAGAGCTGCCCGTCATCGCGCCGTTCCAGATTGACTTTCTTCACCGGTTTTCTCGCGTGTGTCACCATGACGTCACCCCTCCACCAGTTCCATTTGCAGTCCATGAAGCCGAGCGTACAGCCCGTCCGGCTTCGCGAGCAATTCATCGTGCGTCCCCACCTCGGCGAGACGCCCGTCTTTCATCACGAAGAGCCTCGCCGCCGCATGCAGCGTCGAAAGCCGGTGCGCAATGGCGAATACCGTCCGGCCCGCGACCAGTCGATTCATCGCCTCTTGAATCTTTCTCTCCGTCTCAGTGTCGACCGCGGAGGTCGCTTCGTCGAGAATCAAGATCCTCGGGTCGTGCAGGATCGCGCGGGCGATCGAGACCCGCTGCCGCTCCCCTCCCGAGAGGTTCTGGCCCCGCTCCCCCACGATCGTGTCGTAGCCTTGCGGCAGCCTCACGATGAAGTCGTGCGCGTTGGCCGCTTTCGCGGCTTCGATCACCCGCTCAGGCGAGGCCTCCGGGTGGCCGTAGCGGATGTTCTCCGTCACCGAGCCGTGGAACAGATACGACTCCTGGAGCACGATCCCGATCTGCCTGCGATAATGCCCGGTGTCCAGATCGCGCAGGTCCACTCCGTCGACGGTCACCCGACCCGCCGTCACGTCGTAGAAGCGCGCAATGAGGTTCGTAACCGTCGTCTTTCCGCCACCCGACGGACCTACGAGCCCGATCATCTCTCCCGGCTCGACCTCGAACGACACGCCCTTCAGCACCTGGTGCACGCCGTCGTAGCCGAAGCTCACGTCCTCGAACGCCACGCGGCCCACGACCGGATCGAGCCGCACGGACTCGGGTCGGTCGATGATCTCGGGCTCGGTGTCGAGCACCTCGAACACGCGGTGCGCCGATGTCGTGGCGCGCTGCACCGTACGGGCCATCTGACCGATGATCTCGATGGGCCCGATGAACATCGTCGTGTACAGCAGAAAGGAAACGAACGTCCCGGCCGACAGCGTCGGCTCCGCGTCCACCCCTCCCAGCAGCCTCGGCATGGCGAACGCCCACACCCCGACGGTCGTTCCGTGCACGGCCAACATCAGCGCCGGCCAAAACGCGGTCCACGATTGATGAATCCGGTTGAACTCGTCCGTCACGTCCACGTTGCGTTGGTTGAACCGTTCGGTCTCTCTCTCCTCCTGATTGAAGGCCTTCACCACGCGCATACCGGGGATCGTGTCCGAGAGCACATCCGTGACCCTCGACCACTTTCTCCACGCGCGGATGAAGAACCGGTTCATGTGTTCTCCATGCTTGTATATGGCCCAGCAGAAAGCCGGTACCGGCAGCACCATCACCAGTCCGAGCTTCCAGTCGAGACTGAGCAGAACGGCACTCAAGCCAGTCAGCATCACCGCCGACAACGACACGTCGACGACTCCGAAGGCGAGGAAGTCCCACAGCCTGTCGGTATCCGAGCTCACCCGCGTGATCAGGCTACCCGTCTTCTTCCTCGAGTAGAAGCCGAGCGAGAGCCTCTGCAGGTGCTCGTACAACTCGGTCCGTAGGTCTCGCGCGACCCATTCGCCGAGGACGGCCATGTAGCGAAGCCGGACGAGCGCAGACAGCTGACGGACGAGGTAGACGATCGCCATCGCGGCAACCGCGATCCAGGCGATCCACGCACCGTCCTCGACGGCCATCGTGCCGTCCTGGACCGGCTTGACTACCGAGTCGATCAGGTAACCGGCGAGGTACGGCGGCACCAAGCTGACGGCCGTGATGAGCGTCGCTGCCACGAATCCGACGACTACCTGCCTCCGGTACCGGCCGAGGTACCCGAGCAAACGCCACAACACGGCACGTGAGTTGCCCGCGACCAGCGCCTGGGCCTCCCGTATCGGCGCGGCCACACTCGCAGCATACTCGTCGTCGGCGTCCGTTGCCGGAACGTGCCCGCCCTCGAGGTCCTGTTCGAGGACGAAGCGCACGTTCTCCACGGCCCGTCGCTGCCGATGCGTGTAGCGCACCATTGCGAGCGCCGGCTCGTCCGGCGCCCCCAGAAGAGTGAGCGTGCTGCCCGACAGTCCGGGTGCCTCACGCACCGCTTCCAAGCGCCCTCGGTCGAAGGTGTCCACGACCCAGGAGCCGTCCGATTGTCGGGCCACCGCGACGTGTGCTTCACCGAGCGCGATCCACGCCTCGGTCAGACGCATCCCTGCGTCGAGGTCGACCAGAGCATAGAGTTGAACCGGGCGGCCGCCCCACGCGCCCTCGATCGCCGCGCGGACGTCACCGGGCAGCCGGACCGGCTGGTCCGTGTACCGCTCGATGATCCGCCGGTCGATCGTTTGTTGAGTCTCGTTGTCCATGGTTCTCTCGAAGTGTTTCGGGCCCACAGGCCCGACTCGTGGGAACAAAAAAATCCGGGCTTCCCTGACCGCGTGGGGCGGCGGAAGACCGGATACTCTGCCTCTACTGTGGTTCTAGTTAATTCAGGTATCAGCCTCCCGCCGATCGGACGTCGGCGCCTGGACCCACCGGCTGGAGAGGTACGACGCACACGCGCGTACCCGTGCCGGACCCGCCATGAAGGCGGCCGGGCCGGAGCCGGTTGCGTGAATGAGGAGTCGTCGCATCTCTCGTGTCCTCGAGAGTTCTCGATGCGGGGAACACGCCTTGGATGCGCGTTCCCGTCGCTAGTAGTAATACATACGGGTCGGGGGGCGTCAAGTTTCTATCGGCTCGGTAGGAGGGGCAGTGCAGCCAGGCGGCAGCGGCCAGCGCAAATCAGCCAGGATCGATTCGGGCGTCGAAGTGGCGACGGCGGTCGAGCACGAGGACGCGCTCGACGCCGCTCGACGCGCCTCGCGTCGACGCCTTCTCCGAGCGGCCACCGTGACACTCCTCTCACCCGTCACGGTGATCGCCGAGGTGCCTCTCTCATGGATCCTGATCGACACATGGCAACTCAACGCACTCATGCTCGGAGCGGCGGGGCTGAGTCTCGGTCTGTGGAGCCATTGGTGGATGGCACGACGCACGATTCGCGTGCTGACTCGAGGTGGTGCCGCCGAGTCGACGCGGCCCGAACCACGATCGCCTGAAGCGTGACCTGGCGGTCACGGTGATCCTCGGATCTCGCGCCGCGAGCGGGGTGTGGCGGACCACCTGACATCAGCCCTGCCGGTCGACGCGTGAGATCCTTGGTCCTCGACGGCGGCCGCGGCATCTTGCCGGCATGAATTCGCCGCCCGTCGAGGACGCTATCGAGCGCAATGGCCGGATCGTCGCCCTGGTCCTCGTCGTGGTCGGCTTCGCGCTCCGAGCTCGTGGGCTCTCCGAATACTGGCTGAACGCCGACGAGGGGATCTACTACTCCACGCTGACGTGGTCGTCCTTCGGCGCCTTCTGGTCCGAGGTGCTCGCCAACGCGCACCCGCCGGGGTTCTATCTGCTTCTCCGGACGCTGGGATACGTGACCTGGGACTTCGTTTGGCTGCGCGCTGCATCCGCCATTTTCGGGGCCGCCGCGATTTGGATCTTCTGGCTCGTCGGGCGTGAGCTCGGCGGGGGTGGCCGTAGGGGAGTCGCCACCGGCTTGGCGACGGCCACGCTGGTGGCGCTGAACCCGAACGCCATCGTGCTGTCTCAGGTGATCCGTCCCTACGCGCTTCTCGTGCTGCTTCTCTCCACCGCGCTCCTCTGCCTCCTGCGCTATCGTGCCAAGCCCGAGAGGACGACGCTGGTCGCATACTCGCTGATCTCGACCCTGGGGGTGGCGTCTCACTACAGCGCGGCGCTCGCGCTCGCAGCCTTCTCGGCGCTGATCGGAGTGGACCTTCTCGGCCGCAGATTCAAGGGCCGCGAGGCCTCGGAGCTGATCGCGGCGCACGCGGTGCCCTGTCTCGTCTTCGCGGGGCTGTATCTCCTCCACGGGCGAGGCGCCCTCGGCAGTGATCTCATGCAAAGCGCCATACGACCGGGTGGTTGGCTCAGCGGTTGGCTCGTCGACTCCCCGCTACACGCCTGGCACAACTTCGTCGCGTACCAGGACTTCAATCTCCCCTCCTCGTTTCGCGCGAGCGCGGCCATCTTGTGGTTGATCGCCATCGGCTGGGCTTTCACGGTGCGCGAGCCCGCGATCGCGGTCCTTTCCTCGGTCGCCATCGGGGTCGCCGTCGGCGCCTCGGCGCTGGAGGTCTATCCTTTCGGAGAGGGTCGCCACAACGCGTGGCTGTCGGTGTTCACGATCCCGGCCCTCGGGTGGCTGCTCGGCCGCCTGGCGACTGCCACCCGCCCGCAGGCGTGGATGGGGGCGGCGATGCTCGTGGGGCTCCTCGGGGGCGCGGGCCCTTTGGAGCGGTTGGTGGGTCCTCCGGACAGACCGTCGACGGCGGTCGAATCGTCCGCCACGGGAGATCGAACCGTCGATCGATCGGAGACGGCGCCCCTCGAGGAGCGCCTCATTCGCCGCGCGGACATCGCGCCGCTGATACTGGAAACACTCGATCCGGAAGAAGGGCCCCCGGTCATCTTGATGACCGAGCAGACCTTCAACGTGCTCATGCCGCTCTACCCACGCGAAAAGGGCGGTCTGGTCTTCTCGCAAGACTCGACGTTCATGCACTTCCCCTACGGAGACCGCGAGATCGTGGTCGCCCGGACCTGGGATTGGGCAAGCGTCGCGGATCTCGTGTCCCGGCTCGGTCGGGTCGCCGCCCACCTTCCCGAGGGTCGATGGGACGGAGTCTCCCCCGTGGTGGTGCTCGCCGGGGGATGGGGCTCCGAGATCCTCCCGATGTTCACGCGATTCGCTCAGGACGAGGTTGCTTCCCACATCTTCGTCGCCCCAGGGTTCGATCCGGACGGTACCGTGTTGGTTCGCCTCGCGTCCGCGGTGATCGATCCGGTCGCGCTGTCCGCGCTTCGATGATTCGGTCCTGACCCTGTGGCCCGCTTGAGGTCCCTTCTGGGTCCCGATGTCGTCGGGCGGTTCGGTCGCTACGGGGGCCTCGCGATCGTCCTGTTCGGCTTTGTCCTTCGCGCACGTGGCCTTTCCGAGTACTGGCTGAACCCCGACGAGGGGATCTACTACTCGACGCTCACGCGTGGGTCCTTCTCGGCGTTCTGGGCCGAGGTCCTGGCCAACGCGCACCCCCCCGGGTTCTATCTGATGCTCCGGGGGCTCGGGTACCTGACGTGGGACTTCGTCTGGCTGCGAGGCTCGTCGGTACTCTTCGGCACCGGTGCGATCGCGGCGTTCTACGTCCTCGGCCGCGCATTGGGTGGCCCGGGGGTGCGAGGTGTGGTGACCGGGCTCGGCGCGGCGGCGCTGCTCGGGTTCAGCCCGGAGGCGATCGTGCTTTCGCAGGTGCTGCGGCCGTACATGCTCGTGGTCTTCCTTCTGGCCACGGCGACCGCCTGCCTTCTTCGGTACCTGGCCCTGCCCGAACCCGACCGAGAGGGGTCCCCCCGGTTGCTCGCGACTTACGCCGGTGCCCTCTGCGCCGCGGCCATGAGCCACTACAGCGCCGCGTTCGGCTTGGCGGTGCTCTCGGGGCTCATCGCCTTCGAGGTCGTCGGAGGAAACCTCCGGGGCGTCCCATTGCGGCGCATCGTGATCGCGCACGCCGTCCCGAGCACCCTGATGGTCATCCTCTACGCTTGGCACCTACGCGCGTCGCTCGGCAGCGAGCTCATGGGGCAAGCGCTGGGCCCCGGCGGATGGCTGAGCGAATGGCTCATCGACTCTCCCGAGGCGGCCTGGCGGAGCTTCGTCACCTTCCAGAACTTCCACGTCCCTCCCTGGCTCAGAGTCCGAAGTGGCCTGCTCCTCCTAGCCGCGGTCGCGGTCTCCGCGACGGCTCGAGACAAGACGGTCGCCGTGCTCGCGGGGTCCGCCCTCATCCTCGCGATCGGTGGCTCGGTCTCGGGGATCTATCCGTTCGGTCCAAGCCGCCACAACGCCTGGCTCGTCGTCTTCACCATCCCGGCGCTCGCGTGGCTCGGGGGTTGGATCGTCGGATCCGGAGGGCGCCAGGCCGCAGTGCGCGCCCTCGTTCTGATCGTCGCGCTCGGCGCCGGTACGGCACTCGAACATCCACTCGGGGGGCCCGAAGCGCGCGCGGTCGCCGTGAGCACCAATGCAACGGGTGAACGCGTCATCCGGCGCGCAGACCTGGCGCCGTTGATCGTGCGGTGGTTGACACCGGAGGAGGGGCCGGAGCTCGTCATCATGACCGAGCAGAGCTATAACGTGCTCATGCCGCTCTTCACGCTCGACCGCGAGACGACAGTCTTCTCGGCCGACTCTGCGGTGTCCACTTTCGCGTACGGACCACGCCGTGTCGTGGTCGCGCGAAGTTGGGATTGGGACGATCCTCGCCACGTAGCGCGAGTCGTGGGCGGGCTGAGGACGGCGATCCCCGAGCTGGTGGGTCCCGACGTCGATCGGGTCCTGGTCGTCGCGGGGGGCTGGGGTTCCGAGTTGGTCGCGGACGTCCCGGCGCTCGTCGCGAATCAGATCGTCATCGACCAGGGATGGGCCGTCGGCGTCGACGCTGCCGGCACCGTTGTGCCCCGAATGGCCGCGCTCTTCATGGATCGGGCTCGGCTCGTCGCCGCCTATGGTCCTCCCGGCGCCTGACCGCGGCCGACCGAACGGGCGCGAACGGTCTCGCGATCAGCTCGGCGGACGGACCCCCATCGGCGAGACGCGTGGTCGCGTGTCGGAGTTCGCAAGGTCCCAGCTCGTTTGATGCACCAACCGAACGATCCTCGTCATCTTCTCGTACTCGATCCGTTCAGCATCGTCGAACGGCGTGTGGTAATCCGGGTGTAGCCCGGTGTGGAACCAAATCGCCGGCACGTCGTTCTGCAGGAACGGCCAGTGATCGGAACGCCTCAGGAGATTCGATTCGTTGTTGTCATAGCGAAACCGCAGCGTCAGTCCTGTCGGCTCGTTCGCGGCCTCCACCATCGACGCGAGCTCTGGGGCCCTGGTGTAGCCGAGGATGTTGATGGCGTTGGCGTTCGACTCCGCCGACTGAACCGCCAGGCCCCGGAACCGTCCGCCGCCGTCTTCGGGGACCTCCTCATGACGCCCGATCATGTCCAGGTTCAGATTCGCGGCCGTCCGCTCGAGCGGGAAGAACGGACGAAGCGTGTAGTACCAAGCACCCAAGAGACCCCGCTCCTCGGCGTCCCACAGGGCGAACATGACGCTCCGACGTGGTCGTTCACCCTCCTCGGCCGCGCGGGCGTACGCTTCGGCAACCTCGAGCACGCCCACCGTACCCGAGCCGTCGTCGTCAGCGCCATTGAACACCGTCTCGCCGTCGGCGCCGTTGTGATCGTGATGTGCCCCGATGATCACGACCTCGTCGCGTAGCTCCGGGTCCGCCCCTTCGAGTAGCGCCAGGACGTTTCGACCGAGAACGACGTTTCGCTGAACGCTCGTGGTGAGGTCGAGCCTCGTCCCTGGTAGCTCGATCACGCCGTAGCCGTCCGGGGATTCTTCGGCCATCACCCCAAGTTCGGAGAGCGAATTCCCCGACACGGCAATCAGCGCCTGCGCGAGCTCGACGGAGACCTCCGCCGCGGGAATGCGAACCTGCTCGGCCCACGCCCCGAGCGTGAAACGCTCGATGCGTCGCATATCCGCAGGCCACAGACTCGCGTGGTACTGACCCCAGTCGTCGATGTCGGGGCGGTTGTGGAGATCGCGCACGAAGAGGATCGCGGAAGCTCCACGCTCCTGAGCGGAGAGTGCCTTGCGCCACGTTCGTGAAGCCTCGGTGGTGACGACCCCGTCGAACGGACTTGCCGGATCCGACACACCCGGTTCCCGATCGAGAACGAGCACGATCTTGCCGTCCACGCTCGTCCCGAG
The DNA here is from genome assembly GCA_029863525.1 of Gemmatimonadota bacterium. Taxonomy (GTDB): domain Bacteria; phylum Gemmatimonadota; class Gemmatimonadetes; order Longimicrobiales; family Gaopeijiaceae; genus UBA2589. The sequence goes on from JAOTVL010000020.1 coordinate 19,731, forward strand.
GTAGTCGTCGTAGTTCAACCGGGGCTCGACGATTCCGAATCCGACGAAGACGACCGGCCCACTCGCTGACCCGGCTGCGCCCGCGTTGGAGGGTGTCCACCCGTTGCCCCCTGCCCGCGCTCCACCGGCACCCTCGACGGTCAGGAGATCGCCCGATCCGAGACTGAACCAGACGAGGTCGAAGTGCTGGTCGTACGTCCCGTTGTCACCCGCGGGCTGTAAGCCGAGCTCATCGAAGCGATCACGGATCCAGTCCGACGTCGTCTCGAGCTCCGCGGTCCCCGAGAGCCGCCCTCGCATGGAGTCGTGCGCGAGCAAGAACAGGTCGTCACGGAGTTCGGCCTCGGTAATCGAATCGTTGTAGGGCGCGGCTCGCTCGCCTCCCCCGCACGCCATCAAGAGGACGATGAGCGGCGCGGCCGCCAGGCCGAGCATGCGGGGAGTCGCAAAGTGTGAAACGAAGTGCACCACGTCGGGACGGTTCATGCTTCTGTGCCTCTCGATTCGGGGCCCGTGGGGTCGCGTCGGGTGAGCGCGGCCTCGACGGCGCTGAGTAGGGTCTCCGCCGGCTGCGCGCCGGATGTGGCGAGGGCCCGGTCGAACACGAACGTCGGGGTACCCGTGATCCCCATCCGTTGGGCATCGCGCCCCGTTTCGAGGATGGCCGTTTCGTATCGGCCCTCTTCGAGGGCACCTCGAAGGCCTTCCAGGTCCAGGCCGGATGCAGACGCGATGCCCTCGATGATCTCCGGGTCACCGAGATCCAACCCTTCCGCGAAGTATCCGCGGAAGAGCCGTTCGTGAAACTCCGGGAATTGCTGGGGTTCTTCAGCTTGCGCATACGCGCCAGCAGCCAAGGCGCGATGCGTGTTCGAGACCTTCGGTCGCTTGCCGACGTCCAGTCCCTCGCCTTCGGCGCTCGCCCGGAGCGCCACCTGCATCCGCTCCCAGACGTCCGGCGGATAGGGCAAGTCCTCGACCGGCATGCCCTCGGGTGGAACCTCGGGGTGGATCTCGAACGGGCGCCACTCGACGTCGACCTCGACCCCCTCGGGAAGTCGAGCAAGTGCACTTTGCAGTCGGGCCCAGCCGATGTAGCACCATGGACAGGTGTAGTCGCTGAAGACCTCGAGTCGGACCGTTCTCGTCGCGTCGCTCATCGTCGCCAAGATGTGACGTGAAGGTAGTGGGCGCGAGTGCGAGCTACCTCTACCTTGTGCCGATGGACGGTCGCTATTGGTTCGAGCTCTTCACGCGGCGAGGTTCGCGTCGAGACTTCCTGAGGGTGGGCGCGAGTGCGGTCGGCCTCGTCGCCCTCGGCGGCCAAACGGGCTGCGCCACGGGGCGTCGGGTCCGCGTCGTGTCGAACCCTTTCACCTTGGGGGTCGCCAGCGGCGATCCCACGCCGGATGGCATCGTGCTCTGGTCTCGGCTTTCCTCTACCGCCCTGCGCGAGATCGGCGCCCACGTCGAGCCCGTGGAGGTGCGCTGGGAGCTCGCCGAGGACGACGCCTTCTCGAGGATCGTCCGAGCGGGCGACGCCGCCGCGCTGCCCGAGCTGGGGCACTCGGTGCACGTGGAGATCGACGGGCTGCGACCCGGCCGTGAGTACTTCTACCGGTTCTTCTCGGGAGGGGAGGCGAGTCCGATGGGCCGCGCCAAGACCGCTCCGAGGCTCGACGCCCGACCGGACCGCTTCGACTTCGCGTTCGTCTCGTGCCAGCACTACGAGCATGGTTACTACACGGCCCTGCGTCACCTGGCAAGCGAGTCGCTCGACGTCGTGGTCCATCTCGGGGACTACATCTACGAAGGTGCCGCCCTCGACGGAGACGTGCGACGCCACGAGGGGCGTGAGCCGATCGATCTCGAGGGATACCGACGGCGCTACACTACGTACCGGAGCGATGGCGACCTCCAACGAGCACACGCCGCCGCACCGTGGCTGGTCACCTTCGATGACCATGAAGTGGACAACAACTGGGCAGGCGACGTCCCGGAGGACGGCCAACCGACCCAGGAGTTCTTACTCCGGCGGGCGGCGGCGTTTCAGGCGTACTACGAGTTCATGCCACTCCGCGCCTCCTCGATGCCGTCCGGTCCCGGCATGCAGATCTATCGACGTCTCCGGTTCGGCGACCTGCTCGAGATGAACCTCCTCGACACACGCCAGTACCGAAGCGATCAGCCGTGCGACGCGGTCGTCGGTCCAACGTGCGCGGAGCACATGGCCGACGGCCAGACCATCCTCGGAGCCCCTCAACGTACTTGGCTGGAAGACGGCTTCGCGGCGTCGACCGCACGGTGGAACGTGCTCGCGCAGCAGGTCCTCATGGCGCGTTTTCGAAACGTCGACGGCGACGGTCGGGAAACCTGGTCCATGGACAAGTGGGACGGCTACCCGAGGGAGCGGACTTCGCTGCTGGCGGCGATGGCAGACTCGGGGGTCTCGAACCCCGTCGTGTTGACGGGTGACATCCACTCGAGCTGGGTCACCAGGCTGCTTCGGGACTTCGACGATGAACGCTCCCAGGTGGTCGGGACCGAGTTCGTGGGTACGTCGCTCACCTCGGGTCGTAACGGTCGCCCCATGACGCCGTGGGGAGAGGCTGCGCTCCGAAACAACCCGCACGTCGACTTCTACGACGCGCGTCGAGGCTACGTGCATTGTTCGGCTACGCCGGGTCGATGGACGTCTCGCTACCGCGTCGTCCCGTACGTCGACCGCGCAGGAGCACCGGTAGAGACCATTGCCACCTACGTCGTCGACGACGGGAGACCGGGCGCAGAGCGGGTCTGACCCCTCGGGTTGCTGGGCGCCTTCTCGGCGGCCGACAGGGCTCGGACCGGGGCGGGCGCCGACCGCACGGGCGATTCCTGCGTCATGCGACTTGCCGGTGGTGCCAACCCTGCGGACATTTCGCTCCTCGCACCGACCGATTCGGCCGCGCACCCGTTGGACAGGTCACCCCTTCAGGAGCATCATCGTGAAGCACACGATCGTAGCCGTCGCGATCCTCGCGGCGTTCAGCGCCGCCCCCGTCGCGGCCCAGGACTCGAACATGAGTTTCTTCATCACCAGCGCGGGCCCGGGCAACGGAGCCGCCCTCGGTGGGCTCGCGGGCGCGGATCAGCACTGCCAAGATCTCGCGTATGCCGCCGGATTCGGGGATCTGACGTGGCGAGCATACCTGAGCGCCATCTCGATGGGTGGTGAGGCCGCCGTCAATGCCCGGGACCGGATCGGCACCGGACCTTGGCACAACTACGCGGGCGTGATGATCGCGCAGGGTGTACAGGACCTCCACTCGGAGGCCGTCAATCTCACGAAGGAGACGATCCTGACCGAGCAGGGCAGCATGGTGAACGGACGGGGCGATTCGCCCAACCAGCACGACATCCTGACCGGCTCCAACTTGGACGGGACGGTCAATACCGCCGAGGGTCACGACGCCTGCTCGAATTGGACCAGCGGAGAAGGCAGCGCGCGCGTGGGCCACCACGATCGTCAGGGCGGAGGTGAGAACCCCACCTCGTGGAACTCGGCGCACGGTTCCCGCGGCTGCAGCCAGGAGAACCTGCAGGCGACGGGCGGAAACGGCTACTTCTACTGCTTCGCGATCGACGCGCAACAAGATCAGTCGCCGGCTCGGAAGGAGTAGCGGTTGCAGGCGACCGGATCGGTAGGGCGCGCTCAACGACGCACGCTGTGGATCGCGGCCTTCCTCGTGGGGGCCACGGTCGCCCACGGCGCGTGCTTCGCTCAGGAGAGTCCTCGCATGGCCAGCACAGGAATCACCGCGGTCGAGGGTCTCGAGCTCGGGCACCATACGCTCTTGGCGCGCCCCACCGGTTGTACCGTGATCGTCTCACGGGAGGGCGCGGTGGGCGGCGTGGACGTACGCGGCGGCTCGCCCGGTAGCCGTGAGACGGCCCTGCTGGATCCGGTCAATTCTGTCGAGCGCGTCAACGCAGTGGTGTTGGCAGGCGGTTCGGCCTTCGGCTTGGCCGTCGCCGACGGGGTCATGCGCTACCTCGACGAGCAAGGCGTCGGCTACCGGGTCGGTGAGAAGGTCGTCCCAATCGTCGTCGGAGCAATCCTCTACGACCTGGGCCTCGAGGGAGCGGAGAAGATCCGACCGGGCCCGGAGTGCGGGTACGCGGCGGCAGCGACCGCCTCGCGCTCGGCCGCGGCAGAGGGGTCGGTGGGAGCCGGGGCCGGAGCCACGGTGGGTAAGATGCGCGGCATGCAGCGGGCGATGAAGGGCGGCTTTGGAACCGCATCTTTCACGCTGTCGAGCGGGCTCACCGTCGCCGCGGCAGTCGCCGTGAACGCAGTGGGTGACGTCGTCGATCCAGCCACCGGGGAAGTGGTCGCCGGTGCGCGCAGCGAGGACGGTCGCGAGTTCGTGGACATGCGCCGCGTGCTGCGAGGAGGTGACGGAGGAGGCCGGGACGCGCCCGCCGTGGGCGGGAACACGACAATCGGCGTCGTCGCGACGAACGCGCTCTTGACCAAGGCGCAAGCCACGAAGGTCGCCCAGATGGGGCAGGACGGCCTGGCCCGGACCATCTACCCGGCCCACACGCCGCGCGATGGCGATACCGTCTTCTCGCTCGCGACCGGCGTTTGGGATGGGGAGATCGACGTCACCCTCATTGGAGCTCTGGCAGCCGACGCGATGGCCGAGGCGATCCTTCGGGCCGTCCGCCAAGCCGAGGGGCTCGACGGGATTCCGGGTGCTTCCGAGATGGGCCGTTAGCGGCTTCGCCACCCCAGTCGCCGAGGTGTCACCCCGCCGAGCGTCGCCGTGAACGTCGACCTTCGCACCGTTACGGCGATCCAGCTCGTCGTGCTCGTCCTCTACTCGGCGGTATTGATCGGATTCGCCTTCTTCGTTTCGAGGCGCGTCCGTGGCAGCGGAAGCTTTTTCGTCGCGGATCGCGAGCTCCGGCCCGCGCTCGTGTTTTCGACGTTCCTCGCGGCCAACATCGGCGCCGGATCCATCATCGGCGCATCCGGGCTCGGCTACTCGACGGGGATCTCGGCGTGGTGGTGGGTCGGGTCAGCGGGCATCGGCTCGCTCCTCCTCGCCCTTTGGGTCGGCCCACGCATATGGCGGGTCGCCAAAGAGCACGACCTGTACACGGCCGGCGACTACCTCGAGCTCAGATACGGAAGCCCGGTACGCGCCCTCGTCGCTTCCCTGCTCTGGCTGCTGACGCTGGTCATCCTCGCCGCGCAGCTCATCGCCATGTCGCAAATCGTGGAGTGGGTCCTGGGTGTGCCCCGCTGGGTGGGTGCGGTGCTGGGCGGCGTCGTCATGACCACCTACTTCAGCGCCGGAGGCCTGCTCACCTCGGCCTGGGTGAACATGGTGCAGCTCGTGATTCTCCTCGCTGGATTCGCGATCGGCGTGCCCATGGCGCTCTCGATCGCGGGCGGGTGGGACGCCGTGGTCGCGGCGGCTCCGGCTGATCCGGCGTACTTCGACTTCTGGGCTCAGACGGGCGTCATCTTCTTCGTGTTGATCGTGCCTGCGTTCATCGTGTCACCGGGCTTGCTCCAAAAGGCCTTCGGAGCCGTCGATGAGCGCGCGATCCGGATCGGCGTCGGACTCCAAGGCGTCGTCCTTCTCGGTTTCGCCTTCGCGCCGCCGCTCGTGGGCATGATCGCTCGCGTCTACGCCCCAGAGCTTCCGAACCCCGAGTTCGCAGTGCCGACGGTCCTCTCGATGGGGCTACCGACGCTTTTCGGGGCCCTCGGCTTGGCCGCCGTCTTCTCCGCGGAGCTCAGCAGCGCGGACGCCATCCTCTTCATGCTGTCTACCTCGCTCTCGAAGGACATCTACAAGCGGTACGTCGCCCCGGACGCGGACGACGCACGTGTCCTGTCCGTGGCGCGGAGGGCGGCGGTGGGCGGGGGTGTTCTGGGCGTCTTGCTCGCGGTCGTGATTCCTACCGTGATCGACTCGCTGACCGTCTTCTACTCCATCCTGAGCGTCAGCTTGTTCGTACCCGTCGTAGCCGGCCTGCACACGCGCCGCCCAGGCGTACCCGAGGCGGTCGCCGCGATCGGTGTGGGTGTGACGACGCTCTTCGCGGTGCGCCTCTCGGCGTTGGGTGAGATTTCGCGGTGGTTCGACCCGACGGCGCTCGGGATCGCGGCGTCGGCCGTGACGTTCGCGGTGGTCTTCCTCATGCGCCGACCCCGGTCCGAGGTGCCAGACCCTGAGCCGGGTGGTTGACCCGGGCTGATGCTACGCCTGCGGCAACAACACCACCTTGTTCCAACCGGGTTCACGCGCCGCGAACCGACGGTACGCCTCGACGCCCTCGGAGAGCGGGAGCCGGTGGGAAATGAGCGACGCGATGAGATCGGCGTTCCGCAGCGCGAGCTCGAGGGACGCCGGCATGTACCGGCGCGCCGGACAGCGACCCGCCGCATAGCTGAGGTTTCGGTCGTACATCTCTCCCGGAGACAGCGCGAGGTGTGCCTCGGTGTGCACGCCGAGCGCCGCGAGTCTGCCGCCTGGCCTCAGTAGGTCGGCAGCGGCCCGCGTCGCGGCCGCGGAGCCGACGGCTTCGATCGCCGCGTCTGCGCCCCTTCCCTCTGTCGCTTCGTCGACAACTGTGCGCGGGTCGTCCGTCTCGAAGCTCACCGCCGTGGCACCGAACAGCTCCGCCGTCTCCAGTCGCGTCGGCACTGAGTCGACCGCGACCACTCGGGCCGCGCCGCGATCCAGAGCGGTCACGATCGCGAGCAGCCCAACCGGGCCACATCCCACCACCGCGACCACGTCCCCCCGGCCGACTCCGGCGAGATCGGCACCGAAGGTGGCCGTCGACAGGATGTCTCCTGCCAAGAGACCCACCGCGTCGTCGAGGCCGTCCGGCACCGAGACGAGCGTACCATCGGCGAGGGGCACCCGAACGAGCTCCGCCTGGGCGCCGTGGAGTCCCTGCCCCTGCTCGACCCATCCGAAGAGCTGCCCGCGAAGGCACCGAGCGGTGAGGCCGCTGGCGCAAAAGAAGCAGGATCCGCAGCTCGTGGTGAACGGCGCGACGACCCGGTCCCCCACAGAAAATCCCGTCACGCCGGACCCTACCTCGATCACGTCGCCCAGCAGCTCGTGGCCCATGACGGTTCCGACGTCGAGTCCAACTTCGCGACCGAAGTACGGGTGAAGATCGGACCCGCAAATACCCGCGGCGCGAACGCCGACGAGTACGTCCGTGTCGTCGACGAGCTCGGCGTCGGGGACATCCTCGAAGCGGAGAGTCTCGACGGACTGGAAGGTGATCGCTTTCACGGCTCAGAACGGAAGGCCGTCGTCTCCACCTTCATCGAAGTCCGCGGGGGGTTCCGGCCATGGCTCTCCTCCGTCCGCGGACGGTGCGTCGGAGCTTTCCCGGTCGACGCGCCACGCCTTCACGTCCGTGTACCAGCGACCGTTGTACTCCCGGCTCTGGATGTCGATGTACGCGGTGAGCGTCTCGCCCTCCGACACACCGAACTTGTCGATGTTGTCTCCCCACTGGACGATGCACACCTGCTTCGGATACTGCCCTGCGGTCTCGAGAATGAACTCCTGCTTTCGCCAGGTCCCGTTCTTTCCGGTGCCCGACTGCTCCTCGAGGATGTCGATGACCTTGCCCGTGATCTGTAGATCCATGAATCCCTTCTGACGATCGATGGTGGTTGTTCGTTGTGTCGAAGGCCCGACGGATCAGAGACCGTCGGATCTCATGGCACGCCCAACGATGACGGTGACGTTGTCGGTACCACCGTCATCGAGCGCGTCCTGGACGAGCAGCTCGCAGCTGGAGCGCGCATCGCTCATGCTACTGAGTCGACTCTTGATCTGCTCGTCGGACACGTGCTTCGTGAGTCCGTCGCTGCAGAGGAGGACCACGTTACCCCAGTCCCGAGTGACACGTGTCACGACGGGGGCGGCCTCGTCTCCTCCGATCGAACTCGAAAGAACGTCGGCCCACCGAGACTTGTTGGCCACGGTCTGCGTCAGCGAGCCTTGGTCGACGAGTACCTGGGCCAGAGTCTGATCTCTCGTGATCTGGGTCAGTTCGCCGTCGCGCAGAATGTAGCAGCGGGAATCGCCCACCTGAAGCAGATACGCCTCGGGCCAAAGGCCGAGGAACAGCGTGAGGGTGGTCGAGAACTTCCGCTCCCCCCCAGCGCGCTCCGCCTTCTGCAGAAGACTCTCGTGGCAGGCGAGCGCTGCGTCGTGCAACAGACGACTGAATGCCTCCGGATCCTCGGACTGGTCGTGTTCGGCGTCATGGAAGGATTCCGACACCCGCGAGATCAACTCCTGCACGGCCGTCCGGGCTGCTTCCTCGCCCCCACGCCGACCTCCAACACCGTCGGCGACCATGGCGAGCGACGCGAGACGTTCAGCGTGCAGTACGCTCCGGCCTTGTTCGTCGATGCTCGTCGCGTCGACCGTGACGCCTCGCGCCAGCGCGCCCACGAAGAAATGATCCTGGTTGTCTTCGCGGACCATCCCACGATGCGTAAGCCCCCACGCATCGATCTGGGAGAACTTCGGCCTGATCAGACCGCCCATCGGATCGCCCCCGCTGTGGCCCCTGTCGGTCACGCGCCATCACCACCCACCAAGTACGGGGTGGGCGCTCAACCTACGCCCCTCACGGGGCTCCAGAAAGCCTTAGATTGTGCCCGTCACCGAAATCGTACTCGACCCTTCAGCTCCCACGCCTGTCATGCCGATCGCCACACCCGCTCAGTTCTCCCAGATGCTGGATTCGGCCCAGGACGCCGGATACGCCTACCCCGCCATCAACTGCACCTCGATCATCACGCTGAACGCAGCGATGAAAGGCTTCGCGGACTGCAAGTCGGACGGCATCATCCAGTTCTCGACCGGTGCGGGGCAATTCGCATCGGGGCTGAACGCCAAGGACGCGGCCCACGGCTGCATCATCCTGGCGGAGGCGGCGCACCGGCTGGCTGAGCAGTACGACGTGCTCATCGCCTTGAACACGGACCACTGTCAGCCCGAGAAGGCGGAAGGATTTCTCGAGCCGCTCATCGAGGCGACGATCGCCCGCAGGGCTCGCGGCGAGAACAACCTCTTCCAGAATCACATGCTCGACGCCTCGATCCTGCCGCTTGCCGAGAATATCGCCATCTCCAAGCGATACCTGGAAATGTGCGCCGAGCACGAAATCATTCTCGAAGTCGAGGCCGGGGTGGTGGGCGGAGAGGAGGACGGCGCCGCGGGAACCGAGGACATGCCCGAGGAGAAGCTGTACACCACGCCCGAGGACATGCTCGCGATCTACGAGGCCCTCCACGACGTGGGCCGTTTCACCTTCGCCGCCACCTTCGGGAACGTACATGGCCATTACAAGCCGGGGGCCGTGAAGCTGCGGCCGCACATCCTCAGGGACGGACAGGCCGCGGTCATCGAGAAGCACGGCAAAGACGCGGAAATGGACCTCGTCTTCCACGGCGGCTCTGGAAGCCTCCTCGAGGAGATCCGCGAGACGCTCGACTACGGCGTTATCAAGATGAACGTCGACACCGACGCACAGTACGCGTTCACGCGCCCCATCGTGGACCACGTCATGAAAGCGTACGACTCGGTGCTCAAGGTCGACGGCGAGATCGGCGACAAGAAGCTCTACGACCCCCGCTCGTACCTGAAGAAGGCGGAGCAGAGCATGGCGGAACGGGTCGGCGTGGCGTGTGGCGACCTGCTCAGCGAGGGGAAAACGCTCTTCGGGCAGATCTGACGGGAGAGCCGCGAAAAGGGGGGGAGGAGCGCGACTCCCCGGTTTCTACTAGATTACTTAATGCTCCGTGGCTACCTACGGACCGCTCGTTACGCGCAAAGCTGGAAAGCGGGCGGTGACGTCACGGTTCACGAACTCACGATCGACCGCGAAGGCCGCGAGGTCCCCGCGAGTCTCGTGCTCCCCGCCAACGCACGCGGGCGCGTTCCTGCTTGGATCGCGATCGGGGGCGTTTCGCGCATGGGGCGCTTCCATCCGCAACTCGTCCGTTTCGCCGAAGCGCTGGGCGCCAGCGGCGCCGCCGTCCTGGTCCCCGAGATTCCAGAGTGGACCGACCTGCACGTCTCACCTGCAGTCATAGGACCGACCCTTCGGGCCTCCATCGACGCCCTACGAGAGCGGCCCGAAGTCGTCCCGGACCGATTCGGGGCAATCGGGTTCTCCTTCGGGGCGCCCGGACTCGCGATCGCCGCGTCGGAGCCCGAGATCGCCGAGCAGATCTCCGGCATCGTCTTGTTCGGCGGATACTACTGCCTCGACAGGACCGTCCGATGCCTCCTGACGGGCCGTCATGAATGGGAAGGAGTCGAGCACTCGCTGAATCCCGATCCCTACGGGCGATGGGTGCTGGCGAGCAATCACTTGACCTCGGTGCCCGGCTGCGAGGACGCGAAGGACGTGGCGGCCTCGCTGCGCACGCTGGCGGCCGCGGCGAGTGAGAGGCGAGTGTCGGCGTGGGAGCCGGAGCACGACGACCTGATCCGCGATCTGCGTGCGGGTCTCCCGAGCGAGCGGCAGGAGCTCTTCGACTGCTTCGCGACGCCTACCGTGTCACCGCGCCCCGACGTCGACCTCTGCTCAGAGCTCGCGAGCCGGCTCGCGGACGCGTGCCGCAGGATCGATCCCCTCCTCGACTTGGCGTCCAGCCTGGAAGGAGTGACGCTTCCCACTCAGGTCATTCACGGTCGCGGCGATCGACTCGTCCCTTTCACGGAAGCCTATCGCCTCATGGCCGGCTTCAGCGACGGTGTGCGCAGGGGGGCGACGGTGACTGGGCTGTTCAACCACAGCAAGGAACACTCGCCCCCCGCCCTGATGAGCCGGCTGACCGAGCAAGCCAAGCTGTTCATGGCCCTTCGGGACATGATCAACACCGTGTAACGGGGAGCGCGGTGGATCTGGAGGCATGGGGTTGAGGGTCGAGCGTACCGGTTCGGGTGAGGCACCCTGCTCCCCGGAACGGTTGCTGGCCGTCTTCGGCGACCTCGACATCTATCTCTTCGATCAGCTGCTGCGTGGCCGTATCACGCCGCGCATGCGAGTGCTCGACGCGGGCTGCGGAGGCGGCAGGAACGCGCTCTACCTCATGCGATGCGGCTCCGACGTGTTCGGCATCGATGCCGACCCGAACGAAGTCGCGCGGATCCAGGCGATGGCCGCTGAGCATGCCCCGGGGCTCGAGTCGACCAACTTCCGCGTCGCGCGGTTGACCGACATCCCCTTTCCCGCCGCGTTCTTCGACGCCGTGATCTGCAGCGCGGTCCTGCACTTCGCCGAGAACGAGTCAGAGTTCGAAGGGAGCGTCGGTGAGATGTGGCGCGTACTTCGTCCTGGCGGCGTGTTCTTCGCGCGACTGGCGTCGACGATCGGTGTCGAGGGCCGAGTCGAACGACGCGAGGGTCGCTGGCACCGACTCCCCGACGGCAGCGACCGTTTCCTCGTGGACGAAGCCTACCTCCTGAGCCTCACGCGGACACTGGGTGCGACCCTGCTCGATCCCCTGAAGACCACGAACGTGCAGAACCTGAGGGCCATGACCACCTGGGTCCTCGGCAAGCCCGAGCCGGCGGCGGGCACCCTCTAGCGTCCAGAGGAGCCACTCCCGTCGGAGTCCGACACCGCGCGTGACTCACCGAGGAAATGCACGAACCAGCTCCGTAGTCTCTCCATACGGTCCACCAGGAGCCACGGTTCGCCCGTTCGCGATAAGCCGTGCGACGAGCGCGGATAGCGAACCAACTCGGTCGGAACGCCCCGCTTCATGAGCGACATGAACCACTGCTCCCCGTCTCCGATCGGCGTCCGATAGTCGTTCTCGGAGTGGATGATGAGCGTGGGTGCGGTGACGTTCTCGACGTAGGAGATGGGCGACAGCTCGCGGTACAGCTCCCGCTGCTCCCACGGCGGACCGTAGAACTCGTACTCGGTGAGCCCCTGCGCATCGGACGTTCCCCACCAGCTCTCCCAGTTCACGATCGACCGTGAGGTCACCGACGCGTGGAACCGGTCGGTCGTTGCCGTGAGCCAGTTGGACATGAAGCCTCCGTAGCTGCCCCCGGACACGCCGATGCGGTCCTCGTCGATGTCGTCGTAGCGCTCCAACGCCGCGTCGACGCCCGTGAGATAATCCTCGCGGTCGACGATCCCCCACTGACCCCGCGTCGCGTACTGGAATTCGTGTCCGTAGTTCGATGATCCCCGCGGGTTCGTGTAAAGGACGAAGAAGCCGGCGCTCGAAAGCGCATGGAACGTGGGGAAGAACGTGTTGCCGTATGCACCGTGCGGCCCCCCGTGGATCTTGAGAACCATCGGGTACGCGGTACCGGGCCGGTATCCCACCGGAGCCACGACCCAGCCCTCGATCTCGGTGCCGTCGGCCACGCGCCAGGTGAGCTGCTCGGCCGGCATGAGCGTCACGTCCCCGAGCCAGTCGTCGTTGAAGGTCGTCGCGCGCGTCTCCGAGGAACCGTCACCCGAGGCGATGTAGAGCTCGGCCGGTGTGATCGCGTCGGTCGCCGTATACGCGAGAACGTCGCCCGCGTCGCTGAACGAAATCCCGCCGAGTTGTCGGTCTCCCGTGGTGACCTGCCGCACGGCGCCACCCGACGCACCGACGGAGAAGAGGTGCCGGTTTCCGCGCACGCCCGCGCTGAAGCGCACCGCGTCGCCGTCCTCGCTCCACGTCAGGCCCTGAGGGCCGAGGTCCCAGTCGGGCGTCAGATTACGAGGGGCCCCACGGAACGACCCATCGGGACCCAAGTCGACGACCATGACGTCCGTCTCGGCACCACGCTCGGCCGTACTCGTGAACGCAAGCCGGCTCCCATCGGGCGAAACCGCCGGCGAGCCCTCGGACCCGGGATTGGCAGTGATCGCCCGAGCGGCCCCACCCGACGCGGCCACGACATAGATGTCGTTCGTCAGGTCACGGTTGTGCTCGTCGTCCTGGCGCTCGTTGCCGGTGAAGAAGAGGCGGCGCCCATCGGCCGACCACACGACGCCTCCCACGTCGAACGCCACGTCGGTCAGCTGCCTCGGCTCCCCGCCCTCGGCGGGCACGACCCAGAGTTGCCGCTTGTCGTTGATCGAGAAGTGCGGACGAAGGCTGAGCGTGCCGTCGCTCTTGTAGCGCATCGACGTGATCACCCGACCGTCGAAACGCTCTGCGCTTACCGTGTTGGAGATCGCGTCGGGGGCGATCCACCCCTCTCGCTCCGCGGCCTCCTCATCCGAATCCGGAGCGCGCGTGAACGCGATCCACGAGCCGTCCGGAGACCATACGGGTGCGGCATCCACGCCCTCGATGTGGAAGGCCTCCCCACCAGCACCGTCGACGCGAAGAAACCAGATGGAGTTGGGGTCGTCCCCGCGTCGCGAGTCGAACGCGAGCAATGAGCCATCCGGGGACCACCGCGGACCACTCGCTTCGACCGTGGGCGACGTGAATCGGAACGGCTCTCCCGCGGGCCGTGCTCCGTCCAACGGCTGGAGCCAGATCTCGCGATGCCGCCGGTTCTCGTCTTCGACGACGGTCGTCACGGTGAACGCGACGTGGGCGCCCGTAGGAGACACCGCGACGTCTCCCACGCCCACGATCTCGTAGTAATCCTCGGGAACGAACCCACGATCCTGAGCGGCGGCGGGGACAGCGAAGGCGAGGGCCAGTGCGACGGCGCAGAGGGGTCGATGCATGACTCGGTCTCGGATGACGGGATGATCGATCGACGACGCGATGAGTGTAGGCCGACAACGAGGTTGCCGGAAGGCATGCCGGAGGCGCTGCGCTCGAGACCGCTCCGGCCGGCGACTCACCGCCCGTCGGTGGGCGTTCGCTCGCCGTCGAGTCGGAAACAGTGCCGGCCGGATCCGTGGGCCCAGAGGTTCGTATCGGGGTCCAACGAGGTCGCACCCGACTCCCGCTCGAACACGGCACACAGTTCGTATCTCAAGCTGTCTAGAGGCCGGTATTCGTAGGGCACGAGCCTCGCGGGGTCGAGGGTGACGATCCTCACGCCGGGCTCGGAAGTCAGGTCGGCGATCGACGCCGGCAGTGCGGCATGCCGCGTCCAGTAGAGGTTCGTCGCCGCCGCGATCCCCTTGAGGTCCGACACTCGGCGATCGTCGACGCGCCGCGCACGCTCCTGCATGGGTGAGCCGAGCAGGAACAACCCCGCAGCGACGGCACCGATGACCGCCGCGGCGGTGGCTCCCCCCAGCCACGATCCGTAGGACGTGCCTATTGCGGGGCCTCCTCCATTTTCCGCGCCTCCTCCGTTCCGACGCCCAGGACGAGGTACCCGAACACAGACCCGGATATCAGCGCCACCGTGAGGACCTTCAAGACGAAGCGCGTCGTCAACTCACCGCCGAGGACGTTGTAGACGAGCGTCGCCACGTCGCCGACCAGGACGGCCGCAGCGACGAACAACGTGAGATAGGTCAGCCACCGCCTCACCTTCGAGAGCCGTCGGGTCGGATCCGCCCGCGCGCCGCGATCGTTTCTCCACGAGACGATCGCGAAGACGGGAAAGGTCACGATCAGCCACGAGATCGACCATCGGATGACGTCTCGACTCGCCTGGAGGGCGAACGCCGGATCGACCGAAGGGTCCGGCAAGGCCCGGTTGATGAGCTGGAAAACCAGGCTGCCCAGGCTGAACGCGCTCACGTACATCGCGCTGAAGAGAACGAGGTAGATGAACGTCTCGCGCGCGGACAGGTAGGGCTTCGGGCGAGGGACCGGAATGGGGAAGTCGACCTCGGCGAATCCGTCGAGCGCGCCGCGGACCTGATCGGACGGCCACCCGGTCTCGAGCAGGACCGTCTCGAGCTCGCTGCGGGCGAGGCCCCTTTCGAGGCCCTGCTTCAGGAAAGTGGTGAGATCTTCATTGATCGCCATCGTTCGTCCTCCGTGACGCACGACGATGCTGAGAGCACGAAACATAGGATGGGAAGAACCGAACCGCCTCCCGCGATGACTACCGCGACGCACTCGGAACCGCCGAGGGACCCTCCATGGGCGCTTGCTTCCGTGGCCACCTCCGAAGTCAATTGCCGCCCGAGTCGTGCGAACAGCCCCGCCCGAGCGCCCCGCGACCCGCGGTCGTGGAGAGGAGATTCCCATGGACGCGATGAACCACGACCGCTGGCTCGCGCTGTCCGAACGCCTCGGGTGCCCCTCGCTCGCCGACCATTTTCAAGACCTCGAGCGGGCGTATGCGGACAAACGCCGCGCGTATCACACGGCCCGGCACATCGAGGAGTGTCTTTCCCTGTTCGACTCCCTCCGAGCGCTGTGCCGGTCGCCCGATGAGGTCGAGTTCGCCCTATGGCTTCACGACGACGTCTGCGAGCCGCGGCACACGGACAACGAGGAGAAGAGCGCCGACCTCGCACTTCAGTGGCTGACTCGATGCGGATTCGATCCCGAGGCGGCTGAGCGAGTCCGAGGGCTGATCATGGCGACGCGCCACGCTGGGGAGCCTCGCTCACGGGACGAGGAGCTCCTCACGGACATCGATCTGCATGTTCTGGGAGCGAGCCCCGAGCGCTTCGACGAGTACGAGGCGCAGGTACGCCGCGAATACCGATGGGTGCCCGGACCGATCTTCAGAAGGCGCCGCTCCGAGATCCTTCGAGGCTTCCTCGCCCGCGACCCACTGTACCGCACCGAAGAGTGCCGGGCCCGGTTCGAGGAGCCGGCGCGCGCCAATCTGCGTCGCTCGCTCGAGCGCCTGGCTGGCTGACACGCCGGTCACTCGCCACCACGCCGGGTTCTACCCGTGCGATCGCGTGAGTGGGGTCCCAGCCGACTGGAGCAGCGCGGCCGCCGACGATTCAACGCAGCTGGACGAGACGCCTTCCCTCCCACTCGTACTCGACGCGCCCGCCGACGAGGGTGACCATCACGCGCTCCCCCATGCTCAACAGCTCTTGGTCGGTCACGTTCAACAGATCCGCGTCGAGGATCACCAGATCGGCGAGCTTTCCCGCTTCGAGCGAGCCCCGCACCTCGTCATCGTAGGTGAGGTAGGCGCCATTGATGGTGTACGTCTTCAGGGCCTCTTGCAGCGGAATCGTCTGGTCCGCACCGCTCACCACACCCGACACCTGCAGTCTCCGCGTCCGCATCGCGTAGATGCCGATCCAGGGGTCCCACGGCGCGACCGAGTAGTCGGACCCGGACGCCATGATGACGCCTCCGTCCAGATACGTGCGGAACGGAAGGAGCCGAGTCATCCGCCCCTCGCCAAGGTTCCCGAGGAATGAGTCACCTTCGACGTGGACATCGCCCGGGTTGATCGATGCGATGATCCCGTACTCCGCCATGTCCGCGATGACGCTCGTTTCCGGTTCGTCGGCCATGTACGCATGGATGATGCTGTAGCGCAGGTCGGCGTCCGGATCGCGGGCCTTCAGCTCGTCGATGACGAGCTTGTACGCATCGGTGGTCTGCCGCATCGCCACGTCACCGATGCTGTGCGTATGCAGCTCCCATCCGAAGTCGACGGCGGCGGTGCGGAACAGCGCGAGCCGCTTCTCGAAGTCGGGCTCGACCAGAGCGCCGTAGTTCCGGTCACCCAAAGGGTCGGCCGCGCTCGGGACGAACGGCACGGACACGGCAGCGCTTCTGGAGCCCGCACCACCGTCGGCGTACACCTTGACCCCTCGGATCCGATAATTCGTGTCCCCGATGTTGCTGATCCCGAACGTCCGGAAGCGTGCCGCCATCTCCTCGGGTGACTCGTCGCGCCAGATCCCGTCGTAGGTCGTTACACGGATCGGCAACACCCCCCGGTCGTACGCCTCCTGGTAGACCCGGTTCTCTTCTTGGATTCCGGGATCCACTACGGCCACGACGCCTTTGGAGAGGACGGTGCGGGCTCCCATGGCGACGCTCTCGACGTCCTGCTCGAATGTCCGCCTGGGAGCCGCACCGATCAGTGCGGGCGCGAAGCCGTAGAAGACGCCAGTGGGCAGGCCGGACTCCCGATCTCGCTCGATGATGTCACCCGGACCGAACGACGCGGGATCCTCCGTGAACCAGTCCGGCCACGTCTCCGGCCGGTCGAAGTCGTACCCCCGGAGCTCGAAGACGCGAGTGTTGACGGCCACCCCGAGGTAGACCCGGTCCAACGTGATGGGGACATCCCGGGATACCGCGT
>JAOTVL010000220.1 GCA_029863525.1 Gemmatimonadota bacterium
TGCGCCACAACGTGGTGACCGACCCCCGAGACGCCGCCGGTGTATTGAAGTGGGCGGTCCTCGAGATGGAGCGCCGCTACGGCCTGATGAAGGCGAACTATGTTCGCTCGATTCAGGAGTTCAACCGCAAGGTGCGCGCTGGCACCGTGCTCAAGCGCAACGAGCCGAAGGGCCCGGAGGGAGACGAGGACCGGTGGATCTACAAGGACGGAGTTCTGCCCTACATCGTCGTCGTGGTCGACGAGCTGGCGGACCTCATGATGACCGTGCAGAGCGAGGTGGAGAAGCCGCTTACCCAGCTCGCGCAGAAAGCACGGGCGATCGGGATCCATCTGATCGTCGCCACTCAGCGTCCCTCGGTGAACGTCATCACGGGACTCATCAAGGCGAACTTCCCGACCCGCATAGCCTTCCGGGTCGCGTCGAAGACGGACTCACGCACGATTCTCGATCAGAACGGAGCGGACGCGCTGCTCGGGAACGGGGACATGCTGTTCCTGCCCCCGGGGCGGAGCGACCCGGCCAGAATCCAGGGGGCGTACCTCCCCACCGAAGACACCGAGCGATTGATGAACTGGTACATCGAGCTTCTCGAACGGCACGGGACCCTCGAGATGGAGCGCGAGGAAGAGGCCTTGGAGACGGACATCCTGGAGGAGCTACGCCAGGAGTTGGACGACGCCACGGGACCCGAGGAGATTTCGGGCGACTGGGACGACCTTTTCCGCCAAGCCGCGGAGGTCTGCATCCAAAACGGCGGTGGGTCGACGTCACTGCTTCAGCGCCGACTGAGCATCGGGTACGGACGTGCGGCACGGATCGTAGATCAGCTGTTCGACGTGGGCGTGCTCGGTCCTTCGGACGGGTCGAAGGGCAGGGAAGTGTTGCTCGGCATGGACGAGCTCGACGCGATTTGTGGTCCCGGGTCGGCGGCCAAGTGATGGCGCGGGGTCTCGGCATCCTCGGCACCTGCGCCTCGGCCTTGGCGTTTTTCGCGACTCCGACGCACGCTCAGGACGGTGGCCTCGCCTCGCTGGAGGCCGCAGCCGCGCGCTACGGGGCGGCCTCGTCAGTCTGTGCGGACTTCGTGCAGCTGCGCTCCGTGCCCTTGTTGCGTCAGGAGGTGACGCAGTCCGGTCGGCTCTGCTCGGCCGATCCCAACCTGTTCGCCATGCGCTTCACCGACCCGGCCGGCAACCTGATCGTCACCGACGGCATGACGCAGTGGATCTATCGACCGAGCGACAACCCCGGACAGGTCTTCCGCGCGGACGTCGGCCCGGACACGGGCGGACAGGACTTCTATCGCGAGCTCCTGGAAAATCCTGGGGCGAAGTACGACGTGACCTGCGCCTCCACCGAGGAGATCGCTGGACGTCCCACGCATCGCCTTTGCCTCCGCCCCAAGGTGCCCTCGAGAGACCGACCGGACGTGGTCTGGATCGACGTGGGGTCCTCCGTCATCCGGCGGATCCACTTCCGTGAAGAGAACGGCAGTGAGCGGACGATCACGCTGAGCGACGTCGACTTCGACGTGGCCCCGCCGGCAGGCTGGTTCGTATTCACGCCCCCGTCGGGGGCCGTCGTCATCCCGCTGTGACCCGGGCGACAGTGAGCCCTCGTACACGGGACCTGCCGGTCTTTCCGGTAGCGCCGGGGCCGGTGAGGTCGGGCGTCTCTCGCGATGCATCGTCGGTTCATCACGAGATCGAGCTGACGGGCGAAGGGGACGGACCTCGCATTGCGCTCGTCACCCTGGGTTGCGACAAGAACACGGTCGACTCCGAGCGAATCATGGCCTCGCTGCTTGGGCACGGCGCGAGGGTGTCGTCGGATGTATCGGGTGCCGAGGTCGTCGTGGTGAACACGTGTGGGTTCATTCAGGATGCCAAGGAGCAGTCCATCGAGGCGATCCTGGCGGCCTGCGACCTGAAGTCCGAGGGTAGCGTGAAGGCCGTGGTCGCGGTGGGCTGTCTCGTCGAGCGCCACGGAGCCGAACTCGCCGAGGAAATCCCAGAGGTCGACCTGTTCCTCGGCTTGACTGCGCTTCCCGGCCTGGTGCCCGAGCTGCGGAGTCGAGGGCTGCTACCTGAGGAGCATGCCGCGATTCCGCTCATGGAGCGTCCCCTGCGGATCATTTCTTCGGAGACGCCGCACAC
>JAOTVL010000021.1 GCA_029863525.1 Gemmatimonadota bacterium
AACGTCCCGATTCCTAGCACGCCCCTCACCCTTCGCCACCAAGTGCCCATACGTCCCTCCAAAGACTTCGATCGACCAATCACCGCGTGTACGTCACCAAGTCCCCAGCTTGCCGTCTAACGTGTTTCTTGCCGACGATCAGTGTCGATAGCGCCTCATGCCTCCGGGGATTCCCGACGTTGGTGTCCGTCGTGCCCGCCGGCGTCGCGCCATCCGCCGATCGCGCTTCCAACCTTCAATCGGATTCCGTACCGCGCAAACTACTCCCGCTCCCGTGGGGGAGGCAGGTTGTCGAGCGGGCTACGCACGCTTTCGAGCGTGGATCGGCTGACGTGCGTGTAGATCTGCGTGGTCCGTGGGCTCTGGTGCCCGAGGAGCTCTTGGATGATCCGGAGGTTGGTGCCACCCTCGAGGAGGTGCGTGGCGAAGCTGTGCCGGAGCATGTGCGCGGTCACGTTCTTTTGGATGCCCGCGAGCGCGGCCGCCCGCTTCACGATTCGTTGGACGGAGCGGGTGGTGAGGTGACGATCGGGGCGCTCGCCGGGGAAGAGCCACGCTTTGGCAGGGTACGCCGCTCGGTACGCGCGAACCGCGCCCTTCGCCCCCTGCGCGAGTAGCGTGTACCGATCCTTGTTCCCCTTGCCACTTCGGACCCTGACGAGACCGCGGTCCTCGTCGAGGTCCGTGGGGCGAAGTCGGACGACTTCGCCCACTCGGAGCCCGGCCGAGTAGAGTAGCACGAGTAGGGCCCGGTGCTTCAGGTTCCGGGCGGAGGCGAGGAGGGCGGCCACCTCCGCCTGGCTGAGGACGGTCGGTAGCCGGCTCTCTTTACGCGGACGCGGGATGTCCTGGGCCATGGCAGGTTGGCCCAGTACGGACTCGAGGAAGAACCGGAGGGCACTGACCACTTGGCTGTGGTAGCTCCGTGAGACCCCGCGCCCCATAAGCTCCAGGATGTAGGCCGTGGCCCGCTCCGCGGATTCGTCGGGAGTCTGCGACCCTCCGCGTGCGCGCCACTCGAGGTACCGGCGGATGTGCCCGAGGTAGACCTTCCGGGTCCTCGGGCTGTATCCGCGTAACGTCATCGCCCGCTTCGCCTGATCGAGAAGGGCGACCGGGGTATCGCCGTCAGGGTGGCTCCGACCCGGGCCGCGCACGACCACCCCCTCTGGCCCGAATGCTTCGATCAACGACGCGAGCGCTCTCTCCGCTCGCGGAGCGATCCACACCCTTCGGCTCCCGTCCCAGGCCCGGCCGGGAAGGGAGCGCACGAGGTCGAGCTCCTGCCGCCCGAATCCGGGCAGCAACTCGATTTCGATTCGGTCCTCGGCACCGAGGACGCGGACCGCGGCTATGGGCTCCTTGGGCATGGGGCATGAAGGGCCTGGGGCCCGGGCGCCGCCATGCCCCGACGCGACGCCATGGTTTGCCGCCACGCCACGTCTGATCCGTCCGCCGAGCAGGTGCACCGCGATCCGCCCCGGAGTTCCGATGACGAGCAAGCGTCAGAAGGTCGGCAGGATCGTCTTTCGCACCTCCGCTCCCAGGCGTCCCGTAAAGACTCACCTACCCGTGTAGGCCGGTTGGGACGGAGCGCCGCGAGGCTTGGAGCCGGAGGCCTAATTGCCATGCGGGGTGGAGGGTGCAACCGGCGGAGCCACCTCCTACGGTCGGTTCGAACATCTGGCGCATCCCTTCGCGCTCAGCGCTGCACCGCGAGCGCCGCCGGCAGCAGGTAGCGCCGCAGGATCTCCTCCGGTTGTCGTGTCATGCGCAGACCCCCGCGGTAGTTGCCGGCCGTGATCACCGCGACGAAGTCGAGCGTCGGCACCACGAAGAGGTACTGACCCCCGTTTCCGCGCGCCTCGACGGTCTCGATCGTGCGTCCGTCGATCTCGTACTGATGGTGCCACCAGAGATACCCGTATTGCTGGCCATTCCGGTCGATCGGCTCGAGGCGGCCGTACGTATCCCACGACTCCGAAATCCACCGCTCCGACAGGATCCTGTGGCCGTTCCAGACACCTCCGTTCAGGTAGAGCTGTCCGTACTTGAGAAAGTCGCGCGGTCGGAGATGTAACCCCCCTCCCATGTACGGCACGCCGGTTGGGTCGACGACGAAGCGATAGCGCTCGATTCCGAGCGGACCAAACAGCGTGCGGTGTGCGAACCACTCCACGGGCTCGTCCACGGTGGCGGCGAGGATACCGCCGAGGATCAAGGGATTGGCGCCGCCGTAGATGAGCCGTGTGCCGGGGTCCGCGATCATGGGCGCGTCCAGGGCCAGTCTGGTCCAGTCCGGCTGAGCACGCTGCGATTGGTAGGCGGCCTCGGACGCCACCGAGCGTGGGTCCGCGTCGTTGGCGTCCAATCCGGAGCTCATGGTGAGAAGATGCCGGATCGTGATGTCGGCCTTTCGCGGGTCCCACGCCGCGTACCGGTGGTATCGGGGAAAGAACGTGAGCGCTCGTGCCGTGGCATCGGGAATGAACCCGTCCCCAATGGCGAGTCCGATCAGGGTCGACGTGACGGTCTTGGACGCGGATCGCAGGTCGTGCCAGCTGTCGCGATCGTACCCGTGGAAGTACTCCTCGACGGTCAGCGCTCCGCCGCGCGCGACGAGCACGCTGTGGGTGCGCGGAAAGTCCCCCGCGGCAATGGCGTCGACCATTGCGCGCAGAATTGCGGCGTCGAGACCCAGCTCGGCAGGGGCTGCGGTTGGCCAGCCGTCGTCCGTTGGAGGGGGTGCGTCGCCGTCGTACACTGGTTGCCCCCCAGCGCGGGGCGGTGCGAGCGGTGCGTCCGGGCTCCCCGGCACCTCCTCCTGTCGCATGCGTCGGAAGGTGATCGGAGCCGACCCACCCGGCCCGGTGACGGTCAGCGCCAAGACGTCGGGATCGTTGTCGAGTCGGCCGGTGAGCCGCAGACCAAGCACGCGCTCGTACATCGTGACCGTGTCGGCGGCACAGGCCATCCCTTCTCCGAACAGGCTCGGCAGACGGTCGTCGCGAAAGAAGAAGTAGCCGCCCAGGCCACCCGCGTCGTCATCGCCGACGTAGAGATCCAATCGTGGGGCATCTGCGGTGACGCCGAGCGCGCTCCACGTACCGGACCACGTTCGAACCGAGGCGCCCGGCACGGCTCGGAGCTGGCTGCGGATCAGCGCCGATCCGTGGTAGAGGAATCCATCGACGACGGCGGAGTCCGCCGATGGCATGCCCTCGAACGCCAGGGGGCGAAGACCGGCCTGGAATCGCCACCGGGTCCCGTCGGTCCAGACCGGGACGGTTTCGCTCTCCGTCGCCGACCGCAGAACCGCTTCAACTGCCCCGGCGGGCCGCTCGCGGAGGTCGATCTCCAGCCGCAGCACCTCGGTGGCAGGAAGCGTCCCGGTCCACGCGCCCTCCAGCGCGGACGGGCAACTCTGGGCCCCGGCGGGTCCGGGGCGGAGGGCCGCGACGATCAACGCGGCCATGAGCATGGTGCAAGAACAGCGGCCGGCGCTGTCGAGGTGAGAGATCATCTATGGCCTTCTTGGTCGAGTTGACATGCGACAGTACGGGGAGGGAAACCGTAAGGGTTCGGCTGGGCTCGGGCCTTGGTGTCGTAGCGAGCGAGTGAATCAGGCGTAACCGGACATGGCGCGCCCGACGTACGCCCGGAGCGGCGTACGGCGGCGCGGCGTACAACCGCGTATCATCATCAGGTCTACTTCAGCCGCTCGAGCCGCCCCTTTCGCTTCACGATGTTCTTGTAGTCCCACTGGATCGATTCGGCCTGCCTGAGCCATCGCCGAAGCTGCTCCACGTCGACCTCCTCTCGCTTCGTGTAGCGCGCCTCGGCTGCCTTGAACTTGCCCTCCGGAGTCAACCCGGGCTCTTCGAACGACTGGCCGCTCCAGAAGAGCAGCCGGACACAGTTCTTCAGCCTGCTATAGCCGACGATCGGATTGCCATCCAAGAACCACACCGGATGTCGATGCCAGATCTTGTTCTCGGCCAGCGGTAGCCCCAGGTCGATCTCCGCCGCAAGCGCGTTGCACAGCGCGGCCGCCTCCGACTCCTGTGAGGCGTTGTACGCCCTTACGTCAGGATGCATTGAGGTGGTTACACCGCGTCAACGTGGAGTTCATGTCCGCCGCGTCCAGGTCCCCCGCAACCGAAGGAGGCATGCGTAGCGGTTCTCTCGTGGAACGTGGCCAATGCCCGGGTCTTGCCGCTGGCTCCCCCGGGGCGCAGCATGAGGCCGTGGAGCGGATCCGTCGTAGGTCTTCGGAGGAGGATGTCATGAGCGAGCGCAGAATCTCCTTCCGCCTCGTGACCGTCGTTGCCGCGGGCTTAGTGCTGCCCGGGTGCGGGATCTTCGGTCCGGACTCGAACACCGGGGTGCGCGTCGAGCTGGTCCGGCTGCCGGGCGAGTCCGCGACCGCGCCGGTGGGATCTGCACCGTCTGCCGCCGCCCTCTCGCCCCCTCCCGCCGGGGTCACCAGCGACGTCACTGTGTCCTCGCTCCGGATTCCGATCACGAGCGTGGAGCTCCGGGGACCCGGCGAGGGCGGGGGCGAGCTGTACTCCTGCATCACGGGTCCGGGCGAGGACTGCCTCGTCGAGCTGAACGGGCCCGAGCTGGAGAACCTGATCGCCACGTCGGAGGTGACGGTCTCGCCGGGCACCTACGACCAGGTTGCAGTGGGCTACTGCGCTAGGTCCGCCCAGGAGGAGTGGGATGCTCTCGTGACGGCGGAAGCCCGATTCGACGGTACGACCTACTACTCGCGGACCGGCCTTGGCCTCGACGACACGGGCCCGGCGGAGCCTCTGGCCCTACCGATTCATGGGTGCGGGAGCGGCTTCCCGATCGAGCCGCCACTCATCGTCGACGCCGACACCGAAGCGACGGTGGTGCTCCGCCTGTACTTCGATATTCGGGACATCGCCTACGCGGCGTCCGAATCTCCGACGAATATCGGGTTCACGTGCAGCCCAGTAACCGACCCGAACGTGACACCCTACCTGTGCTCGGCGTATCCGACCGTGGTCGCGGCGTACGATGGGCTCGTTCCGGTCGTCGAGCGATACCGAATCAACAACAGCGCGACGATCGGGCTCAACTTCCAGGCATCCACGGGTGCTTTCATCGAGGCGTACGTCCGGAGATACTTCACGCCCGGAGAGGCGTGGAACCCCGGTTTCACGCCCGATGCGTTCTTCAGCACCTTCATCGACAATGGGGACGGCACGTACCGCCTCGAGCGGGACGATGTGACCTTCCCGAACTTCCGCCGCGAGACCCATTCCGGGACGATGGACACCGCCGACCTGGGACTGGTCCCCTACACCGCGGTCTTGCTGCCCTGATCGCGAGCCGTCGACTCCAGGGAGCCCGCCCGCGCGGCGATCCCCTACGGAGCCGCCCCCACCCCCATCAGCGGATCCGTCACGCCGAGCAGGTGCACCGCGATCAGCCCCAAGGTCCCGATGACAAGCAGGTAGTAGATCGTCGGCAGGATGGTCTTTCGCAGCGTCGCGCCCTCCTTGCCGAGCAGCCCCACGGTGGCGGACGCGGCGACCACGTTGTGGATCGCGACCATGTTGCCGGCCGCGGCACCGACCGCCTGGAGCGCGACGATCATGACGGTCGACATGGCGAGTCGCTCGGCGACGCCGTATTGGAACGCGGAGAACATGAGGTTGCTGACGGTGTTGGAGCCGGCGATGAACGCGCCGAGCGCCCCCGTCATGGGCGCGAAGAACGGCCACACGGCCCCGACGTTGCCCGCGACCCACTCGGCCATGGCCAGGGGCATCGACAGAAAGCCCGCGGCGTTCACGTCCGAGTTGATGTAGACCCGGACCATGGGAACGGTGAAGACGAGCACGATCCCGGCGCCCATGAGCACCGACGTCGAGGATCGGAACGCCGCCCGTAGCTCCGAGCCGTCCATGCGATGGAGCCACGCCGTGAAGAACACGACGACGACGAGCACGAAGCCCGGCAGATAGAGCGGCGTCGTGGTCGCGACGATGCCCGATCCGAAGATGTCCGCCCACGAGATCGCGGGCGCGCGCAGCCAGGCGCCGAGCGGCAGGGAGGGGAGGCGCGTGAGCACGAGAAGCACTCCGAGGAGGCCGTACGGCGCCCACGCGGATGCCGCCGAGACACCGCGTCCTTCCGGAACGTCGGCGAGCTCGTCCTCGAGTCCGCTGATCCACTCGGGTTCCCAGTCGGCGCGCGCGGGGAAATCCCACCGGTCGGCGGGCAGCAGCCATCCCTTGCGCGCGATCATGACCACGATCGCGAGGCCGACGGGTGCACCCAGCAGGGAGGGGAACTCGGGCCCGAGGAAGGTGCCGAAGAGCACGTACGGCACCACGAACGCGAAGCCGCCCAGCAGTGTGAACGGAAGCACGGAGAGCCCTTCGGTCCATGAGCGGTTGGCGCCGAAGAAGCGCGTCAGCATGACGATCATCCACGTCGGCATGAGGATGCCGGCGACCGCGTGGAGCAGCACGACCTTCGCGGTCACGGCGCGCAGGTAGTCCATCATGCTCATGTCCGCCGTCGCGAGCGCGGCCGCAAAGGCATCGCCCCCGAGCCCGCCTTGCACCCCGACGAGCACGGGCGTGCCGACCGCGCCGAAGGTGACCGCGGTGCTCTGGATCATCATGCCGAGCATGACGGCGGCGGCGGCGGGAAAGCCGAGCGCGACGAGGAGCGGCGCGGCGACCGCGGCGGGGGTCCCGAAGCCCGCAGCGCCCTCGATGAACGATCCGAAGAGCCACGCGACGATCACGACCTGCACGCGGCGGTCGTCGCTCACGCCGCTGAACGACCGGCGGATCGCCGCGACCCCGCCCGATCGTTCGAGCGTGTGGAGCAGCAGGATTGCGCCGAAGATGATGAAGAGCAGGTCGAAGGTCAGGAAAAGACCCTGGACCGACGCGGCGCCGATGCGCGAGGGCGTCATGCCCCATGCGCTGTAGGCCACGGCGACCGCCGCGACGTACGCGGCGGGCATGGCGTGCTTGGCGGCGATGCGAAAGCCGATGAGGAGCACGCCCCCGAGCGCGATGGGGAAGAGCGCGAGCGCGGCCTGGACGCCGAGCGTCAAAACGGCACGCCCAGGGCGTCGCAGAGGAAGGCCATGAAGTCCGATCCGGACTTGTAGCTCTTCGCGAGCGCCTTGGGGAGGTCGGCCTGTGTGGCGAAGTCCTGCTTCACGTTGCGCACCCCGATGAAGTCCTTTCGCTTGAGGTCTTCGACGTGCGGGTGCTCGGCGTCGAAGTCGCGGGGCGCCCGCTTGAGGCTCTCGCCCTCGAGCGAGAACTCGTTGGTGAAGCGCTTGGCTCGCGAGACCCGCTTCCATTCCTCGGGGTGCTCGACGATGTGCGCGCGAATGGCCTTGAGCGCGTCGCCGGGCGGGTGCCAGATCCCGATGCCGAGGAAGACCTCACGGGGTGCGACGTGGAAGTAGAAGCCGGGCGCGTGCGCGTCCTTCGCTCGGTCGTGCCGAAAGTGCACGCCCGCGGCGGTCTTGTACGGCGTCTTGTCCTTCGAGAAGCGCGTGTCCCGGTAGATCCGAAAGAGCGAGCGGGGCGTCGCCTTGAAGTGAGGGCTGATGTGTTGGAGCTCGGAGCCGAAGTCTTCGATGAGGTGCAGCGCGGGAGCCTTCACGTGGCTCTCGTAGCGGTGCTTGTTCTCCGCGAACCACTCGCGGTCGTTGTTCTCCTTCAGGTCGCGAAAGAAGCGAAACGTCTCGTCGGAGAAGTAGCGGTGCGCCCCCAAATCCCACCTCCAGCCGGAGTGACGATCGGGACAAAGGACGCGCCGTGCGTCTGGACCACAAGCCCCGCCCTGTGGAAGTCGAAGTCCTGATCGGAGAGGGTCTCGCGTCCTCGGCCGACGGGCCGGGGCGCGCTCGGTGCGTCAGGGGTAGAGCCGCTGCGCGCTCCATCCGCCGGAGGCGCGCGTGAAGACGAGCCGGTCGTGAAGCCGGTCGGCGCGGCCCTGCCAGAACTCGATCGTGTCGGGCACGAGGCGGTAGCCGCCCCAATACGGAGGCAACGGGATCTCGTCGCCGCCGAAGCGCTCCTTCATCTCGCGCACCCGAGCCTCGAGCGTGGCTCGCGCGTCGAGGGGGCGGCTCTGCTCCGATGCCCAGGCGCCGATCCGGCTCCCTCGGGCGCGGGTGCGGAAGTATTCGAAGCTCTCCTCGTCCGAGGTCCGAGCCACCGAGCCCGTCACCCGAACCTGCCGCGCATGCACCCCCCAATGGAAGCAGAGCGCGGCATGCGCGTTGGCGTCGAGCTCTTCTGCCTTCCGGCTCTCGTAATTGGTGAAGAAGACGAACCCGCGCTCGTCGAGCTCTTTGAGAAGGACCATGCGCACCGAGGGCCGCCCTTCGGGGGTCGCCGTGGCGAGCGCCATCGCCTCGGGGTGAACGATGCCCGACTCCTCGGCCGCGCCGTACCATGCGTGGAACAGCTCGATCGGGTCGGCGTCTTCGGCGGCTTCGGGCATCCCGCCGGCGATTCCCTTGCCGAGGGTGAGCACGGTCTTGATCGACGACTTGAGCGACATCGTGAGGACTCGGGGTGGGTCGGTTGTGGACTGCGTGCCCTCGATCGGGCCACGCGGCATTGACGATAAACCCCGAAGTCGGGATATTTCTCCCATGGACTGGCCCCCCCCAGGGGGGGTGGGACTCGAACCGAGAGGTCTGAACGTGCCCCACGCGAGAAAAGACGACGTGCTACGGCGCCTCAAGAGCGTCGAGGGACACGTGCGCGGCGTCCAGAGGATGGTCGACGAGGGTGCGTACTGCATCGACGTCGTCAACCAGATCGTCGCCATCCAGCGTGCCCTGAAGAAGGTGAGCGGGCTCGTGCTCGACGATCATCTCCACACGTGCGTCACGGACGCGATGCGCGGGCCCGATGCGTCGGCGCGCGAGCAGGTGCTCGACGAGCTGGTCCAGGTGTTCGAGGCGTCCGGAAAGATCTGAAGTTCACAGGCACCCAGAGAGGAATCGACATGATGACGAAGACCGTGAACGTTCCCGGCATCAGCTGCGGGCACTGCGTCGCGACGATCGAGCGTGAGGTCGGCGAGCTGGACGGTGTTGCCTCGGTGTCCGCCGAGCAGGTGAGTCGCAAGGTGACCATCTCGTGGGACCCCGACACGACCGACTGGGTCGTGATCGAGCGGCATCTCGAAGAGATCAACTATCCCCCCGAGGCCTAGGCGCCTCGGCCGCCGCGTGGCTACCCCCGACACGACCACCGGGCGCTCTGCCGAGCGCCCGACCGCGACCGCGACCGAGCCATCCAGCGCACACAGCGTGCCTTCCGACGGGACGCGCGAGGTTCTTCTTCCCATCACCGGGATGACGTGCGCGAACTGCGTCGCGACGGTCGAGCGCACGCTCCGGAAGCAGCCGGGCGTCGAGGAGGTCGGGGTGAACTACGCCTCCGAGCGCGCCTCGGTGCGCTTCGACCCGGCGCTCGTCACGCTCGAGGACATGGCGGCCGCGGTCGAGCGGGCGGGCTACGGCGTCGTGCTCGCGGACGAGGGAGAGCTCGAAGACGCGGAGGCCATGGCCCGGGCCGCCGAGATCGCCGACCAGGCGCGCAAGTTCTGGACGGGCGCTGCGCTCGCCGGGCCGCTCTTCGTGCTCAGCATGTCCCGCGACTTCGGCTTGCTGGGCGCGTGGGCGCACGCGCCCTGGGTGAACTGGCTCATGTTCGCGCTCGCGACCCCGGTCCAGTTCTACGTGGGGTGGGACTACTACGTCGGTTCGTGGAAGGCGCTTCGCAACGGCGCCGCCAACATGGACGTGCTCGTGGCGCTCGGCTCGACCGTCGCCTACCTGTATTCGGTGGTGACGGCGACGGCCCTCACCTTGGGGAGCACGGCGGCCGGTGAGCACGTGTACTTCGAGACCGCCGCGCTCATCATCACGCTCATCAAGCTCGGCAAGCTCCTCGAGGTGAAGGCCAAGGGCGAGACGGGCTCGGCGATCCGCGAGCTCATGGAGCTGAGCCCCGCCACGGCTCGACGCGTCGGCTCGGACGGTGGGGAAGAGGTCGTGCCGATCGAAGAGGTCGAGGTCGGGGACGTCCTGATCGTGCGCCCCGGCGACCGCGTGCCGGTCGACGGCGTCGTCCTCGACGGTCGTTCGACCATCGACGAGAGCATGCTGACCGGAGAGAGCGTGCCGGTGGAAAAGGCTCCGGGCGACGACGTGGTCGGCGCCACGGTCAACCGGACCGGCGCGTTCCGCATGCGCGCGGAGCGGGTCGGGTCGGACACCGCGCTCGCGCAGGTCGTGCGCATGGTTCGCGAGGCACAGGGGAGCAAGGCGCCGATCCAGCGGCTCGCCGATCGGGTCGCGGCGGTCTTCGTGCCGGTGGTCATCGGTCTCGCGCTCCTGACCTTCGGGATCTGGTGGTTGGTCGTAGACGCCGGCGTCACGGCGGCTTTGCTACGGCTCGTGGCGGTGCTCGTGATCGCGTGCCCATGCGCGCTGGGTCTTGCGACGCCCACCGCCGTGATGGCCGGAACCGGGCGCGCGGCGAGGCGAGGCGTCCTCTTCCGCAGCTCCGAGGCGCTCGAGCGCGCGCGCGACATCCGGGTCGTGGTGCTCGACAAGACGGGCACGATCACGCGCGGGGAGCCGGCCGTGCTCGGCATCGAGCTCGGCGATCTGCCGGAGTCCGAGCTGCTGAGGCTGGCCGCTTCGGCGGAGCGGCGCAGCGAGCATCCGCTGGCGGAGGCGGTCGTGCGGGAGGCCGAGGCGCGCGGTATCGCGTTGCTCGAGCCGACCGCCTTCGAGGCGGTGCCGGGCCGCGGTGTCCGCGCCGAGGTCGACGGTCGGGCCGTCGTGATCGGGACGCGGGCGTTGCTCGCCGCGGAGCTCGGTGACGATCGCTGGGAGCCGGCGTGGAACGAGCGAGCGCGAGTGGTCGAGGACCGCGCGCAGACACCGCTCTGGGTCGCCGTCGACGGTGTCGTCCAGGGCATCGTCGGTGCCGCGGACGCGGTCAAGGAGGGCTCCGCGGAGGCGGTGGCGGCGCTGCGGGCCGAAGGGCTCCGGGTGGTCATGCTCACCGGCGACAACGAACGCGTCGCCCACGCGATCGCGGGTCAGGTCGGCATCGATGAGATCCGGGCCGAGGTTCTTCCGGGCGCGAAGGCGGACGCGATCCGCGCCATCCAGGCGGAGGTGGACGGGGCGGTCGCCATGGTCGGCGACGGAATCAACGACGCCCCGGCGCTGGCGATCGCCGACGTGGGGATCGCGATCGGAACCGGAACCGACGTCGCCATGGAGACGGCCGACGTGGTGCTCATGCGCGGCGACCTCCGTGTCGTCCCGGAAGCGTTGGCGCTCAGTCGTCGAACCATGAAGACGATCGAGCAGAACCTCTTCTGGGCCTTCTTCTACAACGCGGCGCTGATCCCCGTCGCGGCGGGCGCGCTTTATTCGCTCACGTTCCTGCCGATGATGCTGCGGGCGCTGCACCCCGTATTGGCGGCGTTGGCGATGGCGTTCAGCTCGGTCAGCGTGGTGGGGAACAGCCTGCGGCTCCGGCGCGCCCCGCTCTAGAGCCCTCCCCGGACTCGAACGTGGCCCACTGGTGCCGTGTGCAAGACAGCGTGGCGCGAGCGTGCTAAGTTCGCCTTCCCCGCTCATGCCCGGATCACGGTGATCCCGGGCGCTTCACCGCAGTGACTGGAGTTCCATCCGGATGAATCGTCGTTTCCTCACCTCCGTCTCGTTCGCGCTCGTCGCAGGATCGGCTGCGTGCGCCGAAGGGCCCACGTCCGACGCGGCCGACCTCGTTCTACTCAACGGCAACATCGTGACGGTGGACGAGTCGCTTCCTCAGGCGCAGGCGCTGGCCGCTCGGGACGGGAGAATCGTGGCGCTCGGTTCCGACGCCGACGTCGAGGGCCTCATCGGGGACGATACGGAGGTCATCGACCTGGACGGGCGCTTCGCGATGCCGGGCTTCATCGAGGGCCACGCGCACTACATGGGCGTGGGTCAGGCGCAGCTCCAGCTCGACCTCATGGACGTGGAGAGCTGGGAGGAGATCGTCGACATGGTCGCCGTGGCCGTGGGGGAGGCCGAGCCAGGTGAGCTCATCACCGGACGAGGCTGGCATCAGGAGAAGTGGGCGCAGCGACCCGAGCGCCACTACGGAGGCCTGCCCCACCACGGGTCACTGAGCGTGATCTCGCCCGACAATCCGGTGATCCTGACGCACGCCAGCGGCCACGCGACGTTCGCCAACGCCAACGCGATGGCGCTGTCCGGGATCACCTCGGCGACGCCCGATCCCGACGGCGGCGAGATCGTGCGCGATCCCGACGGCAACCCGATCGGGGCGTTCCGCGAGACCGCCTCGGGTCTCCTCGGGCCGGCGCGTGCCGGCTCCCCCGATCCCGATCCACGCCGTGTTGCCCTTCTGGCGCAGGAGGAGGCGTTCTCGAAGGGAATCACCAGCTTCCACGACGCCGGCGCGGGGTTCTCGACCGTGGACGTGTGGAAGCAGATGGTCGATGAAGGGAGCTTGAAGATCCGCATCTACTCGATGATCCGCGCGGACACGGCCTCTCTTCGCGAGAACCTCGCCGGCGCTCGCGTCGTCGGATACGGCGACGACAGGCTCACCGTGCGCGCCATCAAGGTGTCGATCGACGGGGCGCTCGGGTCACACGGAGCCTGGCTGCTGGAGCCGTACGACGACCTACCCTCCAGCTCGGGTCTCAACACGGCGCCGCTCGACGTGGTGCGCAGGACCGCGCAGCTCGCGATGGAGAACGACTATCAGTACAACGTCCACGCCATCGGCGATCGCGGGAACCGAGAGACCCTCGACATCTTCGAGGCCGCGTACCGTGAGGCCGGGGAAGGGGACCTTCGCTGGCGCATCGAGCACGCGCAGCACCTTCACCCGGACGACATCCCGCGCTTTGCCGAGCTCGGGGTGATCGCTTCGATGCAGGGTGTTCACGCGACGTCCGACGGTCCTTGGGTCGAACCGAAATTGGGCGAAGAGCGCACGCGCCAAGGAGCGTACGCGTGGCGGAAGCTCGTCGACAGTGGCGCCGTCATCGTGAACGGTACCGATGCGCCCGTCGAGGACGTCGATCCCATCCCCAGCTACTACGCGACCGTGTCCAGGATGATGGCCACGGGCCAGAAGTTCACACCCGAGCAGGCGCTGGACCGAATGGAGGCGCTGCGCAGCTACACGATCAACGGCGCGTATGGCGCCTTCGAGGAGGACATCAAGGGCTCGCTCGCCGTCGGGAAGCTTGCCGACGTGACGGTGCTCTCGCAGGACATCCTCACCATCGACGAGTCGGCCATCCCCGACACCGAAGTGGTGTACACGATCGTTGGCGGCGAAGTCGTGTATTCGGCTGCCGGTCGCTGAGGGTGGAGTCGATACCGGAGCGTGACGACGTCATCGCGAGTGCCGGGGGGAGCATCCCGGACATCGTCGCGATCATCGACAGCGCGAAGGCGCGCGGAGGAGTCGACGCGCTGGAGCGCTTCGTCGCCAAGGCGCTTCCGGAGGCCGAGGAGTTCGAGGTACGGGAAGCGGCCTCCGTCGCGGTCGAGATCATCGAGTCCATCCCGATCTTCCTCGCCCGGGCCCGGCAAGCAGGCCGCGAACGAGGGCTGATTTCCGTCGTCACTCCGCTCCTGGACCACGCGGAACGCTACTTCCTGCAGCCGATGGACCTCATCCCTGAGATGACGCAGGGTCTGCCCGGGTTACTGGACGACTCCTACCTCGTCATCCGCGTCATCGAGAATCTCGACAAGGGACCCGAGGAGTATCTCGACTGGGACCTCGACTATCCGGCGCGATTTCTCGCGCGGCTCATGGGGCCGGCGATCACGCAGCGGCTCGACAAGATCGCCGACCAAGCGATGAGCGAGGTCTCGTCTCAGCTCGAGGAGCTGTGGGCGAAGATGTCCCACCCGGCGTAGAGCCTTCGGGGGGCGCGGCGGGCCCGGCACCTCTGGGAGACAGGACGAAAGGGTGGAGCCGTTCGAGCGAACGGCCCCACCCTCTTCACTAAGCGGTCAGTTGTAGGATCCGGTGAGCGTCGACGACGCGACACGGCCTCCGTCGGTGCACAATCCGGCGGTCTCACTCTCAAGGCCCGTGCCACCCCGACCCGACACGACGTATTCGATCCCGGTTGTCCCGAGAGGGATACCCCACGCGTCGTCCCAGCCCGCGAGCCCCGAGAAGTCGGGCATGGTGAGCGAAACGGAGCCACTCATCACGGCCGCGGTCGCGAACACCGTCATGTTGTACGAGCCGACCGCATAATCGAACAACACATTGCTGTCCAACTCGGCGGGCAGTGTGAAGTCTGCCTGGAGCCGCAGGTAGTTGGCGCTACCCGTAACGTCGGTCAGCGTGGGCGCCGGCATGTCCGCGGGTAGGTCGACCGTCCGCGCGGTCAGCGCCTCGAATGCCTCCTGGACGGTCTTGACCGCGTTACCCAACACGGTCGAGATGTTGGCGACGTGGTACTCTCCGGCTGCCTGCTGAGACGCGGGTGCGCTGCTCGCGGTGAACGATGACCCCGAGAGCAGGTCACCCTTCAGAGGGGCGACCGCACAGAAGGAGCCCGCGGAGGACGTCGCGTAGTTGGTGCCGATAGCCCCGTCCTCACCGCCCACCAAACCGCCTACGGTGATCGTGGCGGTGGCCGGATCGAATCCGTCCGCGGTGAAGTCGATCGTTCCGATGTCGCCGCCGTCGGCGATGTCCTGGTCCCGGAGGATGAACATCCGGTCGGATCCTGCGCCGAGGTTCGTGGAGTAACCGACGAAGTCCTGCAGGCCATCTCGAACGTTCGTGATTCCGAAGATCCCGTCCAGGAAGGCCGTCGTGGAGCTACCGCCAAGCGACAGGTTCGTGGGACCGACGGTGCCTGTGACCGTTCCTGTGACGGCCTTGCCCGAGCCGTCCGCGCACAACGCCGCAGCGACAACGACGGCCTCGGTCGTGGCGAAATAGTCGACGGAGAGGTCGGTCTCCGCGGGAGCGTCGTAGACGACGGCAACACCGAGCGTGCTCTGCGTGATCGTGAACTCGTAGACGTCGGCCACGCCGGTCACGGCGGTCCAGCTCCCCGCCATCCCGTCTTTCACCGCGAGCCAGGTGGGTCGTTCGTCGGTCGTGCAGAGCGAGAAGTCGAGGCGGAAGTTCGTACCGTCCGGTGGCACCGACGCCGTCACCGTCACGTCGAAGGTCGTCGTGGCGTCCGGGAGGCCGGTCGCGGCACCGCGCACGGTGAGCGTGTAGGTATTCACCGCCACCGCGCCGCCCACCGAAATGCCGAGCGTGGACGATGTCCCGGCCGTAGAGCCAGGATCGGGCGTGACCGTCATGCCCGCGGGGGCTCCCTCGACGGTGATCGTGACGCTCTCGGCGAAGCCGCCCGTGCGCTCGATCGCGACGGCTCGCGAGCCCGAGGTTCCCTGCTGGATGCTGATGTTCTCAACGGTTCCGAGCGAGAAGCCCGGTGCCTCCGTCACCGTGAGGGAGTATGCGACGGAATCGGACACGCCGGACCCGGAAGCCGTGATCGTGCCACTATACGTACCGGCGGCGACCGAGGCGCCGACGGTGACCGTGATCGGCGCCGTCGCCGTGCTTCCGCTCGTGGTAATGGTCCCCACCGAGATCGTGACTCCGGCTGGAAGCCCGGTCACCGCGAACGTGACGCCCCCGCTGAAGGCCCCCCCGATCGTCGCCGTACCCGTCACGACGAGCGAGCCTCCCTGCTCTACGGTGCCGGTACTCGGATCGATCGAGATCGAGATGGTCGCAGGATCCGGATCGGGGTCTGGATCCGTGGGGGTGCTGCCCCCACAGCTGCTTACGAGGACGGCCAGGCAGAACGGGAGCACCGGCTCGAAGATCGAACGGGATCGGGAGGATCGAGACACTTGGCCACCTCACGGCGGGAGGACGTGGAAACCGTCGGTGACGGCAGGGCCAGCCAAAATACCGCCGGCGGGGCCACGGGCAAGCTAAGTGTCTGAAGTTTAATGGTTTGCAGCATAAAGCTTTACGTCGAGGGCCCCGGACGTCAGAGCCGCGTACCCCGAGCCCACGACGCGAAAAGCCCCTCCTCCGGCGGACCGGAGGAGGGGCTTTTCGTGGCCGCGCTCAGCGCGGGCCGTCGATCAGATCCAGCCCTTCGACCGGAATCCCTTGATCGTGTCCGCCCACTGGTCCATCTCGTTCGGCAGGCCGAAGGAGAGACGGTTGTAATCGAGCATCGGCGGGAAGTTGCGCCCGACGAGCAGCCCGGCGTCCGCCATGCGGTTCCGGTACGTGGCCAGGTCGCCCTGGATGCGGTGCATGATGAAGTTCGTGTTCGTCGGCAGGTATTCGAGACCGAGCTCATCGAGCGTCTGGTGCACGATCGCCTTCGACTCCGTATTCACTGCGATCGCGCGCTGGACGATGCCCTGGTCGTTCAGCGAGGCCACGGCGGCCGCGCCTGCCAGAACGTTGGGGCTGTTCTGAACCGCGTGCTCCGCGAGACGCGTCGCCGTCGTCGGATGCGTGACGGCATATCCGAGCCTCAGGCCCGCCATCCCGAAGATCTTCGAGAAGGTGCGGATCACGACCACGTTGGGCTTCTGCTCGATCCATTTGAGCGAGTCCCAGTAGCGATCGTCGGTCACGTACTCGAGGTACGCTTCGTCCATCAAGAAGATGGTGGACTCGGGTGCCTCGGCGATCCATGCGTCGATGTCGGCCGACGCCGTGATCGTGCCGGTCGGGTTGTTCGGATTGCAGAAGTAGACCACGGATGGCCGCTTCTTCGACTCCTCGCGCATCCGGCCGATGTCGTGCTGTAGGTCGGGCGTGAGCGGGATGGTCTTCACTTCGAACGGCATGGTGTCCTGATAGTCCATGACGTCTTCGAAGGTCGGCACCGCGGCGATCAGAGGCGTGTTGGGGCCCTGGAACGCCTGCGTGCAAATCTGCAGGATCTCCGTGGAGCCGAAGCCGAGCGTGAGGTTCTCCGGCTTGACACCGAGGTAGTTCGAAAGCGCCTCGATGACCTCGGCCCGCCGCCCGCCGTAGCGGTTCGACTCGACGATCGCCTCGATGATCGCGTCGCGCGCGGCCGGCGAAACGCCCAGAGGATTCTCGTTCGAGCTCAGACGGATGTTGCCGTTCTCGTCGCGTCGCCCCTGACGAAGGCCGGGTGTACGCTCGATGAGCGTCCCGAGGGCCCCTCCAGCACCCGTGAAACCAGCAAGCCCGGCGGCCATACCGGAGGTTACGAAACCTCGGCGATCCATACGTCCTCCTGCGGTGGGGTTCAGATCAGTCAATCTGGGGGAGCTTCGTTTCGCGGGAAAGCCCTTAGCGCGCCAGCCCCTTCACGCCCCCGAGATCCTCGCCTTCCGTGCGCGCGATGAATGCCGCGCATGTCAGGTCGCCGGTCACGTTCACCGAGGTCCGGATCATGTCGAGGATCCGATCGACACCCAGGATCAGGGCGATCCCTGCCTGGACGTGCTGGCCCATGCCGACGGAGTTGAGGACGATGATCAGCGTGATGATGCCCGCGGACGGCACCCCCGCCGCGCCCACCGAAGCGAGCGTCGCCGTCAGGACGATGACGAGCTGGTCGGCCAACGCCAGATCGACGCCGTAGATCTGCGCGATGAACATGACCGCGACCGCTTGATACAGGGCCGTCCCGTCCATGTTGATCGTAGCGCCGAGCGGGAGCACGAAGCTCGCCACCTCGTTTGAGATGCCGACTTTTTCCTCGGCGGTCTCGATCGTGAGGGGGAGCGTGGCATTCGACGATGAGGTCGAGAACGCGAGCAGTGGAGCCGCCGCGACGGTCGGGTAGAACTTCGCCGGGTTCAGGCGCGCGAAGAATCGAAGGATGATCGCGTACGTACCGAACGCGTGGATCATGAGCCCCGCGACCACGACCAGCGTGTAAACGAGCAGACTCTGGAGCAGGTCGAAGCCGAAGTTGGCCACGACGGACCCGATGAGCACGAACACGGCGTAGGGGGCGAGCTCCATGATCCAGTTGATCAAGGTCATGGAGGCTTCGTTGATGCCGTGAAAGAACTCGAGGACCGCGTCTCGGCGCTTCGGTGCGATGACGGTCAGCGCCGCCCCGAAGCAGATGGTGAAGAAGATCAAGGGGAGCAGGTCCATGTCGGCGGCGGCGCGAACGGGATTTCGCGGGATGACACGCAGCAGCGTCTCCTGCCAACTCGGCGCCTGCTCCGCGATGTTCACGCGACTCGCCGCGTCGCCTCCGTATCGCTCCGTCAGCTCGGCGGTGGTTTCCGGTGCGACACCCGAGCCGGGCTCGATGACGTTGGCGAGTGTGAGCCCGATCGTGACCGCGATCGCGGTCGTGATCATGTAATACGCGAGCGTCTTGCCGCCGATTCTGCCGAGCTTGCTGAGATCACCCAGCGACGCCGTGCCCACGAGAAGACTCGCTACGACGAGCGGGATCACGATCATCGTGATCAGGTTGATGAATGCAGTCCCGAGGATCTCGACACCACCGAGCAGATTCTGGAGCCAAACCAAGCCGCCGAGGTTGGCGACCGCTCCCACGACCGCGCCGGCGATGAGGCCGATGAGAATCTTCGTATAGAGCTGCATGCCGTTCCTTAGGTTCGTTTCCGGAAGTTCCGCGGGGTGACCGACGCGCCAGAATAGACCCCGCCGTTACATCCCTGCAACCGACGTGTCCGACACGAGCTCCGCCCGTTCGATGACCGCTCCTTCGAGCAGGGTGTCCACCACGTCCATTCCGTCCACCACGCGACCGATGACGGTATAGGTGTGATCCAGGCGGACGTTGTGCAGTAGGTTCACGAAGATTTGTCCGTCTCCCGTATCGTGGCCGCGTGTCGAGATTCCGACGGTACCACGCCAGTGGGGCTGCAGCCCCACTTCGTCACGAGTGTACGCCGCGTCTCCTTGGTACTCGTTTGCGCCCGGGCTTCCGCCCTGGATGACGAAGTTCGGCGACCAGCGGTGGAACGTGAGCCCGTCGAAGTACCCGTCGGCGACCAGCCGATAGAAGCGATAGGCGTTGGTCGTCGCCTCGTACGGTTCGAGCTCGATATCGATCGTGCCGGCATCGGCCATGTGCAGCCGGACGACCGCGGCGGCCATTGCGCGCAGCTCCTCGACCGAGGGCAGATCGGCCCTGGGGAGGGGACGCGGCACCGCTCTCGGGCTCCGGACACCCCACATCGACAGGATCTCCGCGGCCCGCTGGGCGACGACGGCGTCGTAGTCTCCGAGATACGGGACGAGCCGGGGGGCGAGTTCGGGGGCCCCCTCCGCCGCGATCAACTCGAGCAAGGCCATGCGCGGATCCCGCCACGTTTCGCGCTCCGCCGCGGAGATGCGCTCGAACGCGTCGAGCGCCACGGAGGAGGCCCGATCCGGCCGCGGCGTGCCCCGCAGCACGCCCGCCGCAGTCATGAGGAGCTGTGGGTCGTCCAGGGACTCGAGTTGCGTGAGCGCCAGATCGTCGACTTCGTGGCCGACGAGCTCCGCCAGCCCACGGATCGCGGCGGTCCGGACGTTGGGTTCCGGGTCACCCGCCAGCGACTCGAGCACGGCCCGATCACCCACCAGCGTTGCGGCCCGCGCGGCGTACGCGCGCGCGAACGGGTTGGCGATCTGCGCGAAACTCGGCACGAGGGGGGCGGCGTCGGCGGGGAAGAGCATGGCCAACGACACGAGCGCATGAGCGGCCACCTGCCATGGCTCGTCCGCCGCCGACCGCGATGCGCCGGACAGGAGCAGGTCGCGCTGCTGTGCGAGGTCGGGGCACGGGCGGGACAGGGCATCGAAGGCCGGAACGGCGACCCCGGGCATGACGCGGGGTCCGTTGGGGACCGGCTCCATCGCCCCGGCGAAGAGGTAGCGGCAATGCTCCTCCGTGCGTGGCGATCGCTGCAGCGTGAGGAACCCCTCGATCACGGTGAGCAGCCGCCGGTTCCCGATGACCCTACGCAGGATCTCGGGCCTCTGGAGTTGCGGCGCCTGATCGAGATGGCGCGCGGCGACCACTCCGCTCCCGGGAGCCTCGTCCGCGAGCGCCACCAGGAAGAGCGGGCCATCGAGGCGTCGTACGGTCCCGAGCGCGTTCAGGGCGAGTCCGCGGATGAGCGCCGGCAGGGGGTCGTCGACAAAGACCGTGGGGTGCGTGGCCAACTCCCGCAATCGACGAACGACGGGCTCGGGGATGTCCTCGTCGGGCTGCCGCCGGACCATCGCCTCGAGTCCGAGTGCAACGCCGATGAGCGTTTCGTCGGGCGCCGCGACGACTCCGTCTCGACTCATGTCGACGAGCACGTTCATGACGTCGCCGCGTCTGTCGGGGCTGAGCTCGAGTCGGCCCAGCGAGCGGGCGAGGGTCCCGCGTACGATGCCGTCGGCCTCCACAGCGGTGCGTGACAGGAGCAGGTCGGCCGCCCGCCCGTCCCTGTGTGAAGAGGAATGGACCGCCTGCGCGACCGCGTGTGCCGCCGAGCGTCGGACCAGGGGAGCGGGGTCGTCGAGCGCCGGCGCAATGTCGTCGAGAAGCGCGGGATTCTCCAGGCGCCCCAAAGCGCGAACGGCCGCGTGCCGGACAAAGGCGAGGTGATGGTCCGTGTTCGCCACGAGGAAGTCCAAATCGGCTCCCTCCGAGGGGCGAGCGTCTTCCGCGACGACGATCCTCAGGAAGTCGACGTCGGCGCGCTCTCGGCGACTCGCGTCCGGGACGCACGAAGCGGCCAGAACGGCAACGAGCAGCGCGAACGCCGCGTGCTTGTGGGTTCGATGCATGGCGAAGATTAGAAAGGGGTCGCGCCACGAGGAAGATGCGGCGTGAGCTACGGGGTTCTCGTCATGGTGCGGCGTCGAGGACCGACTCCACGTGCGCGTCCGCCGGACCGACCAGCGCGTCGTGGAGCTCCAAAAAGAGCGAAGACGCCGCGTCGCCTGGCCACGGAGTCGGCAACAACGTCCTGGGCAGGAATGGGTCCTCGAGCCTGAATCGACGGAACTCGTGAATCAGCGCGAATCGGTCGACGAACGCGCGCTCGGAGGCCGAGGCGGGATCGCGCGGATCGAGGCGCGCCCGATCCCGGACGGCTGCCCACCGTGCGACGAACGCGGTGTACGAGGCACCGAGTGCCGCGAGGTTCCAGCATCTTGCCACCAGGTCTCCGGTCGTCTCGCCACCCGCGCGCGTCGCGCGGAACCAGACGAGGCGATCGCCCAGATCCATGTGCTCCGCGAGGGCTCCCACTTCGTCGCCCACATCGTGCGGGCTGATCCAGAGACCGTTGCCGATGGAGCCGAACCCGAGCCAGGCGAGACGGTCCCTCAGGCGGTCACGCAGGCTTCGCGCCCCCTGAGGGATGGAATACGCGAGGAGCACCCACTGCCCGTCCCAGTCGTGGTCCCACGTGGGGTGGAAAATCTTCGCCTGACCCTCTTCGAGCAGGCGGCGGCCCTTGGAAGTCAGCGAATAATAGGCATGCCTCCCCATTCGTTCGCCCCTCAGCCACCCGCGCTTGCTCATGCGCGACAGCGTGGTGCGCACCCGTCCGCCGCTCAGGCCGAACGGCTCCAATAGGGCGATGAGGCTCCCGACCCAGACGGGTCGGTCCGTGGCGAGCAAGTACTCGCCGAAGAGCGTGAAGACGAGATCCTTCGGCCTGGTCGTCTCCTCCAGGGAGGCGTGCGGAAGCCTCAGATCGTCTCCAGCTGATGGAAGACTTCGGTCCCGTTCTTGAACCAATGCTCCCGAAACGGCTGCGGAGAGACCTCTTGAGAGAGAAGCTCTGAGGTGATCGGGTGCGGGAATAGCTTCATCGCACCCCCTTCCTCCTCGTGAACCGAATAGTCGCCGCTGATCTGCAGCGTCGTCCGGAGCCGCTGCTCACCGTTCATCATGAAGCCCTGGAGCAGATGCGTCGTCGTCTCCCACGCGCCGAGCGTGACGCTGAGGTCGAGAATCGGGTCCCCGGCGCCGAAGACGCGAACCCGGAGGCGATCGGAGGTCTCGATGAACTGCGCGTCGATCGACTGCTCGTGGTAGGGAAAGTGGAACCGCTCGGCCTTGATGCGGCGTGCTACGGCCGAGCTCGTTGCCGCGAGAAACGGATAGAAGCCCGCCTTCGCGTGCTTGCCCCACTGGGCGACCGTCGGCGGGACGATGACGGAGAACATGAGCTCCGTGTACGGCCCGACCACGCTGTCGTCGAACAGAAACGCGGTGACGGAGAGCACGCTGCGTTGATGCGTGACTTCGATCGGTTCGAGATGCTCGGGCAGCAGGGCGCGGGCATCGGACGTCGCCATCTCGAAGAAGGCGCTGGCGCCCGTGTGGAACCGATGGCTGCTGACTACTGGCATATCCCGTACCGTCGCAGGACCGTGATGATTTTGTCGGCTCCTTCCTCGAGCTCTTCGTTCGAGTGTGCCGCCGAAATCGACATCCGGAAGCGCGACTTGTGCTTCCCGACCGCAGGGTACTTCACCGGGTTGATGAAGACTCCTTCTCTGAAGATCTCCTCACCCATGGAAAAGATCCGGGCGTCGTCGCGAACCATGATCGGAATCACCTGCGACGTCGAATCGCCCATCGGGACCCCAGCGTCGCCGAGCAGCTTCTGCATGTAGGCGACGTTGTCCCACAGCTTCTTGCGGAGCTCGGGTTCGTCGGTGGCGATCTCGAGCGCCTTACGGAGTCCCGCGACGACGACCGGGGAGAGAGCGCACGAGAAGAAACGGGAGC
Source organism: Gemmatimonadota bacterium (assembly GCA_029863525.1). GTDB lineage: Bacteria > Gemmatimonadota > Gemmatimonadetes > Longimicrobiales > Gaopeijiaceae > UBA2589. Next base: position 22,858 of record JAOTVL010000021.1, read on the forward strand.
GGGAGAAGCCGCGCAGATAGTTGATCAGCTGCTCGGAGCCCGCGATGTAACCACCCTGACCACCGAGGCTTTTGGAAAACGTGCCGAGATGGATGTCGATCTCGTCGTCCAGCCCCTGATGCTCGGCTACGCCCTTGCCGGTCTCACCGAAGACGAACGCGGAATGGGCCTCGTCGATCATGAGCCGGGCACCGTGCTTGCGGCAGACCGCCACGATCTCGGCCAGAGGCGGCGTATCGCCGTCCATCGAGTACACGCCCTCCACGATCACGAGCTTCTTACCGTCGAAGCCCGCCAATTTGCGGTCGAGATCATCGGGTCGATTGTGCCGGAAGAATCTCGACTTCGCCTTCGACAGAATCATGCCGTCCACGATGCTCGCGTGCGCGTACTGATCGGCGACGATCAAGTCTCCTGAGCGCATCAGCCCAGCGATCGTGCCCACGTTGGCGCTATAGCCGGTGGGAAAGACCATCGCCGCCTCTTGACCCTTGAAGTCGGCGACCTCCTGGGCGAACTGCATGTGCAACGCGGTCGTCCCGCTGAGGATCGGCGAGCCCGATGAGCCACCTCCATAGACGTCGGCGGCCTCTTTGATCGCTTCTTTCACCTCGGGCCGGTACGACAGGCCGAGGTAGTTGTACGAGGCGAAGTTGACGAGTCCCCGACGGATCTCGCCGGTCTTGGTGTCTTCCACGTCGACGCGCGTGCCCGGTGCCGAGTGCAGCGGAAGCTCGTAGAGGTAGTATCCCGCCGGCTTGACCTGACGCCACCAGTCGTCGAACGGCTCGAGGAGGGCGAAGGCGTCTTCGCCCGCACCGAAGTAGAAGTTCGTATAGTCGTATTCGAGCGCTCCGGGCTGAGTCTGGGCGACCTCGTCGATATCGACCCGAGGTGCCGTCGTGCGTGCCTCGGTGTCGATCGACGCGGTGGAGGTTTCGCTCTTGGGCTCGGACATGGCTGTTTCCGGTGATTGCGGAGTGGCTCACGCGAAACCCTAAAGATCCCCTAATGGAGTTGGTAATTCAAGGATGAATCCTCGTCGGAGCAACGAGTGGGCTGAGGCGGTGCGCGCGTGGACTCCGCCGGGGACCTGGACCCGCCTCCTGACGATCGACGCGCACACCGAGGGTGAGCCGCTCAGGGTGGTGCTGGCGGGCTTTCCCGACCTCGACGGTACGACCGTGCTCGAGCGCCGGCGCGAGGCCAGAAACGACCACGATCTCCTGAGACGGGCCCTCATGTGGGAGCCGAGAGGGCACGCCGACATGTACGGCTGCATCGTGGGGCCACCACTGACGCCCGAGGCGGACGTTTCCGTGCTCTTCACGCACAACGAGGGCTTCAGCACGATGTGCGGGCACGGGATCATCGGCGTCGTGAAAGTGCTTCTCGATGTCGGGCTCATCCGCCCCACCGAGCCGGAGACGAGCGTCGGGATCGATACCCCGGCGGGCTTCGTCCGAGCGACCGCCTCGGTGCGCGAGGGCCACGTCGAACGGACGTCCTTCATCAACGTGCCGTCGTTCGCCTCCCGGTTGGACGCGGAGGCCGACGTGCCCGAGGTCGGCACGACTCGCTACGACCTCGCGTACGGAGGTGCCTTCTATGCGTACGTGGCGGCGGAGGACTTCGGGCTCAGCCTTTCCCCGCACGAGTACGGGCGCCTGATCGACCTCGGGCGGGCGATCAAGAACGCGGTGCAGAATTCGGATCCGCCCAATCACCCGGACGACGAAGATCTGGGGTTCGTGTACGGGACGATCTTCGTCGGCCCGGCGCACGATCCGGCGCACCACAGTCGCAACGTGTGCGTGTTCGCCGACGGCGAGGTGGACCGATCACCCACCGGCACCGGCGTCAGCGGCCGACTCGCGATTCACCACGCGCGCGGCGAGATCGGAACGGGCGAGTCGATCGTAGTGGAGAGCATCCTCGGGACGCACTTTTCCGGAGTCGTGTCCCACGTCACCTCGGTCGGGGGCCACGCCGCGGTGGTACCGGAGGTCTCGGGTCGCGCGTGGATCACCGGTCGAAACGAGATCCTGATCGATCCCTCCGACCCCGTCGCCCACGGGTTTCTCATTCGGTAGGGCTGGCGGGAACTGGACGCGGACCTTTCGGCTTACGTTGTGGGATCCCCTCCCTCCAATTCAGGAGCAAGATGCGCACGACCCCCGCTGAGTCCGTGGTCAAAGGAGCCTACGCCGACGGTGCGGCACGGCGCGTAGAATCGCTTTGTTGTCCCGTCGACTACGACCCGATCTTCCTCGAGGTCATCCCGGAGGAAGTCGTCGAGCGCGACTACGGCTGCGGAGATCCGAGCCGCCATTTGGCGCAGGGCCAGACGGTGCTCGATCTTGGAAGCGGGACCGGGAAGATCTGCTTCATCGCCGCCCAGGTCGTGGGTCCGACCGGTCGTGTAATCGGCGTGGACATGACGCCGGAGATGCTCGACGTCGCACGCCGCAACGCCCCGGTCGTTGCGGAGCGGATCGGGTATGCCAACGTCGAGTTCCGAAGGGGTCGGATCCAGGACCTGGCCCTCGATCTCGACGCGCTCGAAGAGAGACTGGCGGCGGATCCGATCGCCAACGTCGATGGCTTGTTCGAGGCGCAGCAGCTCGCCGACGATCTTCGGCGGACGGAGCCTCTCGTCGCGACCGAGTCGGTGGACGTCGTCGTGTCGAACTGCGTGTTGAACCTCGTCGACGGACGCGAGAAGCCGGAGCTGTTCCGCGAGATCTTCCGCGTGCTGCGCCGAGGTGGACGTGCGGTCATCTCCGACATCGTGAGCGACGAGGTCGTGCCGGAGCCCATGCGCAACGATCCCGAGCTCTGGAGTGGATGCATTTCGGGAGCCCTCACGGAGGAGGGATTCCTCGAGGCCTTTACCGACGCGGGCTTCTATGGCGTTCGCATCCTCGTCCGGCAGGGCGAGCCCTGGCGGACGGTCGAAGGCATCGAGTTCCGTTCGGTCACCGTGGAAGCGTTCAAGGGCAGGGAGGGGCCCTGCTTCGAGCGCAGGCAGGCCGTGATCTACAAAGGACCCTTCAAGGAGGTGCTCGACGACGACGGCCATCGCCTCGTTCGCGGGCAGCGGGCCGCGGTCTGCGACAAGACCTTCGGGATATACGGACAGGCACCGTACGCCGAGCATTTCGAGCTCGTGGAGCCCCTCCAGCCGGTCGTGCTGCACGAGGCCGAGCCGTTCGACTGTACCCGGACCGGCCTGCGTCACCCTCGGGAGACGAAGGGGCTCGAGTACGAGGCGACGATCGAGCCGACCGGGGATGTGTGCGGTCCGGAGGGGTGCTGCTGAGGGACTGATCCCACCGGGACCGGCCGCGATCGTGACCGGCCCCGTTCGGGACGGTCAGCCGATGATCCATCCGAGGAGCGTGGTGATCCGCGGCCCTCCCTCCGCGAATGCCACGGCGATGTTCGCCGGGACGTAGAGCTCACCGAACGGCAGCGTGGCTCCGACCGCGATGAGCATGGACGTGGTCGGGTCGTCGAGGGCCTCCTTCCGTACGCTCACGTTCGGCCCGACGCCGAGCTCGAGTCCGTTGGGGAGCCGATATCCCGCGAGCCATCCGAGGGAGAGGTTCATCTCGTCCTGCTCCATTCCACCCACGAGCACCACCCATTCCATGAGGGCCTGGTTCCCGCTCGTGGTGGAGACGATCTGGGTCTCGAACTGCCAGCCGAATTGGCTCATGATGGGCTGCTTTCCGGCCGCCTGCCGCAGAGCCGCCACGTCGCCGGTGAAGGCCGTGAAACCGAAGCGAGGCCCTGAAAGGTGCTGACGCGGTAGGGTGCGCGCCTGCATCTCGGCCGGGATGTCGGCCTGGGCGGTAGCGTGGGCGGGAATGATGCTGGCGGCGAGGATCGCCAGGGCGGCGACTCTGCATGAGCGTGACATGGGTCTTCTCCGGTGTGACGTGCGTCGTCGTGTTCACACGAGAAGGATGTCGCTCGCACCGGGTGGCCTCAGTACGTCAGGGTGTCTAGTCGCTCCGGGCGGAGTACGTAGAGCGACCGGGGCGCTACGTAGGGGCGTCCTCGCCGGGTGGAAGCGCCAACGTCGCGTGTTCGTCGATCGAGGCCTTGGCCTCGGTGACGATCGCCTCGAACAGCTTGTTCATGCCCCTCCGACGACCCTCGACGATCGAGCGGTAGATGGCCCGGGTGGCGATGTAGCTGAGGGCAACGGTGCCTACCGGAGCGGCGACCGCGAAGAGAACCGAGCCGAGTACGTTGAGCCCGATCGGAAGCCCGAAACCCATACCCACGCCGATCCCCGCGCCCGCGGTGATACCGCCAAAGAGCCCACTCGCCATCTGCATGAGGTTCTCTTCCGCCCGGATGTTGGTCTTGCCGTCACGGGAGCTCACGACGATCTGGATCGTGCGTGTCTTGCTCGCGGTCTCGGCGCGCCACGTGAGCGTGCGGCCCATCAGGCTCGGCTGGCCGTGCTCCGAAGAAGCCGCCTGGATCGCCGCCACGATCCGCTCGAAGCCCGTTACGCCGAACTCGCCGGGGAGCGTGATCTCTCGCACCAGAACGAGCTCGTCTCCGGCGACCTTCGTCCAGACGGTGGGATCGGAGGTGCCGGCGTCGACCTCCATCGCGGCGCGACGGAGGTACGTGGGATCGATGCCGGCTTCCGCCGCGATCTCCTCGAGCTCGGCGAGCGTGACACCAGCCGCGGGAGCGCTGGGCTCCCTGTGTTGAAGCTCCGTCGCCCGCTTGAGGATCTTCCCGATCTCCTCGTCGGCGTAGACTCGGGCTGGGAGCTGGGGTTCGTCGGGCATTCTGGCGTTGTGGCTTCGGTGGATCGATCTGGACACCGAACTCGTGCCGGCTACGTTGGTCCCTCCACCGCCCGTAGGCCAGCCCTTTCCGGAGAACTCTTCATGAGCGACACGCCCCAGAGCTTCGAGAAGCACGCGAAAATGGTCCCGCTCTACCATTACTGGGGGACCATCTTCCTCGTCGTTCCCACGCTCTACTTCCTGTACGCCACCGTGACGTCGTATTCGACGATGCACCTCATGCTCCTGATGCTGGCCATCGGGCTGATTCTCGTGGGCTTCTTCAGCCGGGTCTTTCCGCTGGGTGTCCAGGATCGTGTGATTCGGCTGGAGGAGCGCCTCCGGATGGAGCGGGTTCTCCCCGACGACCTGAAGGGCCGAATCGAAGAAGTCTCGACGAGTCACCTCATTGGCCTCCGATTCGCGTCCGACGAAGAGCTGGCCGACTTGGTACGTCGCGTCCTCGCCGGCGAGCTGAGCGACCGGAAGTCCGTCAAGGCCGCAGTGAAGAGTTGGAGGGCCGATCACCAGCGGATCTGACCCGAGGCGCGTCCTCCTCCTCCACGGGTTCACCGGGTCCGCCCACTCCTGGGGGCGACCGATTTTGGAGGGGCTGACACGGGCGGGCGTCCAGCCCGAGCCGATCGACCTTCCCGGGCACGGGACACGTGCCGGTCGAACCGACGCGTCGGAGTTCACGCTCGAGGCCGCGCTGGCGATCGTGGACGGGGCGAGTCGCTCCGACGAGGGGGACGAAGGGTCCGTCTCCGACACCCCGCGCCGGGTCGGCGAGCCCTTCGGGGTCGTCGGCTATTCGATGGGGGGGCGACTCGCACTCCACCATGCGCTGGCGCACCCGGAAAGGGTCGAACGGTTGGTGCTCGAGTCGGCCTCTCCGGGGATCGAAGGAGAGGAAGCGAGGGCGAGGCGTCGCGCGAGCGACGAGGCTCTGGCCGACCGCATCGTGGATCAGGGGATCGAGGCGTTCGTGGAATACTGGGCATCGCTCCCGCTGTTTGCGTCACAGCGTCGACTCGACGATGGGGTGCGGGCCGCTCATCGCGCGCGGAGGCTGGCGAACGCTCCGGAGTCTCTTGCGGCGGCGTTACGAGGTCTCGGGACCGGAGCGTTGCCCTCGCTCTGGAGCAGTCTCGCCGACCTTCGAACGCCCACCCTCCTGATTGCCGGTAGCCTCGATCCCAAGTTCGTGGGTATCGCCGAGCGGATGGCGGAACGACTCCCGAACGCCCGGGTCGCGATCGTCCCGGACGCCGGGCACACCGTACACCTGGAGCGACCGGATCGCTGGCTTCACCTCGTCGCGGATTTCTTCGACGAGAACTGAATCGCCTATGGGCCGAATCCGGTCCCGAGTCCCAGGCCGAGCGCGCCGGCCACACTGATGCCGAACCGAACGTGCCAGTCCCTTCGCACGATCAGCCATCCCCCGAGCCGGCCACCGGCCACGTCGAACACCCCCGGGTAGACGTTCACGACGAAGCGGCGATGCGCCGTCTCCGAGGCCATCACACTCCAGAGCAGCGTTCCGTCGCGGTCCACGAACACGCCGCCGCCTACGGCGATCTCCGGCGTCTCCTCACCGGTCACCGGATCGATGTTCTGGATGCGGCCCTCGCCACCGACGGCCACGCTCACGTCGAGGCCGTCGCTCCTGTGGAAGGTCAGGCCCGGTGTGAACGCGAGTCCGCCGCGGACGAAGATCGACGTCCGTGGGATGGGTGAGAACGGCACCTTGAGCACGAAGTTGTTGCCGTTGTTCACCAGCTCTCCGTCGAAGGTGAGCGCGGCCTGCGACCCCCAGATGTTGCCGCGAAGCGGGCCGCTCACGAAGCGGGCCACGCCGTCGAATGAAAAGAGCAGGATGCCGAGGGGGTCGAAGAACAGCAGGTCGGTCGCCGTGGCCGCGGTCCCCTGAATCCACCCGGGGTGCGAGTACATCTCGTTGAGGACGGCCGATCCCATCGTCACGATCGCGGCCGTGACCGACGGCAGCGGGAGACCATGGGCCCGGTTCCACTCCGTCAGGCGGCGGTAGGTCATTCCCCCCTCCAACACGTGGCCGAAATAGTTCGGCGCCCACTTCCACCCTATCCAGTCGAGCGATGTGGGGAAGATCTCGTCCCCGATGTACTCCCTCCATCCGCCGTACCGATCGACGTTGGCGCCGAACTCGGTGATCGAGTTCAGCACATGACGCGAGCCGTAGTCGTAGTCGAAGATGTACCGGTTGCGGTTGTTGAACTGCGCGACCGCGTACCCCTTGTTGAGCACGACGCCGATGGGCCCTTCCGTCGCGTCGTTCCCCCACGCCCGACCCTGGTAGAAGAAGGCGCCGGGAGTACGCACGTCCGACACGCGCGCGCTGTCCGTCTCGGTCGGCGTCGCCTGGGCGGCCGCGTTCGCGGCGAGCGCGAGCCCGAGCACGACGCAGGCCACCACGGGTCTTCCGACGGCTCGAGGTCGGGTGCCCGGCCGTTCCCTGAACGCTAGCTTCTCGCCGCGTGTCTTGATCATGGCGTCTCAGAGCCTCGGATCCATCCACTCCCCGACCAGAGGGGGAAGCATGAACGTGCGGGTCATTACTCTCTTCGCCGTGCTCACCACGGCCATCGGCGCGTCCGATATCGGAGCGCAGCTCACCGAACCGATCGATGACATGATGGATCAGTTCCGTTGGCGCTCGATCGGGCCCACGAACATGGGCGGTCGGGTGACCGATGTGGAGGGGCTACCGAGTCCGTCCAAGACTTTTTACGTGGCCGGCGCCGGCAGCGGCATTTGGAAGACCACGAACAACGGCACCACCTTCGAGCAGTTGTGGACCGACGAGCGCGTGATCTCCATGGGCGACCTCGCGATCGCCCCCTCCAACCCCGACATCGTGTGGGCGGGTACCGGAGAGGAGGATTCCCGGAATTCGATTTCGCCGGGCGGTGGCATCTTCAAGTCGACGGATGGCGGGCGGACGTGGGAATCCAAGGGCCTCCGAGCGACGCAGGTAATTGCGCGCATCGTCGTGCATCCGACGAATCCGGACATCGTCTACGTGGCGGCCCTAGGACACATCTGGGACGCCAACCCCGAGCGCGGGATCTACCGCACCTCTGACGGCGGGGAGAACTGGGAACTGGTGAAGTTCGTCAGCGACCGGGCAGGCTTCGTCGATCTGGTCATGCACCCACGAGATCCTGACGTCCTGTTCGCGTCGTCATGGGAGCGCGTCCGGGGGCCCTATTTCCTCCAGTCGGGGGGACCGGGGTCGGCGCTCTGGAAGAGCGAGGACGGCGGCGACAGCTGGTCCGAGGTTTCGGGCAACGGCTTCCCGACGGCGGAGAAGGGACGCATCGGCCTCGCGATCAGCCGTAGCGTGCCCGACGTCATGTACGCCCTCGTCGAGGCCAGAGCCGAAGGTGAAACCGACGGATTCGGGGCGAACGGGCTCTACCGCTCCGAGGACGGTGGCGATTCGTGGGAGAAGATGAACGACGTGAACACGCGTCCGTTCTACTACTCGCAGGTGCGGGTCGACCCGCAGGACCCGGATCGGGTCTATTTCTCGTCGACGCCGGTGCAGGTTTCGGACGACGGCGGGCGGACCTACGGACAGACCACGGTGGATATCCACGTCGATCACCATGCCATGTGGATCGACCCGAACGATCCGGACCGAATCGTCGTCGGCAACGACGGTGGCGCGGCCATCACCTTCGACAAGGGCGGAAACTGGTCGTACCTCAACCACGTCGCCCAGGGCCAGTTCTACGACATCAGCGTGAACATGGACGTGCCGTACCGTGTCTGCGGGGGTCTCCAGGACAACGGAACGTGGTGCGGTCCGAGTCGGGTTCCTCAGGGCGACATCACGGGCTACCACTGGGCAACGATCAGCGGGGGCGACGGCTTCGTGAGCGCGCAGGATCCGGTCGATCCGAACATCGTCTGGTCGGAGTCCCAAGGTGGGAATATGGGCCGGTCCAACCTCGCGACCGGAGAGCGACAGAGTCTCGAACGGCCCGACTGGCGCGCCAAGTGGCTGCCGTACCAAGACTCGATCCTCATGCTCCAGGACGAGGGGGTGTCCGACGACGATGCTCGCATCCGGGCGCTACGAGCGCGGGCGTCCGCCGACTCGGCCGCCCATGCCGTGACCCGCTGGAACTGGAATACCCCCTTTCTGCAGTCGGCGCACGATCGGAGCCACTTCTATGCAGCGGGGAACAGGGTCGTGAAGAGCACCGATTGGGGCTCCACCCTCGTGCCGATTTCGCCGGACCTCACGTACGCGGACGAAGACAAGATCGCCGTGTCGACTGAGACGACCGGCGGGATCACGCCGGACGTCACGGGGGCCGAGACGTACGCCACCATCGTGGCGCTCGACGAGTCGCCCCTCGTCCAGGGCAAGCTGTACGCCGGCAGCGACGACGGCCGAGTATGGCAGACCGTCGATGATGGGGGGAGCTGGACGGAGCTGACCGGTCGTATTCGTGGCGTGCCGGAGGGGACGTACGTGAGTCGCGTGAAGGCATCGAACCACTTCGCGGGTCGGGTTTACGTCACCTTCGACGGGCACCGCACCAACGACTTCACCCCCTATGTGTTCGTGAGCGACGACGACGGCGCGTCGTTTCGGTCGATCGCGGCGGGGCTACCGACCGGCATGCCCGACTTCGTCCACGTGATCGAAGAAGACCCGGTCAACCCGAACCTTCTCTTCGTCGGGACGGACGTGGGCGCGTACGTGTCGACCGACCGCGGCCGCTCGTGGCGCCGCTTCATGAATGGGATGCCAGCCGTACCCGTGCACGATCTCGAGGTGCATCCCCGCGACAAGGAGCTCGTGGCGGGCACGCACGGTCGCTCCATTTGGATCGTCGACATCGCGCCCCTCCAGGAGCTCACGAACGCGGTCGTGGCCGACGGCACGCTCTTCTCACCGAAGCCGGCCTTCCAATTCGGCGTGCCCGCGCGCGGCGGCGAATCGTACGGTCAGCAGCACTGGGGCCGCCCATCGCCGGGGGCCGTGGCCGAGCTTTCGTACTTCCTGACCCGCGAGCAGGTCGAGAGCCTGGCGAGCGAGGATCCGGGGCAGGGAGCTGCAGCCGGGCAGGGGGCTCGCGGCGGGCGAGGCGGCGCCGGCGGAGGAGCGCGCGTCGCGCTTTTGATCACGGACGCCCAAGGCGACGTCGTCACCACCGTTCAGGGGCCGGCGCAGCCCGGATTGAACCGAGCCACGTGGAATCTTCGGGGTGAAGCACCCGCGGCGGCCGATCCGTCGATCTACGAGGAACGCCAGCAAGAAGAGCTACGGGCGCGGGCGCTCGTGGTCCGCGACTCCCTCATCGACGCGGGCTGGGACGAGCCCGAGCTGACGCCGATCATTCAGCGCCTCACGGGCGAGGTGACCGGCGGTTTCGGAGGACGTGGAGGAGGAGGAGGTGGTGGTGGTGGTGGTGACCCGGAGGCCTTCGAGGAGCGGCCGGGCGAACAGTTCGGCCAGGGCGGAGGCGGGTTCAACTTCGGTCGTATGCGGGAAATCGCCGAGATCGTGGCGCCCGGTATGGATATGCGCTCACTGTTCCGACGCGGTGGCGGAGGTGGCGCCCCGTTGGTCGAGCCCGGCACCTACACCGTGTCGATGACGGTCGGCGGGCGGACCTTCACGCGTCCGCTCACCGTCGAGCGTGTGGGTGAGATGAGCGGCACCGACTCGCCGTTCGACGAGGCCCTCGAGGAGTTCTTGGAGCGATTGGCCGAGGGCCGCTAGACTACTCCCCTCTCGCACCTGCACGGCCGTCCGCCCCTTTCTGGGGGTGGGCGGCCGAGCCGTTGTAGCGCCTATGAGCCCACCCCCGACCCCGTCCGCCGCGGCCCCGCTCTCCGAGCGCGATCGGATGGTGGTCTATCTGGCCATCCTGAGTGCGCTCTTCCTGGCAGCGCTCGATCAGACGATCGTCGCCACCGCGCTGCCTCAAATGGTGGAGGACCTCCAGGGTATCGATCGGTACGCGTGGGTTGCGACCGCGTATCTGCTGGCCTCGACCGCGCTCGCGCTGATCTACGGAAAGCTGGCCGACACCTACCCGAGGAAGAACGTCACGCTGGGTGCCATCGGGCTCTTCCTCTCAGGATCGGTGCTCTGCGGATTGTCGGGCGAGTTCGGGACCTTGCCGCTCCTCGGTGACGGCATGAGCCAACTCGTGATCTTTCGGGGGCTTCAGGGCGCCGGCGGCGGAGGACTCTTCGCGATGACGTTCATCGTGATCGCTGATCTGTTCACGCCGGCCGAGCGGGGGCGCTACCAGGGCCTCGTGGGCGCCGTATTCGGAATCGCTTCGGTGCTCGGTCCGGTCGTCGGAGGCCTCCTCACCGATCACGCGGGAGGCTTGATTCCAGGCGTCGAGGGTTGGCGATGGGTCTTCTACGTGAACATCCCCGTGGGCGCCGTCGCCGTCTGGTTCATTTTGCGGCGCATGCCTCGTTTTGAGCCGAGGGGAGACCGCGCGCGCCCCGACCTCCTGGGCGGTGCGCTGCTCCTTGCCGGCCTCATGCCCTTCGTGCTTTCGCTCCAGCTCGACAAGCGGCGCTATCCGTGGCTTCCCTGGCTGGGCGAGGGAGGCCCCGGAGGAACCGACGCCTGGGCGACCTCGTTGCTCTTCGGGTTCGGGTGTGTCGTTCTGGCCGCATTCGTGGCCCGGAGCAAGCGGGCGGAGAATCCGATTCTGGACTTCTCGCTCTTCCAAAACGACGTCTTCAGGCGGGCGAACTTGGGGACGTTCTTTCTCGGTGCGGCATTCATGTCGGTGACGATCTTCCTCCCTCTCTTCCTGGTCAACGTGCTCGGTGTATCCGCGACCCGAGCGGGCGCCGCGCTGATCCCGTTCTCCATCGGCATCGTCTTTGCAGCGACGTTTTCGGGTCAGGTCGTGGCGAAGATCGGGTATCGCATCCAGATCGTGGCCGGGGCCGTCCTGTTACTCGTCGCGATCGTGCTGCTGGCCAACATGGGATCCGACGTTTCGTACCTGCGCGTCACTCTCTACATGGTGATGGCGGGGCTCGGCGTCGGTCCGTCGCTTCCGCTCTACACGTTGGCGATCCAGAACGCCGTGGACGTCCGCTTCATTGGTCAGGCGACGAGCTCGTCCCAGTTCTTCAGGCAAACGGGAGCTACGGTCGGCGCAGCGCTCATGGGGACGGTGCTCGCCACCACGTTGGGGGTGGCGTTCGCCACCATCGAGCTCCCACCCGGGTTGCTCGAGGGGTCCGACGCCACCGCGGAGGGATTCGTCTCCACCGGTGGCGCGGACCTCCCCGACCGAATCCGAGCCTTCTACGTCGAGGCCGCGGAGGACGCCGGGACGGAGCGCACCGCGGCGGATCTGCGCGCCGAGGGGACGCGCAAGGCCGAGGAGACGTCCGCCGAGGTCCGCGCCGCGTTCACTCGGGCCACGACGCGAATCTATTGGCTGGCCGCCGGTCTCGTCGTATGCGGGATTCTGGCTTCGATGAGAATCCCCGAATTGCCGCTCAGAACCACGCACGATCGAGCCGAGCCGGAAGGAAATCCTGGCTAGACGCTTGCTACTTCAGCAGCTTAGGAGAGTCGCGGGTCGCGGCGTGTCGTCGAAGGGCCGACTCTGGGGGGAGTCTCGATAGCGATGTTCAAGAAGCTCATCATGCTGGCGTTCGTGGTGTTGGCCGTCGGAATGGCCATCCCGAGCACTCGCGCACAGATCGCGAATTCGTTCGTGCCCATCAAGGACGAGATCGGCAGAAAGCTCGTCCCCCGCCGACTCACGGTCATGGCGGACCAGCTCGACGTACGCCTGAGCCGGGGAGAGAGCCTACCCGAGCGCTTCGACGGGTGGCTTCGCCGGGACTACAGTGGCGTGCCCGAGGACCCGTGGGGCAACCAGTACTACCTCGAGACCGGGCGCCGGGATTACACCGTCGGCACCATGGGGCCGGACGGGGTCCAGGGGACGGCCGACGACATCCGTGTCACGCGCCGCTTCCCGAACACGCGCTGATCGGGGCTCGCGGGCCATCAGCCGAGAGGCGTGACCTCCAGCGAACGGATGTGCAGGTTCAGCGCGTGATTGACACGGAAGCCGTACACGCCGTCCACCGGTACCTCGCTGCGCGGTAGGGCGGCCACCTCCGTGCCGTTCACCAGGAAACGCACCCGGTCCCCGCGTGCCTCGATGGCGAGCACGTTCAAGACCGAGACCTCCTCCCCTCGATCCGCGTAGGCCTTGATGGCGCTGTGGCCGGTCCAAGGCCGGACCGTGGGCGCGTCGGCACCTTCGCGCCTCTTGATGATGTATTGACCGCCGTCACGGAGAAGGAAGTAGGTATACGCCTGGCTCGCTCCGTCGAGGTTGCGTCCGCCTACGAAAAGCCCGAACGCCTCCCTGCGCCCTTCGGGATCGAAGAGGAAGACCTCCATTTCCGCGCGGAAGTCCCCGGACGCGGTGTTCGTGGGGGACCAGAAGATCCCGGCCGGGCCGGTGGTCACATGCCACCCCGGCGGCATCTCGACGAACATCTCGAGTTGGGCCTCGCTGGCGCCCGGATCGTCGAAGCGCACGTGCCAGCCATCGGGGCGTTCCAAGTCCTGAGCAGCGGCTGGAAGCGCGAGACACGCAACGAGCGAGAGGGTGCCGATCGTGGTCCGCATCGGGTAGCTCCTCGGAGGGGATGATTTCAGGGAGCAACCTCGGGGCTCCCCGGAGGCTTCGCAAGGCGAATCGAGCGGGCCCCGGGGGGGGCGTCGGAGCCCTTGCGTGCCC
>JAOTVL010000132.1 GCA_029863525.1 Gemmatimonadota bacterium
CGGCGCGTCCGCCGCCACCGCCAGGACTCCGTACTCCGCGCCGAGCGCACCGACCCAACGGACATCATGCTCCGTGAGCGACCCGAACTGCCGTTGAGCGAGCCGGAGGATCGTCGCCGGGCTCGCCGCCACCAGGACGCTGGGGTCACTGGTTCGTCGAGCGACGGTACGGGCGTATGCAACGCCTCCTCCGGCGCCCGGGAGGTTGGTCGTCCGCACCAGGCCGGGTGAGAGCTCTAGCTCCCGGAGCACCTGCCCGACCGACCTGCACGTCAGGTCCCACCCACCCCCGGGGTTCGCCGGCGCGAGGCATTCCCAACCACGGTTGGCGTCCGGTGCCTCGCAGCCTACCAGCGCCGCGCAGAGGAAGCCAACCGCGACACCGAAAAGGCCGATGGGGGCGGGACGTGTCACGATCCGCTCGCGGCTTCGCGTACTTCGGCGATGTGGACCAGGCCGTCACCGAGGTGCACCAGTGGATTGACGGCGTGTCCCAAAACCAGCCCGTGGGCACTCGCCTTCACCTTCTCCCCTCCCCGACCGGCGGGTCCCGTGATGATGCCGATCCGCTGGCCTTTTCGTACGCGGTCGCCCAAAGCGCACTCGAGGCGGAAGATCCCGCCCCGGGGCGCTCGAACCCAACGGGTCTTGCCCGATTCGAGCGTGGGCTCGAGCGGGGCAGGCGGCGCGCTGTCGATCATGGATAGAGCCTGCAGGGCCCGCAGTGTACCCGCGACGCCCGCGTCGACGGCAGCCAGGCTGAAGCGTCTCGGCTCACCTCCCTCGAACAGGAGGACGCGTTTGTTCAGCTTGACCGCCGTGTGCCGGAGCGACCCCGGAATCGTCTTCGCATGGACGATCACGGGCGGGGCGAACGCAAGTGCGATCCGCCTGGTCTCCGCGTCCTCCATGTCGCCGCGAAGCTGTGCGAGGTTCGTTCGGTCGTCCGATCCCGCGTGAAAGTCGATCCCGAAGTCGCAAATCGAGAGCACCTCGTCGACGAAGGTCCGGGCTAGACGGCTTGCGAGAGGGCCCCTCGCGGAACCCGGGAAGGATCGGTTGAGATCGCGTCGGTCCGGTAGGTAGCGTGACTCGGTAACGAAACCGAAGACATTGACGACCGGGGCCGCGACCACGACCCCCGAGAGCGTCCGTTCGTCGATCAGCTCCAACACCTGTCGGATGATCTCGACGCCGACCACCTCGTCGCCGTGGACCGCGCCGCTGAGCCAGACGGTCGGGCCCGCGCCCGCGCCGTTCACGACTTCGATCGGGAGGTGGAGCTCGGTTCCGGAGGGGAGTCGACCCGCCGGCAGCTCGAAGTGCGCCCGCTCTCCGGCCTGGAGGCTCTCGCCGGCGAAGGTGAATCGGTCGGTCCTCATTCGTGAGTTGGGCGGCGACCCGCTCGAAACGAGCTCCCCGGGTCCACGACCGCCCGTCTCCTGACGGCTTGTCGGCCCAAGAGCATGCGAAACCCCATCTGGTCCCGGCGCGTCAGCGTAAGCTCGATGGGCCAGCAGTCCTCCCCGATCCTGACCCGTGTCTCGATGACCGGACGCAGCTCTCGACTCCCACTGGAGTTTCGTACCCACCGTTCATCGACCACCTCCGCCTCGACCTGCACCGCTCCCTTGGCCGAGCGTTGACGGGGATGGACCTCGAACCGGACCATCGGCGTCGCGTCCCGCTCGAATTGCTGCAAATCGAACGCGTGCAGGGAAGAGGTGCGCGCGCCGGTGTCGAGCTTGACCTTGATGGCGTCCACCCCCAGGTCGGGGAGCGCAGCCCACTCACGCCATCCGAATGCCTTGGGGGGAGGCTTCGGACGCTTCTTTCTTACCTTTCGCGTGGTATTCGGGTCGGGCATGGGAGCCGGGTGCACGGTGACTTCGAGCGAGTCGAAGGTAGCACGGCGCCTGTGTCCCTCGCATGCCTGGACCTCGCCGGCGTGTTCCTGCGTAGGGGAGTGCGCAGTCTCCTCTTGACCCGCCTGGGAGCAAATGAGCGTCTGGATCTCCACCCTCGTGCTTTTCGGCATGCTCATGGGCGTGCTGATCATTCCCCTCGGCCTCCCCGGCTTGTGGCTGATCGTGGTGGCGACGCTCGGGCTGGCTTTGGCCGGTGAGCTCCCGTGGTCTCTCGGCCTCCTGGTGTCAGCGGTCGCGTTGCTCGCGGAGGCGGCGGAATTCCTGGTCGTCGCCCGCTTTGGCCGGGCATATGGTGGCTCCACCCGGGCATTCTGGGGCGCAGTCGTGGGGGGATTCGTCGGACTGTTCGTCGGCCTACCGATTCCCGTGTTGGGATCCGTGGTCACCGCTTTTCTCGGGACGTTCCTCGGGGCCGGGATCGTTACGCTCTTCGAAACCCGATCCCTTGGTCGGTCGGCGCGCGTCGGCTGGGGCGTCGTCTTGGCGAGAACCGCGGCGGTCGCCCTGAAGGTGGCTGTATCGATCGCCGTGGTCGCGGCCGTGGCCGTATCGCTTCTCTTCTGACCGCTCGGCTGAAGCCTCGAGGCGCCGGGTGCGGTCAGGAAGGACCAGAACGGCAACGAACGTGTAACTGTGCGATCGACGGCGTGAAGTTCTAACTTCAATGGTGACGCCGTGAATCATCCCAAGAGGCCGTAATGTCACCACAAGCCACGCGCGCTTCGTCCACGATCCTCGAGGACATCAAGCAGACCCGGCCCTTCCGGTCGAAGGCGCAGGAGGCATACGTCACGCTCCTGCGAACGGCGGACGAATCGAAACGGGTGGTGAGCAGGGTACTCGAATCGGAGGGCGTGACTCTTCAGCAGTACAATGTCCTCCGCATCTTGAGAGGCGCAGGTGATACGGGCTTGCCGACGCTCTCGTTGGCGGAGCGCATGATCGAGCGCACGCCGGGCGTCACGCGGCTGATCGACCGTATGGAGAAGAAAGGGTGGGTGTGCCGCGAGCGGTGCACCGAGGACCGGCGTAGGGTATGGTGTCAGATCACCGAGGACGGCCAAGAGCTTCTGGCCCGTCTCGACAAGCCGATCGACGCGGTCGACGACGTCCTGGCCGGAGCCTTGGGGCCCGGTGAATTGGACGCGTTCGTCGAGTACCTGGATCGCATCCGTGGCCACGTCCGGGCGTCGATCGACTGAGTCGACGCCGTTGACGGGCCCGCGGCCTCGGGCGTATGAGTCGCTGTCTCGCCACCCCGATTCGAGGCCGATCGATGGTACGCACGCGCCGTTCTCTTTGGACCCTTCTCGCAGCGGTTGTCGCGGGCTGCTCGGCGGCCCCGCCGCCTTCTACCGCCCCCGCGCCCTCCGGACTCGATGCGGGCAGCTACGATGTCGTGATCCGCGGCGGGCGAATCGTCGACGGAACGGGCAACGCCTGGTTCCCCGGTGACCTCGGCATCCGGGCAGATCGGATCGTCGCGATTACCCTGCCGGGAGCGCTCGACGACGCCCCAGCCGCGCGCCGCATCGATGCGACCGGTCGCGTCGTAGCACCCGGCTTCATCGACATCCAGAGTCACTCGCGAGGCTCCTTTCTCGCCGACGGTGACGGGCGGGTCGTGTCCAAGGTCACGATGGGCGTGACGACCGAGATCATGGGCGAGTCCACGACCAACGGACCCTCCAGCCCCGACATGATGCAAGACGCCGGTGCCCAGGCAGGGGTGTCGCAATTCGCGACGTTCGGAGAGTGGATGGACGCGATGGGAGCGCACGGGGCGAGCGTCAACTTCGGCTCGTTCGTCGGTGCATCGACGATCCGGGTCCTGGGGATGGGGCTCGCCATGGGTGAAGCCGGAAGCTCCGAGCGGCGCCTCATGCAACAGGCCGTCCGCCAATCCATGCTCGATGGAGCGTTCGGCGTCGCCTCCGCGCTCGTCTATCCGCCGGGCAACTTCGCCTCGACGGACGAACTGGTATCGGTGAACAGGGCGGCTGCGCCGTTCGGTGGTGTCTACATCACGCACATGCGCTCCGAGGCCGACAACTACCTCGAAGCGATCGATGAGGCGATCGAGATCGGCACGCAGGCCGGCGTGCCGGTGGAGATCTACCACCTCAAGGCGGCGGGTCAGCGAAATTGGTCCAAGGCGGAGCTCGCGGTGCAGAAGATCGACTCCGCTCGTGCGGCCGGCGTCGACATCCAGGCGAACATGTATCCCTACACGGCTGGCGGTACCGGCTTGGATGCCTGCTTTCCTCCGTGGGCTTCGGCCGACGGTCGGCTCTTCGCGAATCTCGCGGATCCCGACATGCGGGCCCGCATTCGCCAGGAGATGGAGGTCCAGACCGAGCCGTGGGAGGCGTTCTGCAGCTTGGCTACGCCGGAAGGGACCATGCTGCTGGGTCTCGAGTTGCCGGAGCACCGCCAGTATCGGGGGTGGTGGCTGGGCGATATCGCCGAAGACATGGGGAAGGATTGGATCGATACCGCGATGGACCTGGTCATGACGGAGCGACAGAGGATCTCCACCATGTACTTCCTGATGAGCGAGGAGAACGTCGCCATGCAGCTCGCGCAGCCGTGGATCAAGGTGGGGACTGACGCGGGCGGGCTGGACCCGACGACGGTCACCGGGCTCGCGCATCCGCGTGCCTACGGCACGTTCACTCGGATTCTGGGCAAGTACGTCCGTGAGGAGGGTGTCCTGCCACTCGAAGACGCGGTTCGCAAGATGTCTTCGGCTGTCGCGACGCGGCTCAAGATCCGCGACCGCGGGTTCCTTCGCGAAGGGTACTTCGCCGACGTCGTGATCTTCGACCCTCAAACGGTGGCCGACCACGCCACCTACGACGAGCCGCACCAGCTCTCGAGCGGGGTCGAACACGTGTTCGTGAACGGGGTCGCGGTCGTCGACGATGGTATCCATACCGGGGCCCTCCCCGGACAGCCCGTGCACGGGCCGGGATGGTCGGGATGGGTCCGGTGAGCCACCTGTTCGAGGGGTCCCGTGCGACTGTGACGGCGGTACTGGCCTTGCTGTTGGTTGGCTGCGCCGCTGGTCGAGACGCGGCCGATGGCGTTTCGGACCGGATTCTCGACGAGCCCGCGGCCGACACGGACGGGGTTCTCAGGGTCCTCGTGTATCACGACATGGAGGGACTGACCGGTCAATCGGATCCGAACACGTTCCGGTACAGCCACCCCGAGCGGTACGCCGTCGGGAGGCAGTACCTGACGGGAGACGTGAACGCCGTAGTCGCGGGCCTCTTCGCGGGTGGAGCCGACGAGGTGCATGTGGTGGACGGACACGGAAGCGGAAATCCGGAGCCCGACCTTCTATTGGACGAGCTCGACGCCCGAGTCGCATTGGTGAGTCGGGACCAGCCGTTCGACGCGTACGTGGACCTGACCGAACCCGGCGTCTACGATGCGGTGGCGGTGGTCGGCATGCATGCAAAGACGGGCAGCCGAGGATTTGCCTCGCACACGTTCACGCTCGGCATCGACCTTCTACTGAACGGGGTCTCGGTTACCGAGACCGAGATCGTCGGGTACTCGTGGGGCCGAGTCGGGGTCCCGGTGATCTTCGCCTCGGGGGACGATCGTCTGGCGGCCGATCTCTCCGAGCCCATGCCCTGGGTGGAAACCGTCGTCGTCAAGACGGCGACTTCTGCGTCGTCGACCGAGCCGCGACCGGTGGACGAGGCACGCGCCGATCTGACGGCCTCGGCTCGCCGGGCTCTGGAAGGTTATCGGTCGGCACGAGCCATGAGGCTGAGCGGACCCGTCGTGGCCCAGCTGCATGCCGTTCCACCGGCCGACCTTTCGACGCTCGAGCGCGTGCCCGGGATCGACTATGCCGACCAGAGGGTGACGTTTACCGCACCCGACTTCGCGCAGGCGTACGGCGGGCTCGTTGGGTTGGTCGCGGTGGCTCGTACCGGCTACGCGTCGGTGATGGGTGAGACCGGTCGCGCGATGGCCGGGCCTGCCTTCGGGCCCACGTACTCCGACGCGCTCTTCGATCGGTGGCTCGATTTCGAGTCCGGTCGTTGGGTCCTTCCCGAATCGCCAACTCCCGAGACGAGGACGTATCACGGATTCCGGTGACGAGGTAGATGCAACCGAACCGAGCCGAGACCCGTCTCATGTGGTGAGCGGGTTGAAACGAGAGCCGCGGTCAATGCGTAGGTAGGACCGACGGTGAGGAAGTGATGAGGGGTTCGGCTCGATGCTGCTGGGGACGACGACGATGATGAGCGTGGAAGAAAGGATCCGATTTCTGCTCCGGACGGCGATCCGGGCGGAGGGAGAGGGCGATCAGCGTATCGCGACCCTTTTCCGAAGGATGGCGGAGGAACTGCGCTGGTGAGAGCGCCCCTCCTGCCCGGCGGCCCGGTCTTGGTGGTCGTCGCCGATTAAGCCGCGCGGTCGAACCCTGATCGGAGCCCGGTCGTCGATTTCGGCGGCCGGGCTTCGTTCCCTCCTGTCCGGTTCGCTCCCGTCACGACGGGCATGGCACCCGGTCTAGGCTCCACGTCGGGCCTTCGCCGTCGGTCCCCTCGATCCTGGGCTCCAGCCGGTCCTGCCCGATCCGCCGGTAGATGATGCGCACGGGGAAGTCGTGCTCCAGGTTCTCGAATGTGTACTCGCCGTCGGTCGACACGAGCGGGAAACCGCGTGGCGAACGATTGCCACGGGGGTAGGGCCAGAGCACCACCGCGCCGTCCTCCTCGAGCATCATGGCGAACTCGAAGTCGGCGAGCGCACCGTCACGGAAGTAGCGCGTCGTCCCGAGCATCACGCCGGCCTCGGTCTCCGTCCACTGCTCGCGCATGTCCAGATCGCCCATGAGGCCGGACCAGCAACCCGAGAGAAATGCCATCGTCGTGATGTTCCCTTCGTCCTGCCCGGCCGCGTTGCCCGCGACGCAACCCGTCGTGAGTGCCAGTCCCAGGATGCTCGCGGTCATTCGAGCTCCGCTTCGTCGGCGCCTCATGATCCCTCCCGTTGGACGTTTGTGACAAGGTATCGGGGCGCCGCTCGAAAGGGGAACCTTTCGGGCGATTTCTTTGTACCTTTTTTCACAAAGTTAAGCCCCGGCCTGCGACGCGACCTCGGGGCTCATCTCCTCACAGGACGTACATCGATGCAAGCCTTCAAGCTCGTCCCGGTTGCCGCCTTCCTCCTCGCCGCCTGCGGCGGAGGAGACGCCGCAGACTCCGGTGCCGCCGACTCCGCTCCCGCGGGCCAGCCCGCCGCCCCCGCGGCTGCGGTGGGTCCGACACTACCATCCGGCGCACTGACGGTACCCGATTGGTACTCCGTGGACCACGACGCCGGGACCGTGAACGTTACGCTCACGGCCGGTTCCACTCCGGACAACAACTATTGGAACTACAACGGCGCCATCCGTGGTCAGCTCGCGATCACCGTTCCGGAGGGCTACACCGTCACGATCGACCTCGTGAATCAGGATCCCAACATGGCCCACAGCGTCGGCGTCTCGTCGGAGCTGAGCAACTTCGCGATCCCGCCGGCGCCGAACCCCGTGTTCGACGGCGCGATGACTCAGAACCCGCAGTCCATGGTAGACGCAACCATGCCGGGAGAGTCCGAGTCGATCACCTTCGTGGCGGACGCCGCGGGGAACTACTCGCTCGTCTGCTACATCCCGGGTCACTCCGCGGTCGGCATGTGGCTGTATTTCGTCGTCTCTGCCGCGGACGAGGCCGGCGTGCGGGGACTGTAACGCCAGCACGCCGCACGGTCGTCCGAGAAGGGACGACCGGAAGCCGTAAGGGCGCCGCTCCCGCAGGAGCGGCGCCCTTCTCGTTTCCTTTCCCGTTCTTGGGGGACGGTCTCACGGGGCTACGGAACTGGCGTCTTCGGGCCCTTCGATCCGCTGTCCAGGCCGGGACCGCGGAGGTGAACGGGTGAGCCGGACCGGCTCGTTCGCAGGTTGATGAACTCCACGAAGATCGAGAAGCCCATCGCGAAGTAGATGTACCCTTTCGGGATGTGCTGGTCGAGGCCCTCCGCCACCAGTGACATCCCGATGAGGAGGAGGAACGAAAGGGCGAGCACCTTCAGCGTGGGGTGGCGAGTCACGAAGCCGCTCACGGTCTCGGCCGCCGCGATCATGAAGAATCCCGCGATCAGGATGGCCAGCACCATGACGGCGAGGTCCTCGGCGAGACCCACGGCGGTGATGACCGAGTCGAGCGAGAACACGATGTCGAGCAGCGCGATTTGAATCACGACCGCCAGGAACGAAGCGGCCGCGGCGTCGCCGTCCCCGTCCCCCTCGGCGCCCTCGAGCTTGTGATGGATCTCTCGGGTGGACTTGAAGAGCAGAAAGACGCCACCGACGATGAGGATGAAGTCCCGTCCCGAGATCTCCTCGTTCAGTACGGTGAACCACGGCTCGGTCAGCTGCATGATCCACGTGATGGAAAAGAGCAGGAGAATCCGGGTGCTGATCGCGATCGCGAGACCGACCCGCCGCGCCTTGGCCCGCGCGCCCTCTCTCACGCGCTCCGCGAGGATGGCTATGAAAACGATGTTGTCGATTCCGAGAACGATCTCGAGAACCGTGAGCGTCAGCAGCGCGATCCACGCTTCGGGGCTGTTGATCCAGTCCAGCATCGTTCGGGTTCACTCGGGTGGAAGCCCACGGCGAATACCTCGAGGCGCAACCAAGGTACTTCTCTTCCGCGCCCATCCCAACTGCTAGCGTCGCGCGGCGGTCACGCGTGGGCGACGAGCCCTGGACGCAGGCGCGCCTGGTCATTCGGAGGCCGGAATTCCCGAAGGGTCCGTTCGACGTCGCCAGGTTCTGGGAGATAAATATTGATTTGACGAATCAAAATATATTATCATGGACCCATGTCAGATGTGGAGATGATCGCCGGGGCGGTCCCCAGACTGCTCGACGCGTGTCGGCGCCGAAGTGTCGCCGACCCGTCCGGCACCGTCTCTGTCAGCGAGCGACAATCCCGCATTCTTCAGCTCCTGGACGACCGTGATCCGGTCATGGTGGGTGAGCTTGCGGAGTTCATGGGTGTGACCGCGTCCACCATGTCGCTCACACTGACTCGGCTGGAGGCCGCCGGATGCATCCGGCGGACGCGCGACCCCGAGGATCGACGCGTGATGAACGTGGTCCTGACGGAGTTGGGGAGGGACATGCGGGACCGGACGACGCTCCTCGATCCGAGTCGCATCGATGCGATGCTCGGCACGCTACGGCCCGAGGAGCGGCGAAGTGCACTCGACGGGCTCCGGCTTCTCGTCGACGCGGCGGATCGAATGGTCGCCCGGGGTGACAGCTACGTGAACGACCTCACGGATGGGGCCTGAGGTTACCCGACAGCACCTACGAGCTAGGGTGCACCGACGAGGATCTGCAACCAATCCTGGTCTGGTCTCGTCTATACCACTGACCATCGAGGTTCAACTGCCCGCAGAACGGCAAGGGAGCGCAGGTATGGCGGAGCATCCACTGATCTATCTGGAAGGTTTGAGCAAGGTGTTCTACACGGAGGAGGTGGAGACGCACGCGCTGTCGAACATCAATCTGTCGATCGCGACGGG
>JAOTVL010000022.1 GCA_029863525.1 Gemmatimonadota bacterium
CGAAAGCAAAGGGTGCCGGCGAAGATGGTGCGGTACCCCGACTCCTATCACGGAGGCTGGACTCCGTGGCGCTACCTCCACCGCCTGTACTCGACCCACGAGTGGTGGGACCGCTGGCTGAACGGAGTGCCCATCTCGTGAAGGACCGCGCTTCGGCGCTTCCTCTCTTGGCGCTCCTGGGCGTAATCACGGCGGGCCATCTGTCGCTCTTTCCTCGTGTCGCCGACCTCGACGGCTTCTACCATGTCGGGCACGCGCTCGCGTACTGGGAGGGCTCGCCGCTCGACACGGCGCTGCCATGGGCCACGCAATCGATCATCGGGGATCTCGGAGGGGATCTTTGGTGGGGGTTTCACGTTCTTCTGATCCCGTTCGCCGCGGTGGGCGGTGTCGTAGGGGGGACACGGGTGGCCGCGCTCGGCCTCACACTCACGCTCGGGCTATCCGTCTGGTGGCTTCTCCGACGGCACGCGGTCCCCTGGCCTGCGCTTTGGGCCGCGCTCTTTCTGGTGGCGGTGCCGAACATCTTCTTTCGGCATCTCATGCTTCGGCCGCACGTGCTCTCGCTCGCGGCCTCTCTCGCACTCCTCTCGACGCTGATACGGGGCCGCTGGTGGCAGGCGGCCGTGCTGAGCGCGTCGATCAGCTGGCTGCATCTGAGCCTGTTCTGGATGGGGCCCGCGATCGCCGTCGCGTACGCCATGGCGCGTGTGCCGGTCCGCGCTGTGCTCGAGCCCCGAGGACCCGACCACGGAGTCCCGATCCGCGCCGCGATCCCCGCCGCGCTCGCCGGAGCGCTCGCCGGCTGGCTCGTCCGACCCGGCGCCCCGGAGGCCGCCCGCCTGCTCAACGTCCAACTCGTGGAGTTGTTCCGCCTCAAGGCCACGGAAGCTCCGGTGACCTTCGCGGCCGAACTGGCGCCGATCGCGGTCCCCGATTTGTTCCGCACGAGTTGGCTCTTCGCGGTCGTCTGGGTGGTCGGGCTGGTGCTCTGGGCGACCGCCGCGGTCCGCGCCCTTCGCGTCGACGTCCCGCCCCCGGAGTCCGCAGAGCCCGACGGTGACGCAAGGGGTCGGGAGCGCGCCACGATCGTCCTCGCCAGCGCGATGATCTCGGTCGTCTTCCTGATACTCGCGCTCACATCTGCACGGCGGGCCATGGAACAGTGGGTCGCATTCGGCTTCCTTCTTCTGCCCTTCCTCGGGGCCACGCTGTCGCCTCGCCGCTGGCCGGGACCGGTGCGGATCGGTGGAGCGGCGGTCCTCGTCCTCTACCTGGGATGGGGCGCATGGCGCCACACGCTCAACGTGGAGCAGGTCGCCTTCCGGGCGGATACCCTGCGGGGTGCGGCGGAGTACCTGAAGACCAACAGCGAGCCGAACGACATCGTCTTTCATCTTCGATGGGACAACTTCGGCCCGCTGTTCGCGCACAATCGCTCGAATCGGTACCTCGGCGGCATGGACCCGATCTTCCTTTGGGCACACGATTCCGCTTCGTACTGGGAGTTCTTCTACCTCTCGACCGAAGCCACGACCGAATGGACGTGTGGCGCGTACCCCTGCGGCGCCGGAGCACTCGACACGTACGACGCCCTCAAAGACCGGTTCGCGGCACGTTGGGTGGTCGTGGAGCCGTTTCGGAATCCGCGGTTCTCACTCTACCTGCTCAACGACCAGCGGTACGAGCTCGCCTATGAAGGTGCGCACGACGCGGTCTTCGAGATCGTGGAGGATCCGTGAGCGTGCGGGTTTCGCTCTTCGCCACCTGTGTCGCAAACGAGTTCTTCGCGGAGGCCTGCGCCGATACCGTCCGGCTCCTTCGTCACTTGGGCGTGGACCTCGACGTACCCCGAGCTCAGACCTGCTGCGGACAGCCGTCCCACAACAGCGGCCACGTCGAGGATGCCCGACGCATGGCGGCGCACACCCTCGACGCCTTCGCCGACGCGGAGTACGTCGTGCTGCCCTCCGGGAGCTGTGCCGCGATGATCCGCGCGGTCTACCCGGACCTCATCGGGACCGATGCGGCCAGAGCGCTCGCGGCACGGACGTACGAGCTAACCCAGTTCCTCGTCGACGTCTTGGCGGTCGAGTCGCTGGGAGACGGCCTCCGGGGCCTCCGGATCGCGTACCACCACGGATGCCACGCGCTCCGCGAGCTCGGCGTCGAGCGGCAGCCCGTGCACCTCCTGCGCGCCTCGGGAGCCGAGGTCGTGGCGTGGGAGGCGGACCAGGAGTGCTGCGGATTCGGCGGGCTCTTCAGCGCCAAGATGCCCGAAGTGTCCGCGGCCATGGCCGACCGGAAGCTCGATACCCTGCCTCGCGTCGACGTCCTCACCTCGGCGGACGGCGGGTGTCTCTTGCAGCTCGACGGCCGAAGCCGGATGCGTGAGCGCGGAATAAGCGTGCGGCACCTCGCCCACCTCCTTTGGAGCGCGACGGGTCGATGACGAACCCTCCCCGTGCCACGGTCCCGCGATGAGTCGGGTGAATCCCGGTGGCTACCGCGAGGCAGCCGCGGCTACACTGCGCGACGAACCCGACGTCCGCGACTCGGTCGGCTCGGCCACGAGGACGTTCGACGCGCACCGCCGCACCGCGTACGGCGCGATCGACGTCGAACGCTGGAGGGACTGGGCGCGAGACGTGAAGAGCCACGCGCTCACGCACCTCGACGACTACCTGGAGCAGGCCGAGCGCGCCCTTCTCGACCGCGGCGCCCAGGTCCACTGGGCCGAAACCGCCGCCGACGCGCTCGGCGTGCTCGACGCCATCGTCGAACGCAGGGGGGTGCGCTCCGCAGTGAAGGGCAAGAGCATGCTCAGTGAGGAGCTCGAGGTGAACGCCCACCTCGAGCGGCTCGGCGTGCGACCGGTCGAGACGGACCTGGGGGAGTACATCATCCAGCTTCTGGGAGAGCCCCCGAGTCACATCGTCGGACCGGCCATCCACAAGAGCTTGGAAGATTGTCGCCGCCTCTTCCACGACCGACTCGGCACACCCTTGAGCGCGGAGCCGGACGAGCTCGCGGCGGCGGCGCGCCACGCCTTACGCGCGGAGTTCTTGGCCGCGGACCTCGGCATCTCGGGGGGAAACTTCCTCGCGGCCGACACCGGCACCCTCGCGCTCATCGAGAACGAGGGGAACATCCGCCTTTCGACGTCGTTGCCGCCGGTGCACGTCGCGTTCGTTGGGATCGAGAAGGTCGTGCCCCGCTTCACGGACCTGGCCGGACTGCTCCAGCTCACCGCGAGGGCCGCAACGGGTCAGCCAATCGGCAACTTCGTCTCGCTCATTCAAGGCCCTCGGCGATCGGATGAGGTGGACGGTCCCGAGGAGTTCCACGTGGTGCTCGTCGACAACGGCCGCACCACGCTCTTCGCCGACGACATCGCGTGGGAGGCGCTCCGCTGCGTCCGTTGCGGCGCCTGCCTCAACATCTGTCCCGTGTACCGGCAGACGGGTGGACACGCGTACGGCTGGACCTACTCGGGACCGATCGGGTCGATCATCTCGCCCGGTCTCCTGGGACTCGAGGAGGCGATGCCCCTACCGAACGCCTCGAGCCTGTGCGGGGCCTGTACGGACGTTTGCCCGGTCCGGATCCCGATTCACGAGCTCCTGCATCATTGGCGTGAGGAAGCAGTCGCCGAGGGTCTCGCGCCAAGAGGGGAGGCCTTCGGCTCGCGCCTCTACGCCGCCATGGCCACGCGACCGGGCGCCTTCCGCGCCGGCGGCGGTCTACTCCGCCACACACCGTGGCCCTGGATCGGTCGATCGCTGCCCGTCCTGGGCGGCTGGCTCCAAGAGCGGGCGGCGCCGAAGCCGAGTCGGAAGAGCTTCCTGAAGCTTTGGGACGAGGGCATCGAGTGAACGCGCGCGACCGGATTCTCGCCAAGCTGCGGGAGACGTTACCCCGCCGTGAGTCCGTGGCGCACCCCGGTCCTTTCGGAGGCTGGCGTCCCGGATCCGACCCGCAGGGATCGCTCGCGCGGTTCCAAGAGATGTTCGAGGCGGCGGGCGGGGAGTGCGTCCGTGTGGCAAGCCTGGACGAGGCACGCGCGGTCGTCGACAAACTCGCGGCGGATCACGGCACGATCGTGCTCGGGCAGACCGTCCCCGACGATCTCGCACCGGACGTACCCGTAGCGGCCGCCGCCGACGCGTCCCTCGGGCTCTCCATCGCACGTGGCGCCATCGGGGAGACCGGAAGCATCGTTCTGGACTCCAGGGATGGACGCCGTGCGCAGTTGCTGGCCCCGACCCACATCGTGCTGATCGAGGGCGACGCGGTGCACGAATCCCTCGTCGACCTCCTGGCCGAGATCGCCGACGATCTGCCGGCCGCGATCGGCCTGCATTCGGGTCCGTCGAAGTCGGCCGACATCGGGCAGGTCATGGTCCGGGGCG
Organism: Gemmatimonadota bacterium; assembly: GCA_029863525.1. Lineage (GTDB taxonomy): Bacteria > Gemmatimonadota > Gemmatimonadetes > Longimicrobiales > Gaopeijiaceae > UBA2589. The sequence goes on from JAOTVL010000022.1 coordinate 4,413, forward strand.
TGCACGGCCCGGGACGCCTGATCGCCCTGATCGTGGCCGGCGATGGGTCGACTGGCGAGCCGTCTGGCCGGCGCCCATCTTGACCCGGCCCGGGGCTCCGGGCGTGCCGCTCCCTCTCCCGGACCGACCGTGACGACCGAGACCGCCCCGCCCCGCAAGCTCCGCCGAGTACTTCGTATCCGCGATGGCCTGGCCGTCACCGTGGGCATCGTCATCGGAGCCGGCATCCTCGGCACTCCGGGCCTGATCGCGGGCTATCTCGGCGACCCAGTGATCATTCTGGGCATGTGGTTCTTCGGCGGCGTGGTGGCCGGCCTCAGCACGCTGGTCCTGGCTGAAATGGCCGCCGCACTCCCGGAGGCCGGCGGGAAGTTCGTCTACGCCCGGACCGCGTGGGGCGACACGATGGGCTTCGTCGCCGGATGGTCCGAGTTGCTCGTCACCCGAGGCTTCAGCGGCGCCTCCAAGGCCGTGCTCATCGCGACCTACATCATCGGCCTCGCCGGGAGTGGTTCGGTCTCGATCCTCGCCCTCGCCGTCGTGCTCGGCTACTTCGTGCTGCACACGCGAGGCCTGAAGGCGAGCACGACGTTCCAGAACGTGACGACTGCCATCAAGATCTTCATCGTTCTGGCGATCGCGGCGGTGGGGATCGCAGGGGGCAATGCGTCGGGCCTGGGCAGCGAGGCGCTGGTGAGCGGGGAGGCGACCGCTGGCCTGCTCGGATACGCCCTGGCGTACCAGTCCATCTCCTTCGCCTACTACGGTTGGGAAGATGCGGCCAAGATGTCCGAGGAGGTGATGGATCCGGGTCGTGCCCTACCCCGCATTCTGCTCGGGGGCGCGATGGCGGTCATGGTTCTGTATCTGCTCATGAACATCTCCTTCCTGGCGGCCCTGACCCCCGCACAGATGGCTGGATCCGATCTCGTCGCGCGCGACGCCACGGCGGCCGTGTTCGGCGACGCGGCCGGCACCGTGGTGGTCGTGGCGAGCCTGCTGATCCTCATCAGCAGCGCGAACGTGAACTTTCTGGGCCTGCCCCGAGTCGCTTACGGCCTGGCCCAGAACAGGCTCGCGCCGCGAGCCTTCTCCGAGGTGGATGAGCGGGGCACGCCGAGAAACGCCCTGTATTTCATCTCGGCCTGGATCGGGCTCCTGGCGCTGACCGGAGCATTCGAGTTCCTGATCCGCTTCATGATGACCGTGGCGATCAGCGTCGACACGATGGTCCTGCTCGGTTACTTCAAGCTCCGCGCCTCTCGGCCGGACCTCGCGCGGCCGTTTCGGATGCCGGGACACCCGGTGCTGCCCGCCCTGACGATCGTGCTCTACATCGCCATCCTGGTGATTCTGGTGTGGACCCAGCCGGGGCTGGCACTCGGGGCGGGCTCGATGCTCGCCGCGATACTGGTTGCCGGCGTCGTCACGACGCGACGCGGCCGGGTCGCTCGATGATGCGCTCGCCATAGGCATCGCCGTGTCACGCCCTACGCGCACCGTCAACGCCTTGGTGAACGCCCGCGTGACGCACGTGGTGGGCATTCCCGACAACACTTCTGGACCGCTCTTTCCCGAAATCCTCCGACATCCGACGCTTCGACTCGTGACGACGACCCGCGAGGGCGAGGCCGTCGCCCTTGCCGCGGGCCTTTGGCTGGGCGGCGCTCGGCCGCTCGTCGTGATTCAGAACACAGGACTTCTCGAATCGGGCGACGCGCTGCGAGGCACAGCGGTCCGCATGGCCGCCGCCGTTCCGCTCCTCATCACCGGGAGGGGGTACGCCAAGATGCGCGAGGCGGGTGTCACCCCGGCGGACGAGCGGACCATCGAATCGCTCACGCGCCCGGACGTGGACTCCACCGCGCTTCTCACCGAGCCGACGCTCGACGCGTGGGGCATCCCGTTCACCGTGTGCGGCGACGGCGACGATCCCTCCGTCGCGATCCGGGAGCTCGTATCCAGCTCGGAGCGCCAGGGTCGACCCGTCGCGATGATCCTCACGAGGGCGCTCGACTGATGCTCACCACGGCTCAGCTCCTCCAGCCGCTCGCCGAACGGCGAACGGACGAGGTCGTGGTCACGACCATGAGCACCGTCCGACCGTGGGGATACCTGTCAGACAGCGACCTGGATTTCGCGTCCGCGGACAGTGCCATGGGACACGCGGCCGATCTCGCCCTGGGGCTTGCCCTCGCCCGACCCGAGCGCCGCGTGATCTGCATCAATGGCGACGGAAGCATGCTCATGTGCCTCGGCACGCTCGCGACAGCAGTCGAAGCGGGTGCGCACAACTACGTGCTCGTCGTGTGCGACAACGGCGAATACGAGATCACGGGCCATCAACCGGTCGCGGCTGCTGGCCGGATCGACTACGCGGCCATGGCCGAGGCCGCGGGCTTCCGCAATGTCTTTCAGGTCGATGAGCCTCGGCAGTGGGCCGAGATCGTCGGCCAGGTCCTCGAGCTACCGGGTCCCACGTTCGTGCACGTGCTCGTCGAGGCCGGCCAAGAAGGTCCGATCGGACGCTCGGCGAGGGAGCCCGCCCGCTACCTGCACCACTCGCTCGCCGACTGGTCTCGCATCCTGAGAGCCGCACTCACCGGGCCGAAAGCGTAGAGCCCGACGGCGTGGTACGGTGCTCACGGTCGCCGTCGATGACGTGCGCCCCAAGTGGCTCGATCGGGTGGGCTTCTTAACGAAGTCGGGCTCGCACCGTCTAACGGTCGAGCGGCCAAGGATGCCGCTCCCGAATTCGAAATCGAGCGGGAGGATTCCATGTTTGCACGACGAAGCGGACTCATCGCCCTGAGCGCCCTGCTCCTCGTAGGTGCCGAACCGGCGTCGGCTCAAGACGCGGACCGAGGTCCCCGTGCACGAGGGGAGCAGATGCGGCGCGGTGCCCGAATGCGTGCCGCGAGTCCGGAGATGATCATGGCCATGCGGGACAGACTCGAGCTCACCGACGAGCAGATCGCGACGCTCGACGAGCTTCGACAGGAGTCCGTGGCGCTGAGGAACTCCCACCGCGCCGCCATGGCCGAGATGCGTTCGCAGCTCCAGGCGGGGCAGATCCGGCGGGGCGAGATGATGGCCTTCATGGAGGAGCTCCGAGAGAGCGCTCCGGCCATCGCCGAGCAGAGGCGGGAGCGAATCGAAGCCGTGCTGAGCCAGGACCAGCTGGAGCAGCTGCAGCAGATGCGTGACCGCGGACGCGCCTTCGCGCGAGGGCGCGCCAGTGCTCGTCGGGGTTCGGACCGCGGAATGCGCCGCCCGCGGCCCGCGCCCGTACGAGGACGCGGGTGGAACGGGCCGCGCGGTCTGGATCGTGACACCCGGGGGTTTCGCGCTCCCCGCGTAGGACGCGGGCTACGGGCACGCTAGCCTGAGGCTGTCGCTTCGTTCAGCGGTTTTCTCGAAGCCACGTACGCAGGTCGCCGACGTCGTAGGCTCCGTTGTCGTTCCCGATCTCGTCGAGGTACAGTAGCTCCCCCAGCGTGAGCGACTCGGACGTCGGGTCGAGAAAGACATCGACGAGGTCGGGAACCTCGACGATCCACGCAATCGGGGCCCCGACGTCGACGGTCACCGCGGCGGACTCGTCCCCGGACGCGTCGCGCACGGAGAACGTGTACTGGAACGGCCCTTCGTCGCGGAGAGAGCCTACGAGTCGAAGCTCGTCGCCGTAGGGCTGGAGTGCGAAGCCCGTCGGCAGGTCGCCGACACCCGTGTAGGGTCCTACCCCGCCCGCGATGCGCACCGGAACCTCGAACGTCCGGACGCGCATGACCTCGAATGGCTCGGTCGGCTGGATCAGCCTCGGCGTCGCGCCCGTGGACAAGACGATCGTCGCCTGTCCTCCCTCGACGCGCACCTCGTGGACCATGGCCGCAGCGTATCCGCCCGTGTTGAGCGCCAGCCTGGGATTGGAGTGGAAGGTGAGCTTGCCGCCGTCGGCGCCAAGACCCCACGCGTCGCCGGCCACGCCACGGTTTCCGCCCTCGAGCGCCATCCGTCGAAGGCCCCGATCGTCGTCTCCCTCGAGGAGTGTGAGCGGGTACGGATCGTCGGTCGCCGGATCCGGCTTATAGCCGAGCGAGAGGCGGGTGTCGCGATGGTAGAAGAGCACGCCCGCCGCGGGCAGACCCGCATCGAACCCGATCTGACCACGGTATTCGACCACCAGGTATTCGAGTCCTTCGTCGTCGAGCGGGATCTTCAGCCCCCGGCCCGACGTCTGGATCGGCTCGAGGACGATCTCCTCGTTCCAGACCTCGCCGGGGTCGACCAGGTCGACCCAGCCCAGATACGACTTGGTCTCGGCACTCAGGTGGCTCGGGCCGAACGGCTGCCGTACCTCGCCCGCCCCCTCGACCTCTCCGCAGCCCCACGACCCCGCGGCCATCAGCCCCCAACAACCCAACACCCAGCGGCGTCCCGCCGGGCCGGCCGAACGATCGACCCAGTGGTAGAAGTCCGGAAGGCCCAGAACGTGACCCCATTCGTGCGAGATGACGTTCGCGATCTGCAGCTCCTCGCCAAGGCAGTCGCTGACGCCTTGCGTGATGTAGCCGTCGACCTCGATGACGTCCTTCTCAGGGTGCGCACTCGCGTCGTCGGTCTGGTACGCCGAACCCGTCAGGCCGGACATGCCCCAACGGTGGGGCCAGATCGAGGGACCCCCGCAGGAGCCGGCGATCTCGAGGAACTCGAGGACGAGCGCGTCGACGATCCCGTCGTCATCGCCGCTGTTCGGGGTGCCGTCCGGTCCGTCGTTGTCGAACAGGCCGAAGTCGACGCCCCCGTCGACCAAGTCCAGCGCCTCGGTGAAGTACGGGCCCAGGTCGGCGTCCGCGCCGAAGCCGTTCTCGCTGCCCACCACCGTGAGCATCGGCCGGGAGGTCCGCACCCACGGAAAGACCTCTCCCGTAACCGAGAACATGCCGCCCGACATCTCCTCGTACGCCTGGGTCATCGTCCCTCGCGGCGCCGGGCCATCGAACAGCACACGGGCCAGCTCGGTCTCGGAGAACTTCGGGTACGGGTCCTCCGAGTCGGAGAAGAGCGCCAGAAGCACGGGGACTCGAGCCGAGCCCGTCACCGGATCCATCGCGCGCGCGCCAGAGGCCGAGATTCGGAAGAGACCGTTCGGCAATTCGAACGCGGTGGGGTCGCGCTCGATGATCCGGTAGTACGAGGGCGGGACGTCCACACCGGGCCGAGCCGCTAGCTCGACGTCCTGGGCCTCGACCACGCCGATGGCCATCGGGAGCGCGGCTACGATACCCGCCACGGTCAGACCGAGCCCGCGCGCCCGGCCCGCCCGAGGGTGCCTCGGCAGGTGGGCTCCGTGGCGGCCACTCATCGGGAGAACTCCACGGAGTAGGCGCCCAAGGCTCGGAGCGCGTCATCCGGCCCAGCGACCTGCTCGACGACGACCGCCGGCGGCTGCGTCGTGTCGGCCACCGCAACGCGGAACGACAACTCCCCGCCGGGCTCGTTGATGAGCACGACCTGAGCGGCGCCGTTGCCGATCCGCGAGAAGACCTCCGTGCCGCCCACAGCGGTAATCTGGCCGATCCCGTCTCCCAACAATGCGATCACCGCGGCTCCCTCGGCCCCGTTCGGGCCCGTGAGGGTCGCCGTCAGCGTCCCGGGACCTGAAACCGGTCCCTCGTCGGAGCACGCCGAGAGAAGGCCCGAGAGGGCGAGAAGTCCAGCCAATCGACGAAGCTTCATGTCACCTCACGCGGTCGCGTCCGAGGGTCCGACTTCCCTGACCGTCGGCCTGTGTCCGGAAATGTACGGCGACGTCCGGCACACCCTTTCGGGCGTCGGTCACGAGACCGGTCGTTCCGTGGGGCGCATCTTCACGGCCCACATTCCCGAATTGATGTCGGCGAAGAAGATGTGGCCCTTCCAGGGCATCACTCCCCAGGCGGCCGCGGAGTTCGGGATGTACCCCAAGGGGTCGTACGCCTTGTACACCGCCATCTCACGACCCTGCGTGTACAGGTTGCCCATCAAGTCCCCGGAGATGTCCACCATCCGGACCCCACCTTCGTAGTAAGCCTGATAGAGCACGTCGTCTTCCACCCACATGTTGTGCGTCCCGTACTCGCTGACCTCGTAACGGGCCAACTGAACGGGATTCATGGGGTCCGTGAAGTCGACGATCTGCGTGTACCCCGAGGTGGCGCGGGGATAGCCACCCGTCCCGGTCGCCGGGTCGTACTGCTGACGGTGATCCGGGCCCGTGCCCTCCCACGCCAAGCCGGTACGCTGTACCCGCTCGTCTCCCACGATCAGCAGAAAGCGCCCGGTCGACTCCTGGTAATAAGGGAAGACGGCGTGCGTCGATCCCGTCGTCAGCGGGAACGAGGTCACGAACACCGGGCTCTCGATCGACCCACCCCACCGACCGTCGCCCACGTCGACGACCACGACCCCCGTGCCCCACTCCGCCGAATACGCCAGCCCGTCGTGCACCCAGACGTCGTGGACGCGCGAGTCCGGATGGTTGTACTCGCTCACGTAGCGGGGACGGTCCAAATCGCGGACGTCGATGATGACGTATTTGTCTCCGCCCGCGAGCGCGAACAGGTAGTCGTTCGTGGCGTACATGTTGTGCACGCCGCCGGTGACCCCGTTGCCCTCGAAGGTCGAGGCCACGCGCGGATGCGCGGGATCGGCCAGATCGAGGATCACCACACCGTTCCGGCGATTCGAGGCGCCCTCACGCGAGATCGCGGCGTACCGTCCGTCGGGAGACGCCTTCACGTCGTTCGTGGTTCGCGCGTCGACCTGGATCGAGTCCGTCTTGAAGATGTTCGACGGGTCCGTGACGTCCCACACCATGGAGATGCCGTCCCCGAATTTGGATCCGGTCAGGGCGTAATCGCGACCGTCGACCCCTTCCCAGATCCAGAGATCGGTCGTGAATACCCGCGCCTCACGCCCCTGTCCGACGACGTCGAGCTTCCGCACCACGCCACGCGGGACCACGCGGAAGGAGTATTCGGCGCTGGCTCCCCCAGTCGACGCCACCGCCGTGTAGACGCCCGGGACGTCCGCGACCATGCGCCCCCTCAGGATCTGAGCGGGCCCGGCCGGAGCGACGATCGAATCGTCCGGCTGGTATGCGTAGCTCCATGAGATCGGCGCTCCGCTCACCGTTGAGCCGTCAGCCGCGACCGCCGTCGCCACGAAGTTCTGAACGTCCCCGGTCCGTACCTGGGCCTGCCCGCCCCGGAGCACGATGCGCTCGACGGGCGACGCGCTGACGGAGTGTGTCACGCGTCCGCTGACGCCGTCCACCGTTCCGACGATTGAAACCGTCCCGGGCGAAACGCCCCGCACGTTTCCAAAATCGTCCACGCTCGCCACCGATGGATCGGTGCTGCTCCAGCTCGCCTCCGGGTACGGACGCTCCGAGCCGTCCGCGTGGACGGCCACTACGTCGTGCTCGATACGCGACCCGACGAAGAGGCGTCCGTCGTCGTGCACCACCTCGACACGCTCTACCGCCGGCCAATCCACGACCACCGGGATCTCCAGCACGACCGGAGCCGACCCGTCCTCGGGCACGCTCGAGACGAAAATCATGTACTCGCCCGCGGCCAGTCCTGTGACCTGCCCGTCCTCCAACCGCACGCCGTCCCGTGAGCCACCGACCCGAAGAGGAGCGGCGACCGGCCGGCCGTCCGGTCCGAGCGCGCGAACCACGAGCGGTACGCTCTGCCCCGCCACGACTTCCACGCGCGCGGGCTCCGAAACGAGCCGGGTCACCGTCTGGGCCGCCAGGGGCCTGGCGAGGAGGGCGAAGAAGGCCAACACGATCAATCGTTGCATGGTCGTCTCACGGCTGAAAATCAGGGCTCCCCGCAGGACACCGCAGGGCCCGGATTCCTTGTTTAACCCCGGTGGAACAGTGGGGCAAGCCGCAGTTGACCACCCCCTGGCCGGGGTCTAGCTTTCGGGTACCTGAAATAGAGAATCATTCTTGATAAGCGGCGTCCCTCCCCAGGGACCCGCTTCAATTGTCTGAGGAATCCATGAACGACGCACCCATCCTCCGAATCCAGGGCCTCGAAGCCCAGGTGGCGGACGAAGATCTCGGCATTCTCAAGGGCGTGGATCTCGAGATCGCCGCAGGAGAGATTCACGCGATCATGGGACCCAACGGTTCTGGCAAGAGCACGCTGGCCAAGGTGCTCGCGGGACATCCCGGCTACGAGGTCACGAGTGGCTCGGTGGAGTTTCGCGGCGAGAATCTGCTCGAGCTCGAGACCGACGAGCGCTCGAAAGCCGGTGTCTTCCTGGCGTTCCAGTATCCGGTGGAGATCCCGGGTGTCTCGATCGCCAACTTCTTGAGAGCGGCCGTCCAGGCGCATCTGCCCGAGGGCGAGGAGCTGGACATCTTCGACTACACGGACATGCTGACCGAGCGGATGGAAATGCTCGACATGGACGTCGCTTTCGCCGAGCGGCATGTCAACGATGGCTTCAGCGGCGGTGAGAAGAAGCGCAACGAGATCCTCCAGATGGCCATGCTGAAGCCGAAGCTGGCCGTGATGGACGAGACCGACTCCGGGCTCGACATCGACGCGCTCAAGATCGTAGCGGAGGGTGTGAACAAGCTGCTCGCCGAGGAGCCGTCGATGGGTGTGCTGCTCATCACGCACTACCAGCGGTTGCTCGACTACATCAAGCCCGACCACGTGCACGTCATGGTGGACGGGCGTATCGTCCAATCCGGAGGTCCCGAGGTCGCGCTGGAGCTCGAGGCGGACGGCTACAAAGTGTACGAGGATGCGAGCGACGCGACGCACGCCGCAAACGCCTGACCGTCCTCGCACCGCTCTAGGAGAATCGCCGCATGCCGCGCAACGAGACAATTCAGGACCTCAAGCTCGACGAATACAAGTACGACTTCATCACCACGTCGGAGCCGACGTTCCGAGCCGAGAAAGGCCTTTCCGAGCGCGTTGTCCGTCAGATCTCGGCCCACAAAGACGAGCCCGCGTGGATGCTCGACTTCAGGCTCAAAGCGCTCGAGGTCTACGAGTCGAAGCCGATGCCCAAGTGGGGTGGTGACCTCGACAGCCTCGAAGAGGTGCTCGACGAGATCTACTTCTACGTGCGCCCTCAGGACCGGATGGAGCGCTCCTGGGACGACGTGCCCGACGAGATCAAGGAGACCTTCGAGAAGCTCGGGATTCCCGAGGCCGAGCGCGAGATTCTCGCTGGCGTCGGCGCTCAGTACGAGTCGGAGATGGTCTACCACTCACTCCGGGAAGAGTGGGAAAAGCAGGGGGTCATCTTCGACTCCATCGAAGACGGCCTCAAGAACCACCCGGAACTGTTCCGGGAGCATTTCGGGACGATCATCCCGACGGGGGACAACAAGTTCTCCGCCATGAACTCGGCTGTTTGGTCGGGTGGCTCGTTCGTGTACATCCCGAAGGGCGTGTCACTGGATACCCCGCTCCAGGCGTACTTCCGTGTGAACCAAGAGCGAATGGGGCAGTTCGAGCGGACCTTGATCATCGTAGACGAGGGCGCGCAGGCGCACTACATCGAGGGGTGTACGGCCCCCGTCTATTCGACCGAGTCGTTCCACTCGGGCGTCATCGAGATCATCGTCAAGAAGAACGCTCGCTTCCGATACACGACCATTCAGAACTGGTCGAACAACATGTACAACCTGGTCACCCAGCGCGCGATCGTGGAAGCGGGCGGCCACATGGAATGGCTGGACGGCAACCTCGGCTCCAAGCTGACCATGAAGTACCCGTCCTGCTATCTCATGGGTGAGGGCGCCCACGGCGAGATCCTCTCGATCGCCTACTCGGGTGACGGGCAGCACCAGGACACGGGCGGAAAGGTCGTGCACGCCGCTCCGTACACGACGTCTTCGATCGTTTCGAAGTCGATCTCCAAGGGTCACGGACGCTCGACGTACCGCGGCCTCTGCAAGGTTCATGAGGGCGCGCACCATGCCCGCTCCAACGTCGAATGCGACGCCCTCCTGATCGACGACACGTCACGCACGGACACCTACCCCTATATCGAGATCGAGGAACACGATGCGAACGTCGGGCACGAGGCCTCGGTCTCGAAGATCGGCGAAGAGCAGCTCTTCTACCTGATGAGCCGGGGGATCTCCGAGGAGGAGGCGATGGCGATGATCGTCCGCGGCTTCATCGAGCCGATCGCGAAGGAGCTTCCGCTCGAATACGCAGTCGAGCTGAACCGACTCATCGAACTCGAAATGGAAGGGTCGGTGGGCTGAACATGGCGAGCACTACATTGACCGATATCGGACTGACGGAAGGTGTCACCGAGGCGCTCAACGGGGCGTCGGTAGAGCGGATCGCACTCGCAGAGCCGGAGTGGCTTCGTGAGCGCCGCGTGGCCGCCTGGGATGTGTACGAGCGCAGCCCCATGCCGACGACCAAGCTCGAAGAGTGGCGATATACGGACCTCCGCAAGAAGCTCGACTTGGAAGCGCTGCGCCTCTCCGAGTCGGAGACCGCACCCGACGACCCGACCGCCTGGCCCGAGCGACTGCGCGCGACCATGGACGAAGACCACGAGGCATCCGGTCACATCGTGATCGTCGACGGCCACGTGGTTCACGCCGACCTCGCGCCCGAGTTGGAGGTGCAGGGCGTCGTGCTCACGTCGCTCCACGCCGCGGTCCAGAACCACGAGGAGCTGACCCGAGAGCATCTGGCCACGAAGGCGGTCCCGGCGGAGGAAGGGAAGTTCGCCGCATTGAACGCCGCCCTTTGGTCAGACGGCATCTTCCTGCATGTGCCGAAGGGTGTGCAGCTCGACCTGCCGATCCGCGTCACGCGCTGGTTGAGCGAGCCCGGTACCGCGTATTTCAGCCGTGTGCTCATCATCGCGGACCGCGATAGCAGGGTTTCGTACGTGGACGAAGTCGTCTCAGACGATTTCGAAACCCAGACGCTCACCTCCACCGCGGTGGAGGTCATTGCCGACCAGGGCTCGCAAGTCCAGTACGTCGCGCTGCAGCGCCTTGGCCGGAACGCCTTCTATCAGTCGGTCCAGAGGACGCTCGCGGGGCGGGACGCCACCCTGGATACGCTCAACGTCGCCTTGGGCGCATCGGTCACGAGGGTCGACCTGAACGCACGTCTCCTCGGGCCGGGTGCGAGCTCGGACATGCTGGGCCTCTACTTCGGCGACGGCGACCAGCATTTCGACTTCAACACGAGCCAGGACCACGTCACACCCCACACGAGCAGCGATCTCCTCTACAAGGGCGCCCTCGACGGGCACAGCCGGTCGGTCTTCCGCGGTATCATCCGGGTCCATCCCGGGGCGCAGCAGACGGACGCGTATCAGACCAACCGGAACCTCCTGTTGTCTCCCGGTGCGCGGGCAGACTCGTTGCCCAATCTCGAGATCGAGGCGGACGACGTGAAATGCTCGCATGGCGCGACCGTCGGTCAACTCGACGCGGAAGCGAAGTTCTACCTGATGAGTCGGGGATTGGATCGTGTCCAAGCCGAGCGGCTGGTCGTGCTCGGGTTCCTCGGCGAAGTCCTCTCGAAGCTCCCGCTGGGAGGCGTCGTAGAGAAGGTGACCGGGGTCATCGAGCAGAAGCTCGCTCAGCACCGGTAGTCAGGCGTGGCAAAGTGGGTGAGAGTCGCCTCGGAGCAGGATTGCCCGGTGGGTGAGCTGAAGGGCGTGAGCGCCGACGGTGTCCAGATCGTACTCGCCAACGTCGAGGGCGACATCTGCGCGCTGCTCGACCGCTGCTCGCATGAAGACTATCCGCTCTCCGATGGAGAGCTCGACGGTCGCGACGTGGTCTGCATGTACCACGGGGCCCGTTTCGACTCGTGCAGCGGCGCGCGGAAGACGCTTCCCGCGATCCGGCCGGTCCGATCGTTCCCCGTGGACGTGCGGGACGGCGACGTCTACATCGACATGGAGTAGCTTCATACATGGGGACGATCTCTGCCGAACCCCGGCGCGGCTCCAGGGCCGGCTTCGACGTGGAGCGGGTTCGCGGCCAGTTTCCCGCGCTGGCCCAGTCGATCAACGGACAGCCGTTGGCCTACTTGGATAGCGCGGCGACCTCTCAAAAGCCGCGCGCGGTGCTCGATGCGCTCAGCGCCTATTACGAGCACGACAACGCCAACGTCCACCGTGGAATTCACGAGCTGTCGCGTCGCGCCACGATCGCCTTCGAAGACGCGCGAGGTACGGTGGCGCGGTGGGTCAACGCGGCCGAGCCAGCCGAGGTCATATGGACCCGGGGAACCACCGAGGCGCTCAACTTGGTGGCGATGGCGTGGGGTCTGGACAACGTCGAAGAGGGCGACGAGATCCTGATTTCGGTGCTCGAGCACCACTCGAACATCGTCCCCTGGCAGCTTCTCGCACAGCGCCGCCGTGCCAAGCTCCGCTACATCGAGATCGACGAACAGGGACGGCTCGTGCTCGACGACCTCTCCCGGCTGCTCACCGAGCGGACGAAGATCGTCGCGATCTCGCACGTCTCGAACGCGCTCGGCACCATCAACCCGATCGAACGTGTCGTCGACGCCGCTCATGACGCTGGCGCGGTGGTCGTCGTGGACGGCGCCCAGGGCGCGGTCCACACCCCGGTCGACGTACAAGCGCTCGGCGCGGACTTCTACGCATTCAGTGGCCACAAGATGTGCGCACCGACCGGCATCGGTGTCCTGTGGGGGCGGCGCGACCTCCTCGAGGCGATGTCGCCGTATCAGGGTGGTGGGGAGATGATCAGCGTGGTGGAGCGGGAGCAGAGCACCTGGGCGGCTATCCCTCACAAGTTCGAGGCCGGCACGCCGAACATCGCCGGAGCCATCGGCATGGGGGTGGCAATCGATTTCCTCGCCGAGATCGGCATGGAGGCGATCGTAGAGCACGAGCAGGATCTGCTCTCGTACGCGCTCGAGCGATTGAGGCCGATCCCCGATATTCGGATCTTCGGCCCCGACTCCCTGTCTGAGCGCTCGGCGGTGGTTTCGTTCACGCTGGGCGATGCGCATCCGCACGACATCTCCACGATCCTGGACTCCGCAGGAGTCGCGGTTCGGGCCGGTCACCACTGCGCCCAACTCGTCATGAAGCACTTCGGGGTCTCGTCGACCGCGAGGGCCTCGTTCTACTTGTACAACAACCGGGACGACGTCGATCGGCTGGTCGCCGGTCTCGCCCAGGTCAGCGCGATTTTCGCCTGATCCGACGCGCTGGGTGGGGCACAGCGATGGCCGTGCGCTCGAGGTGAGATCGGACGGCTCCGGGCCCGGGATGCTGAATCGCGCTCCGCGCCTTACATTGGCCGCGCCGGACTCGCAATCGGATGCCATGGAAACGCCACAACTCACCTCGCTGTATCAGCAGCTCATCCTGGAGCACTACCGCAACCCTCGGAACAAGTCCGAGCTTGACGGGAAGAGTGTGGAGGTCCACATGGCCAACCCGGTGTGTGGAGACGAGATCCGGTTGCAGCTCAGGATCGAAGACGACCGGATCGCCGAAGCGAAGTTCGTGGGGCAGGGGTGCTCGATCTCGCAGGCGGCGGTCAGCATGATGACGACGCTTCTCGAGGGTCGCAGCCTGGACGAAGCGGATCACCTGGCGCGGCGCTTCACGGACATGATGCACGGCGACGGGGACGCGGCGAAGGATCGAGACCTCGGAGATCTCCGTGCACTCCAGGGCGTGAGCAAGTTCCCGGTTCGGATCAAGTGCGCGCTTCTAGGCTTCGATGCGCTTCAAGAGGCGCTGAAGAAGGAATTCGGGGGAGAAGCACACTGACGTCGCTCGAGGTTCATTCGGCGCACCTCCCCGACACGAGGGTCGGGCCGATCACGATCTGGACATCCGCGGTCGGCCTGAGGCGTATCGAGTTCGGGGCGCTGCCACGAGAGCGCAACACCGACCCGCCGGACGCCTGGCCGAGTCTCCTCCAAGCGACGGTGGCCCAAGTCGAGGAGTACCTCACGAAGAAGCGGCGCACCTTCGACCTTGATCTCGACCTCTCGGGCGTCGCCACCGACTTCCAGCGAGACGTATACGCACGGCTGCTCCAAATCGAGTATGGGCACGTGGTCTCGTACGGGCAGGTCGCGGACTCGTTGGGCAAGCCCGACCAAGCAAGGGCCGTGGGCCAGGCCGTCGGGGCCAACCCGATTCCGATCGTGATCCCGTGCCACCGAGTCGTGGGCTCCGACGGACGGCTCATCGGTTTTTCGGGGGGCCTGGCCGCGAAGGTATCTCTGCTCAAGCTTGAGGGGATCGACGTCAACGGAGCGCGACCGAACAGCAAGGTCTATCCAGAGGTCATACCGCTCGATCTGAGGCCGTAGCGGGGCCTCCTTCCGCGACCGCGAACCGACCAGCGCCTACCAGAACCGACCAGCGCCTACCGGAACCGACCAGCGCCTACCGGAACCGACCAGCGCCTACCGGAACCGGTCGGGCGACAGTCCCTCGAGCCTCGGCTCTTCGCCCCCCAGCACCTGATTCGCGACCATCTGACCGGTGAGCGGCCCGAGGGTGAGTCCCAGCATCCCGTGGCCGGTCGCCACGACGAGGCCCTCGACGTCACCGAGCGGACCCACGATCGGCAGGCCGTCGGCCGACATGGGCCGAAGACCGACCCATTCCGAGTTCGGCCGCGCGCTGCCGAGCGCGGGGAACGCCTCGCGCGCGGCCGTCGTCAGCTGCCGTAGTCGGTCATGACGCATCACGTGATTCGAGCCCGAGAACTCCATCGTCCCCGCGAACCGCACGAACGTGTCCATTGGCGTGCAGAAGACCGACGACTCACTGAGGACGCAGGCCACGTTGAGCGCGGGCGCCCCGTTGGGGCCGATCTCGATATCCCGGTGATACCCCTTCCCAGGCTGGACCGGAAGGCGAGCGCCCGCCACCCGTGCCATCGCGAGGCTGAACGGACCCGTCGCGAGCACGACGACGTCCGCACCCAGCGAGTCACCCTTAATCATACTATTATCGGTTACGCTGCTCGCGGTCGTTCTCACGCCGGTAACGCGACCGGCGACAACGCGCACCTCGCGCACGTCGACCCCCTCGAGGATCGCACCGCCGTGCCTCAGCAACGCGTCCGCGAGGCTCGTCAAGAAGCGTGAAGGCTGGAGGATGGCGGCTTCCGGATAATACACGCCCCCAATCACGCTCTCCGAGAAGGCCGGCTCGCGCCGGCGCAGCTCCTCGCCATCGAGGTGCTCGGGGTGATAGCCGTAGCGCTCGATGATGCCCGCCTCGTGCCGCGCCCCGTCGAGCCCCGACTCGGTGGAGCACACATCGAAGTAGCCCTCGGGTCGGTAGCCGCATTGGATCCGCTCTTCGTGAACCAGCTCGGTGAAGAGCGCGAAGGCCTCCTTGCCGAGTGGGGCCATGATCCGCATCGCGTGCTCGACATGGTCGTCAGTACAATGTATCGCGAAGTCGTACAACCACTTCCACAGCTTCACGTCCACTCGGGGCTGGATATAAAGGGGGCTCGTGGGGTCGAGCATCTGGCGGAGCCCGTCCCGAACGCGGCCCGGACGGTTGAGCGGGGGGTGTCCCGCCGACACGGTCCCGGCGTTCCCCCACGACGCCCCGGCACCGACGTGGTCTCGCTCGAGGAGCGTGACGCGAGCTCCACCTCGCGCCAGGTAGTAGGCGCAGGACAATCCGATTACGCCCCCGCCCACGACGACGACGTGTAGTCGCGACGACATGTTCTTGGGTCAGCCCGCTTGCGGATCGAGGACGACCTTCACCGAGCCCGTCTTGCGGTGGTTCGCGGCCGTGCTCAGCGCGTTCCGGTACTGCGCGAGGGGAAACACGTGCGTCACCATGTCCTCGACCGCCACTCCGGTCTCCAGGAGCATGTCGTGTGTAATTTGGAACGTATGTTCTAGTTTGCCCCGCCACTGCTCGTCCCCGTAGCACTGATAGCCCTGGATCTTCAGCTCGTTGGCCCAGACGAAGGTCAGGTCGAGCTTTGGAATCTCAGCAGCGCATCCAAGTAGAACGATCGTTCCACGGACGCACGCGTAGCGGAGTCCCTGCTTGATCGTCTCTCCGCTGCCCACACAGTCGAAGATCAAGGGGAATCCCCCGCCCGCATAGACCTCGTCACCCACGATCGGCATGTACGCCTGGGCGCCCGTATCGATGAGGGCGTCTCGCGCTTCCTCGCCCGGCGTGACGACATCGCTCGCGCCGAACGCTCTCGCCAGCTTCTGCTCATGGGGTCGCTTCATCTGGGCGACGAGCTCGCCCTCGTATCCGGAGGCCCTCAGCGCCCACACGACTCCGAGCGCGATCGGTCCGCTCCCGATCACCAACACCGGGCCCTCCGGTAACGGTCGGGAGCGCAACGCGGCGTGCATGCCCACGGCCAGAGGCTCGATCAGCACCGCCGTGTGATCGGACATCTCGTCCGCAACGGGGAACAGCTGACTCTGATGGGCGATCATCCGATCCCCCCAACCCCCCGGTAAGCTGCCGTGGTAACCTATGGTCATACCACGCTTTATGGGGGTGCCGTCGATGACGGTCCGCCCTTCTTCACCCGCTCGGGTACAGGTCGCGGGAAGGCCATCCGCGCACGAGGGGCACCGGTGCGCCACCGGAAATCCCCGCACGTCGCAGGAAACCCCCGGATCAACCGCAACACGTTGTCCGACTTCGATATGGCGTACGCTCGAGCCGACTTCCACGACGCGAGCGAGGATCTCGTGGCCGAGAACCGCGGGGAAAGAACCGAACGGCTCCATGGCCGGACTCGATTTCAGCGTCAAGTTGCCGATGTCGGACCCGCAGATGCCCGCCTTGATGATCTCGAGCTTGACCCAGTCGTCTCCGGGCAGGCGCGGCTCCGGAACGTCGCCGAAGCGAACCCCGCTCAGACCGCCGAAAACCGCCGCCTCGGTCACCTTGCCCAGTGTCTTGCCCACGACGTAGCTGGGAATCGTCACGTCGAACGTGACTGCTCGCATGCGTCCTACCCCTTGCTCTCGAGTGTCGGTGGGAGGCGCGTCTTCAGCGGACGTCCCCGGAAAGTGCGGACAGGAAGCCCCGGAGGACCCGTGGGGCGTGCCCGGTCAGCCCCACCACGACGAGGAGCGCCCCGAGGAGGCTGATGCCGGTCCAGACCGCGCTCGGTGCATCACGAATCGCTTCGATCGCGAGCGTGCTCACGGTCCCGACACCGACCACCACGGAGATCAACCGTTCTCTCCCGGTGAGCGCGGTCTCGGATTTGGTCGGCGGCCCCGCCCTTTCTCGGACCACCGCGTCGTCCACGGGATCTCGCTCGGGTCCCTCGGCCGGCCCGGGGATGGCCCCCCAGTCGCGCCCCGAAACGGACGAAATCGCCAAACCCGTCCCGTCCACATCCAGAATCTCCCGAGCACGGCGCTCGTCCATGCCGAGCACCCACAGCGTCGCCGACGTCGAGACGGAGATCCCGAGCGAGGGATCGTCGATCTGAAGCCGGTACGGGATTCCGGCATCCTTCAAGAACCCCGCGGCGAACTCGGCCTCGTGCCGATACGTATAGCGCGCGACGACAACCTCGTCGAGCTTGCGGTCCTGCCGATCGCTCATCAGGGACCCTCCCCGCGCCCGTGGTATACCTCGATGCCCAGGGCCTCCAGCCATGCACGGGCCTGCGCGTGACCCACGGTCCATGCGGACCAAACCGATCGCGCCCACTCCTGCACTCTTTCGACGTGGCGGGCGTCTCCCTCGGTTTCGAACACGTGCATGATGGTCAGGGCTCCACGCTCGCCCTTCGGTGGAGGCTCGACCCTCGGAAGATCGGCACGGCCGTCGAGCCATCCGCTGATCCTCTTGCTGATCGAGGCGGAGTCGCCCACGTCTCTCCCCTCGACTCGCCAGCAGAGTCCAGCAAGGTGAGCCGCCGCTGATTTGGAGGACTCCATGTACCTGTCAGGATGCTGAAGCGAGTACGCGTCCACCGTCAGACCGTGTACCCCGAAGAGCTCGGGACGACCGAACTCCCAGCCGACCACGGTCTGAAAGACCACGTTGCACGCGTCCGGATCGGCAACGCCGGGGGCGCCGCACTCGGGACAGTGAACGTCGGCCTTCACAACGCCTTTCGGTAACAGACCAATCGCGCGGCCTCCTCGAAGCCAAGCGCCTCGTGCAGGGCGCTGCTGACCTCATTGTCGATCGCCCGGTCGCTGGCGAACTCGCGGCACCCCATGGACTGACTCCACGCCTCGCAGGACGCCGCGAGCGATCGCGCGTGGCCGACTCGTCGCGCTCCTGGAGCCACGTAGATGCCTTCGAGGTATCCGACGGGCGACGACACGCACCCCTCCGCGTAGCTCCGGAGCCCCACCTCCGCGAAACCCACCACCGCGCCGCTGCCGTCTTCGACCACGAAACACGCGGCTCGCCCAGGCGGCGCCTCGAAGTAGCTCGTGACCTCGACGGGGTGGTCGTGCGGTGACTCGGGCCAAAGCTCCGTCCGCAGGCGGATCCACGCCTCCGCGTCCACCGCCTGGACCGGGCGAGCGTTGCCACGCCCGGTCATCTCCGCTCCTCCACTCGACCGTACCTATCGACCGGGTCCGAGGAGGATCGCGTTCATGAAGAGCAGCTGACTCGCCTCGGAGTACGCCCTGTAGTTGGGGTCCTCCGCGAACGCCACGATCTGACCCGACCCGAGAGACTCGTGCATGAGGTACGCCTTGGACGCGAGCTGCGGCCTCGCCTCCTCCCACACGATTCCGCTCGCGACGAGATTCTCGAGCTCTCCATAGCGGCCCACGTTCGTGCCGTCATCCAGGGTCAGCGGCCGAAAGACGCGCGAGCCCTCCAGGAGCACGCCGATCTCCCCGTCCGTGCCCGCCGAGAGCCAATGGTCGCGATCCAGGATCACGCGCACGATGGCGCCGGGCACGCTTTCGGGCGCCTCGTCGGCCGGGACGATCTCCTCCAGATACTCGATCGGCTGCTCGGATACGTCGTCCGCTGGCGGATCCGACCCGACGGCGCGCCCGCCCCTCCGTTCGGCCACGGTCGAAAGCAAACCGACCTCCGTCGCCCATCGCGTCGAATTCCCGATGGTCACGATCGTCCCGCCATCGCCGGCCCAGCTCCGAATCTCATCGACGAGCCCGCTGCCCACCGTACCGGAGTAGTTGCCGCTCGGAAACACCATGACGTCGAAGTCGGCGAGACGCGCGCCGCCAAGACGGTCGGCTCGAACCGCAACCGTGGGCTGACCGTAGCGCCGCTCCAGAACATACCGAGCCCAGCCGACGGAGTAGGTCGATCCCGGCGAGTCGTATACGAGCAGCACCCTCGGTGAGCGGAGCGCACGCACGCTGTTCGCTCCCAGCGAGGCGCCCTCGCTGACGTAGGAGTCGTCTACCGGAACGACCTCGACGCCGTGTGCCGCGGCGATCCGCCCCAAGCGGGTGCGGAGGTCCGGCGCATTCTCGGAGATCCGCACGATGGCCGTGCCGACGCCGAACTCGCGACCGCCGAGGGTGAACGCCTCGCCCGCCGCGCGCACGCGGACGCCTTCCCGCAGGGCCGCGGCGACGGCTTCGGCCGCGGCGGTACCCCACGGCATGAGGTACCCGACCAACGCATCCGGAAGCTCGGAGTCGCCGGCCGTGAGTCGCTCCCCGCGTACCAGATCCCCGGCGGCACCGGTTCGCTGATCCGCGGCGACGACCTCGACATCCCAAAGCAGGGACTGACTCCACGCCGTGAGATCGTAGATCTCGTCGCCCTCCCTCCGGGCCCGACGCTCGATCTGGCGCTGAACGAACGCCTCGTCCATGGGCACGTGGTCGTCGAGCAGGTTACGAACGAAGCGGTGCGCGGGCTGGGCCATCGGCACCACGAACGTCCCCTCGGCTGGCAGAGTACGGCCGCCCGTCGAGACCGGGCCATTCGCCTCGCGGACCTCGATGCCGTTACGTACGAGCATGCGCGCCAGACGCTGGGCCATGCCGGGGTCGTGGGACGAATGAAGCACGTACTCCGCGGGTCCCCGGCTTCCGAGCTCGATCCCCTCTCGCCGGAACTCGAAGTAGTCGCGCAGGATCCGCTCTCGATTCCGGGCGGCGGTCTCCGCGGTAGTTATGGCGGCCGTGAAATGGTGGAGCACGCCGTCCCCATACGTGAGGAGGTCTCCGTCGTCTTTTCGAAGCACCAGGGCACGTGCCGATGCCTGCTCGTAGGTCATCCCCAGCGCGCCGTGGTTCATGGGCCACATGTCCACGTATCCGGGATAGAAGAGGTCGTACACGTCGCGGTTGAAGTAGGCGAAACCGCGCCGGTCGAACGCCTCGGCGTTGGCGCGCCCGAACAACTCCATTTGCGCAATCTGGCGCTCACCGTACCACGGATTCTCCGGCGGAGCCGTCGGAGGGAAGAAATAGGTGGAGTTGCCACCCATCTCGTGGAGATCGGCCACCACGTGCGGCCGAAAGTCGAGGAAGACCTGCACCTTTCCGCGTGTCTCCGGTTGACTCTGGATGAAGAGATCGCGGTTGAGATCGAACAGGTAATGATTCCCGCGCCCCCCCGGCCACGGCTCGTCGTGCTCGGCCGAGTAACTCTCTTCGTTGGGCCAGCGGGCTCGTGAGCTGGTGGTATGTTGGACGAAGCGGGCCCGCCCGTCGGGGTTCTCGACCGGATCGATGAGAACGAGCGACTCGGCCAGGATCACCTCGACTGCGGGATCGTTCTGGGCCGCGAGAAGGTGGTACGCCTCGGCCATCGCGGCTCCGCTAGAGCTGATCTCGTTGCCGTGTACGCCGTGCATGAGCGCGGTGACGACCGGCAGCCCGGATACGAACGCTGCGACCTCCGCGTCAGAAAGCCCCGACACGTCGGAGAAGCGCGCCAGATCGGTGCGAACCGCGTCGAGGCTGGAGATCCGATCCGAAGATCCGATCACCAATACCACGAGGGGACGCCCCTCCCAACTCCGGGCGTACTCGATCAGCTGCGTCCGGGCGGGTGCGGCCTCGGCGAGCGCCTGGAAGTACCGGACGACCGCATCCGGGGGCGTAACCTCGTCGCCAAATCCGTGTCCGACCACGTCTTCCAGCGTCGGGATCGATGGATCGTAGCGGGTGCCCGGCACGAGCTCCATGCTCTGGGCAGGCACTTGGAGGAGAGCGGCAACGAGGAGTGAACCAAGCATCATCGGGGTCGTCCGGGCTGTATTCGCATTCAGGGGCCACTATAGTACGGTCCTTCGGACGCGGCGGTAGAGGAGGGAGCCTTGAGGAGATCGAGCCGAAAGCCGTCGAACGTCGTCGTGGGTCTCGCCCTCACGGCGCTGTTCGCATGCAGCCCCTCGAACCCGGACGCCGAAGCTCGACCCTACGAGCTCGACCCTCAGCTCGTCTTTTGGGACGCGCTCCAAGAGCTTTGCGGCCAAGCGTTCGCCGGCCGAGTCGTCGAGTCGGTGCCCCCCGACGAATCGTTTGCCGGCCAGCGGCTGATCATGCACGTGCGCTCATGCGACGTAGCCGAGATTCGGATCCCTTTCCACGTCGGCGATGACCGATCCCGCACCTGGGTGGTCACCCCGACGGCCGCGGGTCTCCGCCTCAAGCACGACCACCGGCACGAAGACGGGAGCGAGGACGACGTATCCCAGTACGGGGGCGAAACGCGCGGTCCGGGCACCGAGCGGGTTCAATCTTTCGCAGCCGACCGTTTCACCGCCGAGCTGGTCCCGGTGGCCGCGCGCAACGTTTGGACCCTCGAGCTCCACCCCGACAGCGTCTTCGCATACGAGCTCACCCGAGAGGAGTCGGACCGTCGGTTCCGGGCCGAGTTCGACCTGACGAGCCCGATCGACGCTCCGCCGGCCCCGTGGGGCGGCTGACCACCCGCCGGGCTCAGCGCGCAGGGCTGGTTCGCCCGGTCGCCTGGCCGGGGGTGTCAGCCGAACAGCGATCGAGCGTACATTAAATCGATCTTTTTGCGGCGTCTTCGGTAGTACGTCGCAGAACAGAATGACCCAAGGATCACGGCGCCTCTGTCGCGCCGATCCGCAACCGTCGGAATCAGTACGAACCATGGCAGTAAGAAGATTGTGCTCGGTCCTCATCGCCCTGATGCTCGGCCTGTCCGCCGGCTTCGTGACGGACGCCCAAGGGCAGACGATCAACGGCAAGCTCATGGAGGTCGAAACGGGCCAACCGATCTCGCTCGGTTTGATCATCATGATGACCGAGGGAGGAGACTCCATCACCACCGCGGTCACCAACGGGTCGGGAGACTTCACCATCTCGTCCGATGAGCCCGGGTCGTTCGTCCTCATCGCGTCCGCCTTCGGATTCAAGGAGACCGCCGCGGGGGTCTTCGAGCTCGGCGACGGCGCGTCGATGGACATCCAGTTCCGGATCGCTGCGGCTCCCATGCCCATCGACGGATTGCTCGTCTCGCTGCAGCGGCCGGTGCTCGAGCACAACTTGGTCCGCAACGGATTCGTTCGTCGAGTGACGCGAGGCCTGGGAAGGTTCATCACCCCTGTGACGATCGAGAGATCGCCCGCGCGGACCTCCGCCGACCTCTTTCGAGGGATTCCGGGCGTCTTCGTCACGACCCCGGGCGGCAACCTGAACGCCTACCAGGGTGGGGTCGTTCGGCTCGCGAGTCAGGGTGACTACTGTGCCCCGACGATCTACCTCGACGGCGCACGCATGTCGCCCATGGTCACGGCCGACCTGTCGATCGATCAGATCGCGCCCCTCCAGTCGATCGACGCGGTCGAGATCTACCGTCGGCCAGCGGAGATCCCCATCGAGTACGGAGCCACGGGCTCCACTCCCGGTAGGGGCCCCTGCGGCGTCCTCGTGATCTGGACGCGAACCCGATAGCGAATACGGGGGGGCGAGCGTTCACCCTCGGCACGCTCGCCCTCGCCCTCGTCTTGGGCGGGTGCGCGCCCGGCGCGCCGGCTCCTCAGCCGACGCCGGCTCCCCATCTGGTCACCGCCGACTCCATCGTGGGTGCGTGGGTGGGCGAGGAACGCCTCTCCGGCGCGGTCCTCCACGTCACCGAAGGCGGCGAGACGGTTCTGGAGCAGGCCTACGGGTACGCCCACCTTTACGACTACGGTGCGGGCCAGTACGGCGGGACCGACGCAATCGTGAGACGGTCCTCACCGATCCCGATGACAACCGACACCCGATTCGACATGGCCTCCGTGACGAAGGTGTTGGCGACCACCACCGCACTCATGATGCTGGTCGAAAAGGGGATCGTGGACCTCGAGGCACCCGTGTCCGCGTATCTCCCCGATTTCTCGGAGGGCCCCAAGGGGACGATCACGATTCGCCATCTCCTGACGCACCGAGCCGGATTGCGGCAGTGGGAACCGACGTACTACCACGCGGCGAACGCGGACGAGGCATACGCCTATGTGCGGGACCTGCCCCTGGCCTGGGCGGTCGGGTCAGGCCGGCACTACTCGGACCTGGGCTTCATGTTGCTCGGTCGGATCGTCGAGACGGTTTCCGGCCAGCGCCTGAACGACTTCGTCCGCACGGCGCTCTACGAGCCACTCGGCCTGCGGGCGACCGGCTTTGGACCGACCGACTCGACGGCGGGGCCCCGGGCTGCAACGTCCCACGGCAATCCGTACGAGTACCGGATGGTACACGACCCAGACTTCGGCTACGAGATCGAGGGGGACCCGCACGCATGGGGCGGCTGGAGGGAGCGGACCCTCGTCGGTGAGGTGAACGATGGCAACGCGCATCACGCGTTCGAAGGCGTCGCGGGGCACGCGGGCCTCTTCGCTTCCGCAGCGGACGCCGGCGTTCTCATGCAGTTCATCCTCGACCGTGGGGCAGCGAGCGGCCGCCGCCTGCTTTCCGAGGCCGTCGTAGACGCGTTCCTAACACCTGCGGTTCCGGGGCAGGCTCTCGGTTGGCAGCTCCCTGACTACGCACCTGCGGGGAGCTTCGGGCACACCGGGTTCACCGGTACCTTTGTCCTCGCGTCACCCTCGCACGATGTCACCATCGTGCTCCTGACGAACCGCCAGAACCTGGGGGTCGACAGCGAGACGCAGTATACCGACCTAGCGCCCCTGCAGCGCGCGGTTACCCAGGCCATCCTGGGCGAACGATCGCCCTGATCCGAATCGACGAGAACTCTTTGGCAACCGGGACATGGACATGAGCACGACCGCACTCCGGACGACCGCGACGATCCTCGTGGCGCTCACGGCCACGGCTTGGACGACCCCGACACACGCCCAAAACTCCGTCCAGGTGCGCACGCCCGTGGGGTTCACGGCGGCGAACGGTGCACGCCAAGCATTCTGCGAAGCACGCTTCCTCGAGCTCCCCTCCGGGGACGCGTTTCGGGAGCACCTCCGGATCATCACCGCGAACCCGCACCCGACCGGATCCGCCGCCCAGGTCGAGGTCGGACACTACCTCGGCAGGGTCATGAAGGCGGCCGGAATGGACGTCCGGGAGCACCCGTACGACGTCTACCTCCCGCAGCTCACGGACGACGTCGAGGCCCATATCGTGACGCCGGTCGCGATTCGTCTCAACAACCGAGAGGCCGCGCTTCCCGAAGACCGGTTCTCGGGCCACCCCGACCTACTCAACGGTTGGAACGCCTTCTCCGGCAGCGGTGACGTCACCGGCGAGGTCGTGTACGCCAACTACGGGACCCGAGCCGACTATCGGGCGCTCGACTCGATGGGGATTTCTCTCGCGGGCAAGGTCGTCGTGGCACGCTACGGCGGGAACTTCCGAGGCTTCAAGGTCCTCTTCGCCGAGGAGCGTGGTGCCGCCGGGGTGATCATGTTCAACGACGCCCCGGAAGAGGAAGAGGAAGAGGATCCCTACCCCGAGGGTCCGATGCTCAACGGCGAGATCATCCAACGCGGATCGGTACTCACGCTCGACTGGACCGGCGACCCCTTGACCCCGTTCCAACCGGCCCTTCCGCTCGACGGACCGACACAGGTCGAGCGACTCGACCCGGCGGACGTCGGACTTCACACCATCCCCGTCCTCCCCATCGGCTACAACGCGGCCTCGGAGATCCTCTCGCGCATGTCGGGCACCACCGCACCCGACGAGTGGCAGGGTGGACTCGACATGCCGTACCGGATCGTAGGTGGCCCCGAACTGACCGTGCGTGTGCGCGTCAATCAACCCAAGGCGCTGACGAGGGCCACCAACATCGTTGGCACGCTGGTCGGTTCGGACTTTCCTGACGAGTGGGTCATCCTCGGTGCCCACTACGATCCGTGGGGCTTCGGCGCGGTCGATCCGAATGGCGGAACTGCAATGCTCCTCACGCTCGCCGAGGCGTTGGGGGAGCTGGCCGAAGCTGGCTGTAGACCCCGTCGCTCGATCCTCATCGCTCACTGGGATGCGGAAGAGTACGGGGTCATCGGTTCCTCCGAGTGGGTCGAAGAGTTCCTTCCGGAGCTCACGGACGGAGCAGTCGCGTACATCAACGCCGACGGGGCGGTATCCGGTCCGAACTTCGGCTCGTCGTCGTCCCCTTCCCTGAAGCAGCCGATCCTGGACGCCATTCGCGACACCCCCTACCCGAACGAGGGGAAGAGCGTATATGAGTGGTGGGCCGAGCGGGCCGAGGGCGGAGAGCCCGTGATGGGGAATCTGGGCGGCGGCTCCGACCACATCGCGTTCTACACGCACGCGGGCATCCCCTCGGCTGGCCTCAGTTCAGGTGGCCCCAGCGGTGTCTACCATTCGAATTACGACAACTTCGCCTGGTTCGAGCGCTTCGGAGATCCCGAGTGGATCTACGGGCCCATGCTGGCGCGCGCCGACGGACTGTTGGCGATCCGTCTGGCCAACGCCGACCTCCTGCCGTACGACGTCGTGCGGTACGCAACCGACACTCGGACGCACGTGAGTACGCTACACGAGGTCGCCGAAGAGCGTCGGGTGGATGTCGACCTGGACGACCTCGTCGAGGCCACGACGACCCTCGATCGAGCGGCGGCACGCCTCGACGAGGCTCGACGAGCTCGCGTGACGGCCGGATCCATCCGACCCTCGGTCGCGGCTCGCGTCAACGACGGCTTCATCGCGCTGGAGAAGGCATGGTTGGACGATCGCGGCCTCCAGGACCGGCCTTGGAGCCGTTCGCTGTATGTCTCGCCGGATCCATTCAGCGGCTACGCGTCGTGGATGCTCCCAGGGATCCGCTACGAGATCGAAACGGACGATCCGGCCGGCGTACCGGAGTGGGAACGGCGTTACCTCGCGGCCATCGATCGGCTCGCGGATCGCATGGATGACATCACCCGCATGATCGAGGAGAGCTACCGATGAGCGATCGAACGCTCTTGACCGGCGCTGCCTTGGACGAGGCGGTCGGCCGCCTCGACGGATGGTCCGTTCGTGACGGGAAGATCCGAAAGGAGTTCGAGTTCGCCGACTTCGTGGAGGCCTTCGGCTTCATGACATCCGCGGCGCTGTGCGCCGAACGTAAGAACCACCATCCAGAGTGGTTCAACGTCTACCGCTCGGTCCGCGTAGACCTCACCACACACGATGCGGGCGGGGTCACCACGTGGGACATCGAGTTGGCCGAGGAGCTCGACAAGCTGGCGGGCTGAGGCTACTCGCCCTCGAATGCGCAGAGCGTGAAGACCGAGCAGCCCTGCGCTCGGAGGCGATCCGCGCCGCCCAGACTCGGCAGGTCGACAACGAAGCAGGCGTCGTTCACCGAGCCGCCGACCCCACGGATCAACTCGATCGCAGCCAGAGCGGTGCCGCCCGTGGCGATCAGGTCGTCGATCAGCAGAACCGAGGCGCCCCGCGCAATCGCGTCGACGTGCACCTCCATGCGGTCGGACCCGTACTCCAGCTCGTAGTCGATCCCGACCACCTTCCCCGGCAGCTTGCCCGCCTTCCTGATCGGTACGAAGCCCAGGCCGAGCTCGTACGCGACCGCCGTGCCGAAAATGAAGCCTCTCGCCTCGATCCCCGCGACGACGTCGATGCGCCGGTCGATGTAGCGGTGGATGATGAGATCCACCGCCATCCGAAGTCCCCGCGCGTCCTCGAGGAGGCCCGTGATGTCCCGGTAGAGAATCCCGGGCTTCGGATGATCCGGAATCGTGCGAATGAAGGACGCGATGGCCCGGCTCATCTACGCGTGAGGTCGATGCGGTAGCGGAACGCCACGAGCCGTTCTGTCGTCAGCTCGTCGACCTTCGTGCCTCCGTCCGGGTGGAAGCCGAATTCCTTGTAGAAGTCGCGCGCCCGTCGATTCATCTCGAGGACCCACAACGTGAGCGTTCGAAAGCCTCTCTTCCGGGCCTCCTCCAAGCCCGCCTCGCAGAGCGCCCGACCATAGCCGAGATGCCACGAGTCGGGGCGCACGTACAGGGTCGGCATCTCGGCGACCGACGCGTCCTCGCCCTCGTCGAGTGAGGCACGGATGGTGCAAAAGCCCAGGATTTCGCCATCCGATTCACCGACCACGCAGGTGATCGCCGGGTCGGCCAGCCACTCCTTCCAGCGCTCGATTCGCCCCGGCCGATCCGGGCCGGGCGGGGGCCAGTCGGCGACCTGGCCGTCGTATACCGCCTCCCTGGACGAGTAATGCACGGCTTCGATCATCTCCGCGTCGGAGACCCGCGCGTCTCGAATGTGGAGTTTGGGCACCGGTACCGGGCTTTCGGGGACGTAGGACGGAGGCCGGCCGCCAAGATGGGCGCCTTTACCTTTTGGGATCAAGCTCCAGCGCCTCGGCGTCTCGGGCCACCGCTTTGACCATGTCGCTGAAGATCAACGCATGGAACGGGTAGATCCCGTACCAGTAAAGCCATCCGAAGAAGCCCGTCGGCGCAAAGAACGCCGTCTGCACGAGCCGCGTCCCACCCTCCTCGGGAATCGCCTCGAATTGGAGCCACGCACGGCCGGGGACCTTCATTTCCGCGCGCAGGCGCAGGAGGGAGTGCGGGCGGTACTCCTCCACTCGCCAGAAGTCGAGCGCCTCTCCGGGGTAGAGCACGTCCGGGTCCCGTCGACCGCGACGGAGGCCCGGGCCCCCCACCAACTGGTCGAGCACGCCACGGGCCACCCACGCCCAATTCCAAACCCTCCACCCCCGCTCCCCACCGAGGCTCGAAAACGCCCGAAACAGCGACTCGGGACTCGCGTCCACGACCTGAGTCCGCACCTCTCGCACGACGCCCTCTTCGTCGACCAACCGGACACCGGAATCGGGTGCGCCTCCCGCGATGCTCCACCTCGTCACGACCTCACCGGCATCGGTCTTTTGAAGCGCCAACTCGACGGCTTTTCGATACGAGATCGGCTCGATTTCGGGGAAGAGGCTCCGCGCTCGCCTCGTGTCTCCGAGCACGGGGTGGACCACCCCCTCTACGAGCGGCACTGCGAGGCAGTTGGGGATCGGCGTCACGAAGCCCACCCAGAGCGCAGCGAGCCTGGGTGCGAGCACCGGGACGGGCACGATCAATCGCGGAAGCCCGCGCACCTCCGCGTACCGCTCCATCATCTGCTTGAAGGTGAGCGGTTCGGTCCCGATATCGATGATCCCGAAGGCATCGGTGCGACCCTTGACGGCCATCAGATACGACAGCGCGTCTCGTACCGAGACGGGCTGGACCTCGTTGAGGATCCACCTGGGGGCGACCATGGCCGGCAGTCGCTCCGTCAGGTAGCGGACCATTTCGAACGAAGCCGATCCACCCCCGATGACCGGTCCCGCTCGCAGCTCGGTGGTCGGTAGCCCAGCACGAAGGATCTCGCCGACCTCGTTGCGACTGGAGAGGTGCTCGGACGAGTCGAATGCGGAGCTGGAAGCCGGCGCGATGCCGCCCAGATAGATCACCTGCTTCAGCTGCTGCCCCGCCTCCACGAAGTTGTGCGCAGCCTGGCGATCGACCTCCGCGAAGTCATCCCGGGCGCACATCGAGTGGACCAAGTAATACGCCACGTCGATGCCCTCCAACGCGGCCCGGAGCGAGTCGACGTCGAGGAGATCTCCCTGAACGAGCTCTACGTCGTCCGACCAACCCCGCGCCTTCGCCCGCTCGAGGTCCCGCACGAGCACGCGCACCCTCTCGCCGCGTTCCAGCAGCCGGAGCAGCAGTCGACCCCCGACGTAGCCCGTCCCCCCGGTGATGAGTACCTGGATCGGCCGTCCGTCAGCGGGCGCTTCGAGCCCGGCGTCGCTGCTCAACGATCCATCCCAGCGCGCAGTGTCATGAAGGCCACACCTCGCGGAACAGTCGGAGCCAGTTCGCCCCGATCACCTTCTCGATGATCCGGTCCGGATGTCCCCGGTTCGCGAGGCCGTCCGCGATCAGCTCCATGCGTCGATGCGAGTTCAGGTCTTGGACCGTGAACAGGATGTCCGGGTCCTCGTTCGGGGCTGCCACGCCGCGCTCGATGCGGCGGGCCACGAACTCTCGGTGTCGGGACCAGTACTCGTCGCTCCCGTCGATCGGAGTCGTCGACAGGTCACTCCCGATGCCGACGTGGTCCTCTCCGCAGACATCGATCGCATGCTCGATGTGGTCGAGCACGTCGCTCCGCAGAGGTACCCGTCCGGGCGTCAGGAAGGGCATGAGGTAGATCCCGATCACTCCACCCTTCTCGGCGAGCGCGCGGAGCTCCGTGTCGTCCTTCGACCGGGGGTGCCTCGCCACTGCGTTGCAGCCGGAATGCGTGATCGCCGGAGGAGACGAGGACGCCGCGATCCCTTCGGCCGTGGTTCGCTGACCGCAGTGGCTCAGGTCCACGATCATTCCGAGCTCGTTCATGCGCTCGACGACTTGGTGCCCGTACCTTGTCAGTCCTCCGTTCGCCGCCTCCAGGCATCCGTCACCGACCAGGTTGCGCACGTTGTACGTGAGTTGGGTGACCCGGACGCCGAGATTGTGGAACGTCTCGATCGGGTCCAGGCGCCCTTCGAACGGAGTGGTGTCCTGGAAGCCGAAGACGATACCGAGCTGGGATCGCTCCTTCGCCTCCAGGAGCTGCGGCACCGTCCGAACCTGCACGAACGCGTCAGGAACGCGCTCGATTCGACCCAACCAGCCTGCGATGCCGTCGACCGTCTCCGCGAACGTGCCTCGGCTGACCGTCAGGTTGACCGCGGTGATCCCCGAATCGACGCCGTTACGCACCATCTCCGCGTCGAGCGGCGGATTGAGTGGGTAGTTGAAGTAGCCGGGGCTCGCGAGGAAGTCGACGACGATCGCATCCTCGTAGCCGGGCCAGAATCGGGCCCGTAGGGGACGCCCCGACCCTCTGGCCACGGCCCCGTTCGGACCGAAGCCGGCGAAAGCGAGCGACGCGGCCGCTCCGAGGAAGGCTTTTCGATCCATGTTCCGACTCCCAAGCGCTGGTGATCGAGGCGGCCCCGCAGGGTTTCGGCGGAGCCAACGAGTTCGGCAAGCTACCCCACCACATCCCGGCCAGGCCACGGCCGCCCCGTGATCGAGGCCCCAGCTACGGACGGCGGCGCGCATCGAGGACCCTGGCGAAGAGCGGGCCGACTGCCGATCCTCTCGGGCATGCAGAGCCTTCAGAGCATGGTCCAGGAAGCCCACCGCCGTGGCCTTTGGCAAGTGTTCGGCATCCTTCTCGGTGCTGGCTGGGGCCTCCTGCGGGTCTTCGACCTGTTCATCGAACGCATCGAAGCGCTCTCATCCACGCCATCCGACGACTGAATGGAGCACGTTCCGCGACCCCCTGGGGGGAAGGGCCAAGTCATCGGCCTTTGGCTCGGCTTGACCCTCTTCACCTTGTTGCTGGTCTTCCCCATCGATCCCACGAACGGGCCCTCCAGCCGACTCGCCGCGGTCGCGCTCCTCATGGCCGTCTGGTGGGTGACGGACGCGATCCCGCTCTTCGCGACCGCCCTGCTTCCACTGTTCCTCTTCCCGCTTCTCGGGATCATGGGCGGCGGTGAGACCGCTCCGATCTACTTCAACAGCACGATCGTGCTGTTCATCGGGGGGTTCATGATCGCCCTGACCATGGAGAAGTGGAATCTGCATCGGCGGATCGCGCTCAACATCATCCACGCCGTCGGTGGCGGACCGCCCCGTATCGTACTCGGATTCATGCTCGCGGCCGCGTTCCTCTCCATGTGGATCTCGAATACGGCCACGGCCGTGATGATGGTCCCCATCGGACTCGCGATCGTCCTCAAGATCGAGGACCAATTCGGCGACCGGAGCCACAACTTCGCGGTCGCATTGATGCTGGGCATCGCGTATGGAGCGTCCGTGGGCGGACTCACCACGCTGGTGGGCACACCTCCCAACCTCTCCTTCGTGCGCATCTTCGCGATCCTGTTCCCCGACGCGCCGCCCATCGCCTTCGGCCAGTGGATCGTCATGGCGCTCCCGATCGGAACGATCATGCTCGGCGTCGCGTGGTTTTTCATCACCCAGGTCTTCTACCGAACCCCGGGCGAAGTGACGGTCGAGCACGAGGTGATCAACACCGAGCGGCAGGAGCTGGGACCCGTCTCCTTCGAGGAGCGGTGGATCATGGGGATCTTCGTCACCACCGCGGCGCTGTGGGTGTTCCGCGTCGACCTCAACGTGGGCTTGTTCATCATCCCTGGCTGGTCCCGGCTCCTCCCGTTCCAGGGCCTCATCGACGACGGGACCGTCGCGATCACGATGGCGTCGGCGATGTTCTTCATCCCCGCACGCAACGGGATCGGGCGCGACACTCGCCTCATGGGCCCCGACATCATCCCTCGGCTGCC
>JAOTVL010000023.1 GCA_029863525.1 Gemmatimonadota bacterium
CGCCCTCCCCTGGTCGGATTTCCAATATGGCAGGCCAGGCAGGTTCGGGGGCTCTGCAGCCAGGCGCGATTCGCGTCGAAGTCCGAGGCGTGCGGACTGACCTTGAACGCCCCGAGCACGCCGTGGCAGCGCGTGCAGTCCACCTGTCTGTGGCAGCTCGCACAGCTCTCGAGCCCCTGACGGGCCGCCTGTCCGTGCTGGAGCAGCCAGAGCGGGGTCGCGTCGTGGTAGCCTCGCGCAGCGACCCTCGAGCCGGCCAGTCCGGTATCGACGTGGCAGGCCCGACAGAAGACGCGAGCTTCGTGACAGGTCGAGCACTCCGAGTCACGCCCGTAGGCGTCGGCGGCGTGACGGACCATGAAGTTGGGCGGGTGGTAGCCGCTCCCCACGCCCGCGTCGTGACACTCCACACAGAAGCGGTCGACGTGGCAGGTCTGGCACGTTGCCTGGTCGGCCGAGGCGAGCACCGAATGCGCCTGCATGAAGAAGAGCGATTCGTGCGACGCCGGGCTCCGGGCATCGAGCATCACACCCGGGGCGGTCACGTCGACCCTCCGCGGGAGCGCCGCGACCAGATCGGGAGCGGAGGACACGTGGCAGGTCCGGCAATCGTCGGTGGTGTGACAGGTGCTGCACTCCCGCACCTGGGCTTGAACCTGGTGAGCGTCGAGCCAGCCCTCGTCCAAGTGCGATTCAGGCTCCGGATATTCGGCCTCCCGGGGGGGCAGATCCATCGCTGACGGCGCGCGAGGGATCGCGGCGATCTCGATGATGTTCGCGTCGACGTGACACGACGCACACGTCTCCTGCGTGTGGCACGTCGCGCACCGATCCGACCTTCCAGGAGCGAGCTCGCCATGGACCTGGGCGATGAAGGTCTCCGCGTCGTGGCTCGCGGGTTTCGGAAGGTCCTCGATGCGGGCTCTGGAAAACTGGGTCGAGGCCAACGGCACGTGGCAGGTCTCGCATTCGGCCGCCACGTCGTAGTGGTCGTCGGTCTCGTGCGCGTGGCACGCCCAGCACGTGCCTACCTGGATGTCCTCGACGACCTCCATGCGACCCGCGCCCGGTTCGATGTGGCAGTCGGCGCACACGCCCGGCGGGTCGCCGTCCTCGGCCCGTTCTCGTTCGTGCTCGACGTGATCGAACACCAGATTGTCGACACGCGTCGACGGAGCGTTCCAGACGACCTCGTCACGTTCGACCCCGTCGTGGCATCCTCGGCACGACTGCGGCTCCGGGTACCAATCGGCCTCGTCACCCGACGGGATCCCCTCGTGGCATCCGGTGCACAAGGGGAAAAGGCCCTGGTGCGCCGCGTGGGGAAACGGGTCCTCCTGCACGGCCGAGATCGGCGCCTCGAGCGAGAGCACGGCGGCCGACATTCCGGCCGATAACAGCACGCCTCCCAGCAGCAACTGCCGAGTCATCGTCTGGCCCCCCGGTTGGCCGGTCCCGGGTCACCACCCAGGGTCCAGCGCAGAGACGTCCACGCGCGGGTCTGGTTCCACGGGCTGGTGTACACGGTCCCGCCGTCGCGATGTCGCACCAAAGAGAATCCACCAAAGGCCTCGAGCCGGTCGGTCAGCTCGACGTCGGCATTTCCGCCCAGCCCGACCGCTCGCCCCTGCCCCAATCGGTACTCCTCGAACTGCTGGAACGTGACCAGGGTGACGCCCGCACCGACCCGCTCCGTCGCCTGATAGCGCGCCCCGACGTCTCCGCTGCTCAGGAACGCTCCTGGCGCCCACTCGAGCTGGTAGCTCGCGTCCAACGTCCAGCGAGGCATCGGCTCCCACCGGATCCCGGTATCGGCTCTCCACCCCACGTCCTCCAAAGCACTGAGCACCACCGGCGTTCTCGTGTCGCCGTAGCTGCGGACCCCGCCCGCGAACCAGGCCCCGAGCGTTTGACTTCGTGACCACGCGACTCTGACCCGACCCTCCGAATACGAGACCGGATCGAAGAAGCCCCAGATCGTGGAGAGTTGGAAGTAGGGCACGTACCGGCGGGCGCTCACCTCGAGCAGCCACGTCCCGTCACGGAGCGGCGCGGAGAGCGTGAGGTCTCCCTTCCCGACCCGCTCGAACGCGAAGTCGTAGTCGATGGAGCCCGTGACGCGCATCCCCGACAAGAGGCTCGCGAAGTCGAGCGACCCCCGCTCGCTTTCCAGGCCGGAGCGGTCGGCCAGGATCTCTCGATGATAGCGCGCGGTAAGCGAAAGTCCGTACCGCCGCACGGTGGCCGCACCCCCGACCAGGTACACGCCCTGGTCGACGAAGAAGTCGTCGAGCGCGCGCACGGCCTCGTTCGTCGGCACGCGTAGCCCTCGGGCGAGGCTCCGACCACCGTACAGCTGCCCCCGGAACTCCCGCGTGTCGAACGACCCGCTCGCCCCGTCGAAGGCGGAGAATCCGAGTCCGGATCGGACTTCCTGGCGGCCCGCTCGAACCCTCATCGGTCCTCGTACCAGCTGCGCGTACGCGAGCATGGCGTCGAACTGGTCTCCATAGCGGGGCCAAGCCGCGTCGCCACCGAAGTCGCTGCGGATCCGAACGAGCGCGGTCGCGCTCAGCCCCTGGAGGCCGAGACCCCAGAAGGTGACGCTCGCGTCCTGCGTCGTGGCGAACGTCCGCTCCTTGGCCTGAGGCAAGAGGCCCGTACAGACGACCGTACCACACGCCACCGCGTATCCGTCGAAGAGCGAGCCGTCGGGACCCACGGTCACGGCGGAGAGCGGCACCGAGTCGAGCGCGATCGGGCGCAGCTCCACCATGTGGATCGAGCTGCTCACCCAGCCCCGATAACTCTGCGCACGGAGCGACTCCGCTGCGCTCCCAGCCCACACCAGGCCGATGAGCAAGGCGAGGAGCGGTCTCATGGCAGCCCTCCGGTCTGTCGGCGCGGGGCCGGTAGCTGGTGGCATTCCGAGCAGGTCTCCTGCGGTTCGTGATCGCGCAGATCCTGATGGCACCCCAGGCAAAAGCTCCGGGTCCGGGGCACGTTCTCGAAGGGGACGTCTGTGTGGCACCCGGCCCCGCTGCACGTGACATGCGCCTCGGTCGGCGGGTGCGCGCTGACAGGAGCGACCGCGTGGCAGGCCGCACAATCCGAGACCGGCGTATGGTGGTCCTGGTGACACGAGGCGCAGTCGAGGTCGGCGGGCGGCGCCATCGCGAGCCCCTCGGAGTGACACGACGCACAATCGAGGTCGGCGTGATCCAGGTGCGGGAAGATCATCACGCGGTCTGGATCGTTCACACCGACGTCGAGCACCATGGACTGCGTCCAGCGATGGATCGTGTCCGGCGCGTCTTCCGGTCCGTGGCACTGGGCGCAATCGGCCGACGCGACCGGCTCGTGGTGGCACGATCGGCAGTCCGCGACCTCGGTCAAGGGGGATGCACCGTGCTCTTCGCCGCTCGAATGGCAGCTCCCGCAGTCGACCGTCGTGTGCTGGGTGTGGTCGAACTCGAGCGTCCCGAGCAACACGTCGGTCGGCGCCTCGGCACCGGCGTGGCACGCCGCACAGTCCGATCCGTCCAGCGAGAAATCGTGGGCCTGATGACACTCGAGGCACGCCGTCAGGGTCTCCAGCTCGATGCCCCGATGGAAGGGGGTCGACGCGCGATTGTCGTCGTGGCATCCGACCGAAGCGCATGACCCGGCTGCCTCCGACGGCTCCGTCTGCCTGTGCGGGTCGTGACACGCCGCGCACCCTCCCTCGTGTGGATCCGGGTCGGGCAGGCTGACGAGCGTCCGCATGACGTGGCAGCTCAGGCACTCCTCGAAGTCGGGCAGGATCGCGGCGTCCTCCGGGGTGCCCAATAGGCTCGCCTCCCCGACCGGAGCCACGAAGGTGTGGCATGCCGCGCAGTGGATCATGTAGTCGCCCATCGAGCCGAGCTTGATGGTGTTGTCCTCATGGCATCCCGACTGGGCGCACGTCCGGTCGATCGGCGCGAACTCGTGGATCGACGTCGCGTGGCACTCCACGCACTGGAGGCCCTGGAGCGTGGAATCCTCGGATTCGAGGTGGACCCGGTGGCCCACCGAATTCGCGATCGACCTCCACTGCTCCGGATCGCCCTCGATGTGACACTCGGCGCAGATCTGGTTCGGAACCGGGGCGTGAGCCGAGACCTCCGCCGGATCGTCGACCACGGCGGTGAGCCCCATCTGGCTCCGCTGGATGAGGTTCGGTCGATGACACGCCTTGCAGCCGAGCTCCTGGTGGGCGCTCCTCGCGAAGCGCTCGAACGGCTCGGCCATGAGGTGGCACGACATGCAGAAGTCGTTGTCGTGCTGCACGTAGTCGTACGTCCGGTACGCGAAGTAGCCGCCGGCGGCCACGCCGAGGAAGACGATCACCCCGACGACCCCGAGCGCGAGCGGCGAGAGGGCGCTGAGTCGCGCTCCAACGCGCCCGCGCTCCGTCGGCCTTTCGTCAGTCATCGGGGCAACCCGTCTGCTTGGTCGGTCGGTGAAAGTGCGTTTCTTGGCCGCGGTGACCGCGACGCGAAAGTGGCCGCCCGGCGATCTTCACCGGACGGCCACCCCGCAGCCCCGCGTCGATCCGCGTCGTTCTGGCTAATTCCCCACTGTGATCTTCGAGCCCAGGATGTTCTCGAGGACCAACGCAGGTGGAGCCGGCACACCGTACGTGTCTTCGACCGCCTGAATGCTCGCGGTGAGCAGGGCCTCGGTCAGGAACGGATTGTGGACGGCGGAGCTCACGATGTCACCGAGACCCGCGTTGAAGTTCGCGCCCTCGGCGACCGTGAAGATGCCGTCGTCATTGTCGAATTCCGTCGCCGGGACCAGGGCGAGCAGGTCATCCAACTCCGCAACCAGATTGGCAATGCGCGCCTGGGCGATCAACTTGGCCGACAATGCGGCGTCCTCACTGCCGTGGCAGCCGGCCGAAGTGCAGGAGTCGAACGAGCGTTCGGTCACGTTCTGGCCGCACGAATCGTCCGCCGTCGGGATGCCCGCTGCGTCTACGCACGGAGTCGGCTTGAACAGGTGGCCGGTCGCGCTGAAGACGAAGTCACCCGACGCCGGGTCGGTGACCGTGTACGAGTTGAGGTGACACGTGGCGCAGAGCTCCGCGTTCGCGTCGCTTCCATGCGTTCCGCGAATCAGCTGGTCGTTATAGGCGAAGTTCGGGGGGATCCAGCCCACGTTCTCGCCGAGCAGCAGCGGACCCTGCGGAGAGTGCGGACCACGCTGTGGATTGTCGAGATCGGGAATCGCCCTGCGTTGGTGGCATTTCATGCAGAGGTTCTCGTCCACGTTCCGCGAGTCGATCGGCCAACGAAGCTGATGCTCGTTGGTCGCGTCATGCGGATCGTGGCAGACGGCGCAGGTGATTCCGATTTCGTCACCCTGCCCCTTCTCCAGGTATTCCGTGTTCACCCCCCACGCCCGCAGCGCGCCTTCACCGCCGTGACAGGCGTCGCATCCTTCGCGGTTGCGATACTGCGGTCGATTGGCGCCTCCACCGTGCCGTGAGGCATTCCACTCTTCCACGAACGGATGATGCGAATCCGAGTGGCACTCGCCGCAGCCTTGCGTGGCGTCGACGCCGACGTTGAGCGGCGCCAGCGGGACGGTTAGGTCGGTCGGGTTCTGGACGTGCTCGAGGCCCGGTCCATGACAGGCTTCGCACTGCACGTCTTCGTACCGCTCCTCACCGGTGGCTTCGTAGCCGGCGACATCGGACACGGTGTTCCCGAGCTGGCCGACCGTGTGGCATCCCTCGCAGACGGCCTGTGCAGCACCACTGTCCTGGAGACCGGCCCACGCGTTCGCGTGCGCGGTCTCTTCCCAGTTGCCCTGCTTCTCGATGTGGCAGTTGCCGCACACGGTGAGCTTCGTGGTGTGATCCGTATAGCCAAGGAAGCTTCCCGCCACGGCGAGGGGTTCCTCGAAGAGTTCTCGGTCCTGGAAGACGATCTTCTCGTCCACGCACCCCGCAGTCAGCGCCAGTCCGACGACCGAAAGCGGCAGGAGCGCCAGCTTTCTTCGCGTCTGACCCATTTCGTCTTCCTCCAGTCGGTCGGCCATTGAGCCGTCCCGGTTAAGGGCCTCGAAGTCTACAGGGCCAATTTGTGACGATTGGTACAAGCTATCTGTAGGGAGATCCCTGACCTGGGTGCAAGGTTTTGTACGTAGAACTACGGTACCGAGGCTCCGAGTCGACCCGGTTTGCGGAGCGTCAGGTTCCGCCGAGTCCGTAATGGATCGTGGCCACGAAGCTGTCTTCGGCCGCCCGATCTTGTCCCCACGCCGCGGCCTGCGCCCGGATCGGTCGAGCCTGCTGAATCTGCTCGAGGCTCATGCCCCGCTGCATGAGCGCGGCGACGGCGTCTCGCATCGTCTTCAAGGCGTCGCGGTACGCGCGGAGATCCTCTCGTCCCGAGAGCACCCCGTGCCCGGGGATGATCCGCGTGTCGGCGTCCATGACGGCGAGCGCGTCACCCGCGGCTGCGATCAGGCCATCGATGGAGCCCCCCGTCGCGGTATCGATGAAGGGAAAGCGATCTCGGAAGAACGTGTCGCCCATGTGAACGACGTTGGGTCCCACGAAATGCACGATGGCGTCGCCGTCGGTGTGTGCGTTGGAGACGTGGAACGCGTGCAGCTCCGTCCCGTTGATATGAAACGAGACGTCCTCGCTGAACGTGACGACGGGCAGCGCCCCTTCCGGCGACGCCGGCGTCGTGGAGGCCGCGCGCCCGATCCGCTCGAGAACCTGCTCGACGCTCATCCGCTCGCGCACGTTGTCGTGCGCGACGATGAGCGCGCCCGCCTCTCCCATGTTCTCGTTTCCACCGGTGTGGTCGCCATGCCAATGGGTGTTGAAGACGAAGCGCACCGGCTCTGACGAGATCGCCGCGATCGCGGCGAGGATCTTCTCCGTGAGCGGCGCGAACTGGTCGTCGATGACGAAGACGCCGTCCTCGCCTACCGAGACCCCGATATTGCCGCCCTGACCCACGAGCATGTATACGCCGTCGGCGACCCTCAGGGTCTCGATCTCCACGTCTGCCAGGTCCTGCGCCAGGATCGGCGTAGTGGCGACGAGCAAGGTGATCGAGGCGAACAGCATCCAGTGCAAACGAAGGCGAGGGTGGCACATGGGTGGGAGCTCCTGAATTCGTGGCGACTCTTGGGCAACGCCCCACGCCGGCGGTGTAGGCCGGGACGGGGGGGCAACATGCACCCGTCGGCCCAGCCGGAACAAGCGCCCGGCGCCAGAAACATCTGGCGCCACAACGCCACTCGGTGCACCGTGAAGGAACGTCACTCCGAACGGAGCCGAACCGTGAAGAGCCGTCGCGCCGCGTCCGCCCTCACCGTCGCCGTCGTCGTCGCATCCGGATGCCAGATTCCGCGCTTCGACGGCCCCCAAATCCAAGAACCCCCACCCGGCTTCCTCCTGCAGCCGGACACGTACGCCCAGCGACGGACCTTCCCGGATGTGGACGTCACCTCGCACACCGCGTGGGTGCATACCGATGTGAGTGGCGTCAGCCTGATCTACGTGGACGAGCACCCTGTCTCGTTCGCGCTCGAAGATGTCATCCAGGCGCGTGAGCAAGCCATGGCCGCCGCGAGCGATCCCGATGAGATCTTCGCCGACATCGAAGCCCTGACGATCGACGGTCGAGAGGCGTGGGGTTGGTATCAGCGAGTGGAGTCACCCAGGAGGGGACTGGTCGAAGTCACCTACACGGCGGTCGTCCCCTACGACGAAGTCAGCTACGCGCTTCAGTTCACCTCGGGCGAACCCGTGTGGAAGCGTGGCGCTCCGGCAGCCATACGTGACGTCATCGGGAGCTTCGCGATCGGGCGCACCAAGTACAACATCCCGCTGATCGTGGTCGCGCTCGGGGGGCTGCTCTTCGTCGGCACGACGCTTCGGAGCCGCTCGAAGGCGCGTCGCGACCGACTCCGCAGCATCAACCTCGTCACGATCAAGAGGGACGAAGAGACGGACGTGACGGCCGGGGACACTCGGGGCGTCAGCGGAGGATCACCCGACACGTGAGTCCGTCGTCGACATCGGCCATGAAGGTGACCCTTCGGCCGTAGTCGCCGCCGAGGCGGGCCGTGTCCGGCACGCTGACGCACTCGTCCGAAAGCACGCGGACGACGTGCTCCCCGGGCGCGACCTCGAAGCCCGTGACGAAGTTGCTGCGGCCGTACCGCTGGAGGATCCCGGCGACTTCGCCGTCGATCTCGACGTCGGCGCTGTCGAGCACGTCCCGCACCCACGTGTAGTCGATCTGGATGAGGTAGGCGGTGCCCCCCGCCATCTTCACCCAGGCCAGGACCAACCCGAGGGTCAGGACTCCGATGGCCGCGCGCCAACGCATGGAGCGCAGTCCGTCAGCCATCGATGCCGTACTCCTTCATCTTTCGCCAAAGCGTCGTGCGGCTCATACCCAGCGCGCGGGCCGCGTCGGTTCTCGTGCCACCGTAGCGGGCGAGTGCGTTCTCGATCGCGGTCCGCTCGTCTTCGACCGGCTCGGACCTTCGATACCGCTCCGAGCCGTCGCTTTCGGGTCCGTCGGCGCGGCTGTCCCGTACCTCCTCCGGCAGGTGCTGCGCCTCGATCCGACGGTCGCCCGCGCGAATGTGCGCGCTCTTGAGCGCGGCGAAGAGCTCCCGGACGTTGCCCGGCCACGTATGGGCTTGAAGCAGCCGCATCGCCATCGGTGAACAGCCCGCATGGGGGCGTCTCCCGACGCGATCGTGGAAGGCCTCGACCAGAAGAGGGATGTCCTCTTTGCGCGCGCGCAGAGGCGGGAGCTCGATGCGCACCACGTTGAGCCGATAGTACAGGTCGTCGCGGAATCGGCCGGCCTCCATCTCGACCCGAAGGTCCTTGTTGGTCGCGGCCACGACGCGGACGTCGACGGACACGGGCCGCACCGCACCCACAGGGGTCAGCTCACGCTCCTGAAGGACGCGCAGGAGCCTGTGTTGTACGGCGGCCGACACGTCACCGATCTCGTCGAGAAGGATCGTTCCGCCTTGTCCGGCTTCGAAGAGCCCCTTCCGCTGCCGGACCGCCCCGGTGAACGCCCCCTTCGTATGCCCGAACAGCTCGGACTCGAGAAGCCCCTCGGCGAGCGAGGCGCAGTTGACCGCCACGAACGGGCCACCCGCGCGCTCGGATTGATCGTGGATCGCCCTCGCGACGAGTTCCTTGCCCGTGCCGGTCTCGCCGGTGATGAGCACCGTCGCGTCGGTCGGAGCGACCCGTTCCACGATTTCCAGGACGCTGCGGATCGCCGGCGAGCGGCCGATGATGCCGCCGCGCCGTGCCTCGGTTTCTTTCGAGCGCGTCGGCCTCCGCTCGAGCAGCTCCTCGACGCGCGCGCTCAAGACGTCGGGCTCCACCGGCTTCGTGAGGAAGTCGTCTGCCCCGGTGTGGAGCGCGTCGACGGCGGTGTCGACCGTGCCGTATCCGCTGATGATCAGGATCGGCGTGTCGTGGCCCCACTTTCGTAGCACCTCGACGAGTCCGATCCCGTCCAGGCCCGGCATCCGCAGGTCCAGCAGGATCAGGTCGAACCGCTCCTGCGCCAGCGTCTCGATCGCCGCCTGTCCGTCGGGTGCCTCGGCCACCTCGTGGCCGTCTTGCCTGAGGAGTGCCGCGGTCGACAGACGGAACGTCCGGTCATCGTCTACGATCAGGAGCCGCGAGCCGCTCATGCCGATGCCTCCGCGCGGACCGCGGAGCGTTGAGGCACTTCCACGGTCAGTCGCGCGCCGGAGCGGTCCGACCGATTCGCCGCGGCGATGCGTCCGCCGTGCGTGCGCACGATCCCGGCCGCGGTGAAAAGGCCGAGGCCGACCCCCTGAACGTCGGCCTTCGTCGTGAAGAAAGGATCGAAGAGCTGGGGGAGTGCCTCGTCGGTGATTCCGGGACCGGAATCGACCACGTCGATGCGGACGTTGCCGGCAGTGGATGTTACGCGGACATCGATCACACCCCGATCGCCCATCGCGTCCTGAGCATTCTGGAAGAGGTTGAGCAGGACCTGCTTGAGCGAGTCACCCGGGATCTCGGCCGGAGCCGAGTCAGGAGCATCGACGTTGATCACGATGTCGCGGTCTCCCAGCCCGACGCGCGCGACCGACGCGACATCGCGAACGATGCGAGCGGCGTCACAGTCGCCCTCTTCGCCGCGGGGCCGATGGAGGTCCAGCATTTGCTCGGCGAGCTCATGCATGCGGAGCAGCTCATCGATCGCGAGGTCGGCGAGCTCGCTCGCCTCCTCGTCGCCCTGTACGCGTCTGCGCAGAACCTCCAGGCAGTTACGGACGCTCGCGACCGGGTTGCGGATCTCGTGCGCGAGCTGTGCCAGCAACCGTGACGCGGCGGAAAGCCTGTCACGCTGCACCAATTCGGCCTGAAGCACGCCGAGCCGCTCCTGCCGGTCTTCGAGCTCGCGGTTCGCGTGGGCAAGCTCTTCGATCCGTACCTCCAAGGCGTCGCGCATGACCTCGAACGCCTCGGCGACCTGATCGACCTCCGCGACGACCGACCGCTCGACAGGCGCGTTGAAATCGCCCTGGCTGATGCGTGCCGCGGCACCCGCGACCGACCCGACCGGCCGCGCGAGGCGGGTCGCGAACCAGACGCCGACCGCGAGCGCCAGGACCAGCGCCAGGCCGAAGACGCCGGCACCGACCGCGCGCAACGTCGGCACCACCGCCAGCTCTTCGCTCAGCGCGCGAACGAACGTGACGCGCGCGCCACCCGGAAGGTGAGCGCTGGTGAGCAGGTAGCGCTCCCCCTCGAGCGCGAACTCCCGCACCTCGTCGCTGACCGGCTGCCGGGCGAGAAGCCCGAACAGGCCCATGGCCGGCTCCGCTCGTCCCGTATACGCCGCGAGATCCTCGTCGGGGGCCATGAGCAACACATCGGAGCGGGTCAGCACCGAGAGTCGGGCGGCCTCGTCGCTCGTCATCGGCACCCACACGCCGACCGCCCCGCGCCAGGCACCGTCTTCGTCCACCGGAGCGATGGCGACGGTCCCCAGCTCGTCACCCGACTCCATGACCATGACCGGCGCGACACCGGCACGCGTCGAGTCCACGATGTCCTGGTGAATCTCGGGGCCCATCCACGGCCCGCCGTCGGCACCGATCACGACCGCGGACTCGCCCGGAAAGGCTCCCGCGATCTGTTCCGCCCGAAGCATGGCCGCCGCCGGATCGCCCGCTATCAGCGCCGCGACGAGCACCGGGTCGAGCGCCATCTCACGGGCGTGCATCATCCGTGCGCCCGCCTGGTTCTGCCACCGATCGCGCAGCACGAGCGGCGCCGTGCTCAGGTCGTCGCGCACACCCTGCTCCAGGGCGCCGACCAATCGTCGGTCCAGGAGCAGCCCCGCCGGCACGAGGCCGAGCAGCAGCACCAGCAGGACGAGCCCCATGAGGGAGCTCTTCAGCGACACCTTCATCCGATCTCCGGACTCACGACGGTTCTATGGCGCCGGATCGACGCCGCGCGCACCTCCATAGTGCAGGATGCGGACCGCGCGGCCCAATCCCCGCGTCTCAGGCGATCGTCGCGCGCCACGCCCTCTGAGCTGTCAAAAGGACAGGAGCGTCAGAGCCCGCACACGTTCCATCAGACCCTCGCCGACGTTTCATGGGTGTTTCATGAAACCGCCGCCGGGGCCCCGCTCAAAAGGCGTTCAGGCCGGTGAGCGTCTGACCCAGGATGAGGCTGTGGATGTCGTGCGTGCCCTCGTACGTATACACCGACTCGAGATTGGCCATGTGCCTCATCGAGTGGTACTCGACGAGGATGCCGTTGCCGCCCAGGAGACGTCGCGCTTCCCGGGCGATGTCCGTGGCCATGTCGCAGTTGGCGCGCTTGGCGAGTGAAACCTGCTGGGCGGTCATCGTGCCCTCGTCCTTCATGCGGCCCAGGCGATACGTGACGAGCTGACCCTGCGTGATGCTCGTGAGCATGTCGGCAAGGCGTACCTGCTGGATCTGCTTGCCCCCGATCGGCTCGTCGAACATGACTCGCTCCTTCGAATAGGAGAGGGCTTCGTGGAAGCACGCCATCGCCGCGCCGACGGCGCCCCACGCGATGCCGTAGCGTGCCTGCGTCAGGCACATGAGCGGGTGCTTCAGTCCGCCGGTGCTGCCGGGCATCATCGCGCCTTCCGGCACATCGACATCCTCGAGCACCAACTCCGACGTATCGGACGCCAGGAGCGAGAGCTTGCCCTTCTGATCCTTGGCGCTGAACCCGGGCGTGTCGGTCGGTACCACGAAGCCGCGGATGCCCTTCACGTCACCGAGCTCACCGGTCTGGGCCCAGACGACCGCGACGTCGGCCATGGAGCCGTTGGTGATCCACATCTTGGCGCCGTTCAGGCGCCAGCCATCGGCGGTCTTCTCCGCACGGGTGATCATGCCCGCCGGGTTCGAGCCGTAGTCGGGTTCCGTCAGACCGAAGCAGCCGATCGCCTCGCCCGTCGCGAGCTTCGGTAGCCACTCCTTCCGCTGCTCTTCGCTGCCGAAGGCGAAGATCGGATACATGACGAGCGCACCTTGAACCGACACGAACGAGCGGATGCCGGAATCGCCGCGCTCCAACTCCTGCATGATGAGCCCGTACGAGACGTTGTTGAGGCCGGCGCACCCGTACTCTTCCGGGAGATTCGCACCGAGGACGCCGAGCTCGCCGAGCTCCGGGATCAACTCCGTCGGGAATTTCCGCTGGATGTAGGCTTGGCCGATGACCGGCATGAGCCGGTCCTCGACCCAGCTGCGAATGGTGTCGCGAACCATCCGCTCCTCTTCGGAGAAGAGCGCGTCGAGGTTGTAGAAATCGATGCCTTCGAAGCGGGCCATCGTCGTCGTCCATTGTCGTTGGAAGGGGGCGTCCGAAGCGCGGTCAACGTGGGCTTCGAAGCGCCGAAATCT
This sequence comes from Gemmatimonadota bacterium, assembly GCA_029863525.1. Taxonomy (GTDB): domain Bacteria; phylum Gemmatimonadota; class Gemmatimonadetes; order Longimicrobiales; family Gaopeijiaceae; genus UBA2589. The sequence continues at coordinate 12,970 of JAOTVL010000023.1, forward strand.
ACTCTAGGTCGTCGGGATCGGGAGAGGTCGACCCCGGATCGGAGGAGGCGGAGCCGGGATCGGACGTGGTGGGCGGCACGGCCTCGACGGCGCGCGCGTTCGTGAAGCGCATCCCACCGTAGACGAGCTCCCGAGCCACCTTCGAGCCGATCCACATGCCGGCGACCACCGTGGCGGTCCATCCGCCGATGACCAGGTCGCTCGGCTTGATGACGAGCCACACGTACGCCGCGAGCACCAGTCCGAAGGCGACCCCTCCGAGCCATCCCCACCACGAGGCCCTGGCTCGGGCTCGACGGCGACACCCGTCGCACCAGAGGAGCCGATCGAGCATCATCTGATCGTACACCTCGAGGCACCGGACGCACGTTACCTCGTCCGGATACCGGTCCCGCCACGACACCCGCGCGCGATCCATCGCGACCCGCTACGCGAGCGCCCGGATCAGCGCTTGGGTGAACTGCTTGGTCGTCGCGCCTCCACCCATGTCGACGGTGCGCGCCTCGCCCGCCTCGACCACCGTCTGCACGGCCGCCCGGATCCGGTCGGCTGTCTCGTCCTGTTTCAGGTGATCGAGCATCAGGCACGCCGACAAAAGAAGGCCGGTCGGGTTGGCGATGCCCTTCCCCGCGATGTCGGGTGCCGATCCGTGCACGGCCTCGAACATGGCGGCGTCATGGCCGATGTTGCCGGCCGGCGCGAAACCGAGCCCGCCGACCAGGCCGGCCATGAGATCCGAGAGGATGTCACCGAACATGTTCTCCATGACGAGGACGTCGAACCTGTACGGGTCGAGCACCAATTGCATGGCGGTCGCGTCGATGATGCGATCCTCCCACTCGATGTCCGGGAACTCCTCGGCGACCTCGCGGCCGACATCGAGGAAGAGGCCCTGGGTGTACTTCAGGATGTTCGCCTTGTGCGCGAGCGTGACCTTCTTGCGGTTGTTGTCGCGAGCGTACTCGAAGGCGTATCGGACCACGCGCTCGGCGCCGAACCGCGTGATGATCATGACCGATTCCGCGGCCGCGCGCGGGTCACCGTGCATGCCGATGTAATGCTCGACACCGACGTACAAACCCTCGGTATTCTCCCGGATGAGCACGAGGTCGATGTCCTCGTAACGCCCACCCGGAACGATCGTCCGCACCGGCCGGACATTGGCGAACAGGTCGAACGCCTTCCTCAGCTCCACGTTGATCGAGCGAAAACCGGATCCGGAAGGCGTCGTCAGCGGCCCTTTGAGCAGAATCCGGTTCTTCTCGGCGGAGGCCATCGTCGCCTGTGGGAGCGGATTGCGGAGCTCCTGGAGGGCGATGAGCCCCGCCAACTGCATGTCGTACTCGAGCTCGGCGCCGGCTGCATTCAAAACGTCGAGGGTGGCGTCCGTTACCTCGGGTCCGATCCCGTCTCCTGGGATCACGGTGATGGTCTGGGCCATGAACTCTGACTGATGAAGTAGGAGGGTCCGGCCCGATCAGCGCCGGATGAATCGCTCGTTGTACTCGTGCTCGGTGTGCGCCTCGCCCCACTCGACGAGATCCTCGAGCAGGGTCATCTGCTGGGTTCCGTCCCGCCGCGCCTTACCCGCGATGTTCAGCGAGCGCCTCCAGAGAATGTCGGGCAACTCATCTCGTGCCAAGAGCGCCGTCGCCACCTGCGCACTCCCCACGCGCGTGTTCACGCGTACGGCCGCGAGTCCAGGATAGTCTTCGAACAATCGCCGCGTCTCTTCCGTGAAAAGGAAGATATAGGGACCGACCATCGCCCAAAGCCTTCCACCCCTGCGAAGCTGTTGAGCGGACTGCTCGACCGTGATGACCGCCACATTCCCCACGACTTCCGCGTCGAGTCCAGACGCGTATTCGTAGTAGCTCTCGACCTCTTCGGTGGTCGGTAGCGGAAGATCCTCGGCGGGCGGCTGGCACGCCGCGAACGCCGCGCATGATAGCAGCAACGCCGCGGTCCGGAGCCCGGGTCCGAGCCACCTCGAAGGGTGTGAGATCATCGGGGCAGTGCCTGTTGCTGCTCGGCGTACCAGAGAATCGTGCGCGCCATTCGCTCGGCCGCCGAGGCGAGTCCCCGGGGGTCGCCGCGTGGAAAGTCGTCACCCTCCTCCACCCCGTACCACATGACGCGGCCGTCCCGGGGCTCGATGAGCGTCGCGACGAGCCGCACCCTCGGCGTGCTCCCCTCGATCTGGGCGTTCGCCTCGAAGGACGCCCGGATCGGAAGGAGGACGGCCTCGGCGTTGACCAGGGCAGACATGCGCCGGAGCTGGCCGTAGAGCGGATCGCCCACACGATCGACCTCCGCCTGAAGAAACAGGCTGACGGGCAGCCCCCGTGTGCTGGTCTGCATCGCCGGGGAGCGCTCGAGGATCTCCAGGATCTCCGGCTCGAGCACCCAGTCGACTTCGTCGCTCCGCCCCGTGAGCGCGAACGCGAGCTCGGCGGACGGATCGCCCTCGACCCCGGCCACGATCTGCACCGGGAGGACGATCACCCGCCGCCCTCTGAGGTCCGGGGTGATCCCTCTGTTCTGTCCGGGTTGGGGCACGGGTTCCGAGCCCCGACCACAAGCGCCGAGGATCGCGACCAGCACGAGCGCGGACCGCGCGTGACGACGGCTCACGACTCCTGCTCGCCCTCGTTCGGGTCGAGCTCCAACGCGGCCGAGTTGATGCAGTAGCGCAGACCCGTCGGGTCCGGGCCGTCCGGAAAGACGTGGCCGAGGTGACCGTCGCACGCGGCGCACAGCACTTCGGTTCTCTTCATGAAGAGCTTTCGGTCGATCTCCTCTCTGACGTTGGCCTCCTCGACGACGTCGTAGAACGACGGCCAGCCGGTGCCCGAGTCGTACTTGGTGTCCGACGAGAACAGGGGCGTTCCACAACCCCGACACCGGTACACGCCCGGCGTCTTCTCGTCATGGTAGCGACCGGTGAACGCCCGTTCGGTGCCCTTCTTCCTGAGAACGTGGTACTCCTCGTCCGACAACAGCGAGCGCCACTCTTGCTCCGATTTTTCGACTCGTTCGCTCATTCGTTCCTCCGCGCAATCCATGGGCAGCCGGCCGCGACGCGGCGCGGGTGCCCAGCCGGACGACATCGAACCCCGAGCGCACCGTCGGGATCCCGAATCCGAGTTGCGGTCGACTTTGCAGAATCCGGAAGTGCCACGACCCCATTGACATCCAGGGTCGGGTGCCGCCCTTTGGCCGGTCCTCCGAGCACCGCCACGTACCCGAACCGTACGCCGCGACATCGCCGTCACGGCACCGAGCCCCGATATGAGCGACCCCCTGGTCCGTCACGAAAAGTGGGACGAAATCACACGCGAAGACGTCACCAGCGACATCGCGCGCCGCTTGTTCACGGGCGATCGCATGATGCTCGCCCAGGTCTACTTGGAGAAGGGAGCGATCGTCCCGAAGCACCATCACGAGAACGAACAGCTCACGTGGATCGTCGAGGGCGCGCTCCGGTTCTGGATCGGCAACGAGGGCGAAGAAGGGTACGAGGAGCGCGTCGTCTCCGCCGGCGAAGTCATGTACATCCCCTCGAACGTGCCTCACAAGGCCGAGGCGTTGGAAGACACCTTCGACGTCGACGTCTTCAGCCCGCCTCGTCAGGACTGGCTGGACGGCACCGACTCGTACTTCCACGACCGCTGAGTCGACGCCGGCCGCGCCCGACTTCCCGAGCGGCGGTTCGCTTCTCGTCTCGTTGGGCCCCCGCCGCACACCCGGACACAACATGGATCTAGGAATCGAAGGCAAGGTCGCCGTCGTGGCGGGCTCCAGTCAGGGCCTCGGACGGGCGATCGCGGACGTGCTCGCCGCCGAAGGCGTGAAGCTCGTCATCAACTCGCGCTCGGCCGACAAGCTGGCGGCCGTCAAGGACGAGATCGTGGCCGCGACCGGGGCCGACGTCGCGTCGGTGGCGTCCGACCTCAGCGAGCCGGACGGCGCGACGAGCCTGATCACGAAGGCCGAGGCGGCGTTCGGGCAGGTCGACATCCTCGTCACGAACACCGGCGGACCTCCGGCGGGAATGTTCGAGGACCATTCCGCCGAGGTGTGGCGCGAGGCCATCGCGCAAAACTTCGAGAGCGTCGTGAACCTCGTTCGCGCGGCGCTTCCCGGAATGAAGCAGCGTCGATGGGGCCGCATCGTCAACGTCACGTCGATCTCCGTGAAGCAGCCGGTCGAGGGCCTGATCCTCTCGAATTCGATCCGGGCGGGCGTCACCGGCTTCGCCAAGACGATCTCCAACGAGGTCGCACGCTACAACGTGACGGTGAACAACGTACTTCCCGGGTATACGCGCACCGAGCGCCTCATACATTTGGCGGAGGCGGTGTCGGAGCGCGATGACAAGACCATCGAGCAGGTCTACGAAGGCTGGGCCGCCGAGATCCCGATGGGCAGGCTCGCGGAGCCACCGGAGTTGGGAGCGGTTGCGGCCTTTCTCTGTTCCGAGCAGGCATCCTACGTCACTGGACAATCGGTCGCCGTGGACGGCGGCTGGATCAAAGGACTCGTGTAATGGGCGCAGTAGGCTTTCAGGAAGCGGATTGGATCTGGAAGGACGGCGAGTACGTTGCGTGGCACGACTGCAAGGTCCACCTCCTCGCCACCGCCGTGCAGTTCGGGACGTCCGTCTTCGAGGGGATTCGCGCATACCCCACGGACAAGGGCCCGGCCGTCTTCCGGCTCCGCGAGCACATCGACCGGCTCGTCGACTCGGCGACCATCTATCGGATGCTCCCCGAGTACGACGCGGACACGCTGTTCAATGTGTGCCTCGAGGTCATTCGCAAGAACGGGCTCACGAACTGCTATATCCGCCCGATGATCCTGCGTGGGTACGGCACGCCGGGGTTGGACCCGACGCTCAGCCCCATCGACACGTACGTCGCCGCGTGGGGGTGGGGCACGTACTTGGGCCAGGAAGCCTTGGAGGCCGGCGTCGACGTGTGCGTGTCGTCGTGGAGTCGGATGGCGCCGAACACGTTCCCCGCACGCGCAAAGGCCGGCGGGCACTATGTGAACGCGCAGCTCATGAAGATGGAGGCCGTCGCGAACGGCTACGTCGACGCGATCGCGCTCGCACCCGGTGGTACGGTCAGCGAAGGAAGCGGCATGAACCTCTTCCTGGTCGACGAGGGCAAGATCATCACTCCCGTGCTGGATGGCACCTCACTCGCGGGCATCACGCGTAGCGCCGTCATCCAGATGGCACGCGATCTGGGGTACGAGGTCGAGGCCCGGATGGTGCCGCGGGAAGAGCTCTACACCGTGGATGAGCTCTTCTTCACCGGAACGGCCGCCGAGGTCACCCCGATACGCAGTGTCGACCGGATCGAGATCGGGAAGGGTAGGGCCGGCCCCATCACTCTCGAGATCCAAAAGCGCTTCCTCGAGACGGTGCGCGGTGAGAACGACGATCCCCACGGGTATTTGACGTTCGTGGACTGATCAGTCCCGCCCCTCCCAGATCTCGGTCCCGGGAAAGGTCAGCGAGAAGCCGTACCAGCGTGTGAAGACCTGCAACGGGCGAAGCGTCTCGAGCTTGTCACCGTTCGCCGCATAGAGCAGGCCGTTCTCCACGTAGGTACCGTCGGAGAGCCGGAGGACCTCGCCTTCCCACTCGGGGTCGCCTCCGTCCACGATCAGCGCCGCCGGGACGAACGTCCTCGGGTCGATGTAGATGAGGACATCACGGCCGCTGAAGGCGTCGACGATCGCTCGCCCTTCGTCCCGCAGACGATCCATCGGGTAGTACATCGCCTCATGATCGGTCCACAGGCCCATGCCCAGATCCATCGTCGGGCGGCGCTCGTCTTCCCGCTCGACGGTCGACTGGAAGAACCCGTTGAGTCTGCCCCGTATGCCCGCCAGGAGCCCGCCGACCTTCATCTGGTCGTCGGTGCGAATGGCCTGAGGCGACAGCGTCACCATGGCGTCCGGATCGGCCTGCAGTGCGCGCTCGACCGTGGTCTGGACCAGCGCGTCCACCTCGAGCTTTTGTCCGACCAGCGGTCCGTACACCGCCTCGCCCGTCATGTGATCCCAGAACGTCCCCGACTGCTCGTCCCGCATGAGAAAGAGCCCATCAAACAGGCCCTGCTCCGCGAACCAGTGAACCTCGTCACCCACGCGTGGAGTCATCCTGACCCCTGAGTTGCAGACCACTCAGAAGGTGACCATCCACGGTTCGCCCGCCATCTCGCCCTGCGCGACGTGGTGATACGACATCTGACTCGACACGAGGACCAGCGTCTTGCCGCCGGCCTCGAAGGTGAGCACCGGCGTGTCCGCGGCCACGTCGCGCGCGCCCAGCGCCCCGGAGAGCGGCGTCCACTCCGGATTCCTGAGCGGCACGAAATTCGGGGTCGCGAAGAAAAGCGCCCTCTCCGGGTCGAAGTCCTCCGCCATCGGTTGGTTCGGTGGTGGCGGCACGGCGACGAACCGCTGGGCCTCCGCGTCGGTGGACATCAGCACCACGGCCGACAAGGCCAGGGTTGCGGGTCGGACATTCACGTTCGGGCTCCTCGTCGGGTGGGCTTGAGGGCTTCGCACGCTTAATACGGGCGTCGTCGCGAAGGATCCCGACCGTGCGCTGGCGGCGCTGCCCCATTCCCCCTTGGACGGGACTTCGCCACCGTGCGATGGTTGAGGGTTGCGGAAGTGATTTCCTGGGAGGCGACACCATGGGAAGGATCGTGTTCGGCATCATTCTCGCTGTGGTCGGTGGCGTAGCGCTCTGGCTGGGCGAGATCCCGTATACGGAGCGGGAGACGATCGAGCTGGGACCGATTCAGGCGTCGGCCGACGTCGATCGTGCGCTGGAGATTCCGCCGATCGCCGCGGGATTGGTCCTCGCGCTCGGCGTTGGCATCGTGGCGTATGATGTCGCCCGGAGAGGCACCTCGTGAAGACCTCGAAGGCGATTGCTTCTGTCGTCGCGATCCTCGCGATCGCGGGCGCATGTGCGCCGGACGCCGGAACCCCCGACCGGCCTCCCACGATCGCCGAGACGCTGCCCTTTCCAGACGATCCGGACCTGTGGCCGTCGATTCGCGAGGAGCGTATTCGCACCCTACTCGCCCCCGCCATGCGGCGTGCCGGGGTCGACGCCTGGGTGGTCATGGCACGAGAGAACGCCAACGATCCGATCGCCGCCCACGTGGGGGCGGAGAACGCCGGTGGGCTGGCCGCGTTCCTCTTCTTCCTCCGCGACGACGGCACGCTGGAGTCGCTCGCGGTGTCCCCGGAGACGGAGGCGACCGCCCTCTCCGAAGTGACCCCGCTCGACTCCGTTCGCTCGGTCCGTCGGGGCACGAACATGTTCGACGCGGTCGCCGAGGAGCTGTCGGCCCGTGATCCCGATCGCATTGCCGTGAATAGCAGCAATCGCAACATCGCCGACGGGCTCTCCTGGACCCAGCGGAACGCTTTGGTGCGGGCCTTGGGACCGGGACTCGCCTCGCGGCTGGCCTCGTCCGAGGAGGTGATCATCGAATGGCTCTCGGTGAAGCTGCCCCGCGAGGTCGACATCATGCGACGCGCTGCCGAGCTGACCGAGAGACTCGAGCTCGAGGCGTACGCGATGGTCGAGCCAGGCGTCACGACCGACGCCGACCTGGCGCGGTTCCTCAAGATGCGGATGGCGCAGCTCGGCGTCGTCGACGGCTGGGCTCCGGATCAGAACCCGAATGTGAACTCCGGTCCCGACCGGGGGCACTCCCACGCGACCGAGAAAGTGATCCAGCCGGGTGACGTCATCCAGACCGACTTCGGCATCAAGGTCCACGGGATGTGGGTGACCGACATTCAGCGCTTCGCCTACGTCCTTCGCCCAGGAGAGACGGACGCACCCCAGGAGATGCTGGCACGGTGGCAGCACGCGCGCGAGGGAAGTCGGGCGGCCTTCGACGCCATGCGCCCGGGCGTGAGGGGGTGGGACGTGGACCGCGCCCAGCGTGAGGTGCTCGAGCGGCACGGCTCGATTCCGATCATCTGGAGCACCGGGCACCCGGTCGGTTATTGGGCGCACGACGTCGGGCCTCGCCTGGGAGGCGCGGCGGGCGGGGCGCCACCGAGTGGGGACGCGTCCCGAGAGCTCAGGCCCGGACACACCTTCGCGTTCGACGGGTTCTTCGGCTGGCCACAGGACGACGGAACGACGAAGACGATCTCAGTGGAGGAGATGGTCGTCGTGACCGATGCGGGTGCCGAGTGGTTGGTCGCCCCCCAGGAGGAGTGGGTGCTGATCCCCTCGTCTCGATAGGGTGTGAGTATCGGGACCCTCACCCCTGCGGCGCGCTGACCGTGGACGGCGGCTTCACGATCTGGGTCGACGCCGACGCGGCTCCGCGCGACGTGAAGGAGGTCGTCTTCCGTGCCGCGCTGCGGCTCGAGATCGCGACGGTGCTCGTCGCGAACCACCGGCTCGCGACTCCGCTCAACAATCGCTTCGTGACTACGGTGCTCGTGCAGCACGGTCCAGATGTCGCGGACCACTACATCGCGGAGCGCTCCGATCCTGGAGACCTGGCCATCACCGCCGACATCCCGCTTGCGGCGGTCCTCGTCGAGAAAGGACTCGAGGTGCTGGACCCGCGCGGAGAACGGTACACGCCCGAGAACGTGCGCGAACGACTCTCCATCCGGGATTTCATGGACTCTCTCCGCACGACGGGGGTCGAGACGGGGGGACCCAGCGCCTTCGTCGCCAGCGACAAGCGGGAGTTCGCGAACGCGCTGGACCGCACGTTGACGAAGCGAATAAAGCGTTAGGCCTCGGAAGCGCCTCGGATCGGGGTGATCCGGCCAGCGAGCCGCAAGCGTCAGAGTGAGCCGTCAGTAAGGGCAGCGCGTACCTGCTTGGCCCGCTCGAGAATCGCCGCTCGTTCCCCCTCGTCCCGGCGTTCCCAGTTCCGCACCATCAGCCTCATGCGGTGGTTCTGCGACCACGTCTCCCGATGATGATCGATGAAGTCCCAGTAGAGACTGTTGAGCGGGCAGGCATTCTGGCCGACGGTCTCTTTCGGATCGAAGACGCACGCCGTGCAGTGATCACTCATGCGATTCACATAGTTGCCGCTGGCCGCGTAGGGCTTCGACGTGAAGGAGCCGAGGTCCGCGAACTGGCTCATTCCCATGACGTTGGGCGTGACCACCCAGTCGAGCGCGTCCACGTAACAGCCGAGAAACCACTCGTTGAGCTCCCGTGGGTCCACGCGCGCGATGAGCGCGAGGTTGCCCAGTACCATGAGTCGCTGGATGTGGTATGTATGCCCGGTCGCGCGGAGTTGATCCACGGCCTTCGCCAGGCAGCGCATGTCAGTGGGGGCGCCCCAGAACGCTTCCGGTAGAGGGTGCGTGTGCTCGAGGCCGTTGGCCGCACGGAGCTCGGGCATCTTGGTGCGGTAGACGTGTCGCATGAATTCGCGCCAACCGAGCACTTGTCTGAGAAATCCCTCGATCGAGGGCAGCGGCACGTCGTTTTTCGCGTCGGCGGCGTGCTCCAGCGCCCGCTCGCATACCTCGAGCGGGTGCAGGAGTCCGAGGTTGAGAGGGACACTGAGGAGACTGTGGTACAACACCGGCTCTCCCTCGACGATCGCATCTTCGTAGGGACCGAACGCCGCGAGCCTATTCTCGACGAAGTCGTCCAGCGCTGCGAGCGCCTGCACCCGCGTCACGGGCCATTTGAAATCGTCCAGCGTTCCGAAGTGGTCTGGGTATGACGACGAGACGTCGTTCATGACCTCACGAGTAATCGCGTCGGGTTCGAACTCGAGCGGCGGCGGGAAGACATGATCGGCGGGGGGCGTCTTCCGGATCTCATTGTCGTAGTTCCACTGACCCCCGACCGGCTCGCCCCCGTCCATGAGCCACCCGAGCCGTTTCCTCGACTCGCGATAGAAGTACTCCTGCCGGAGTGATGTTCGTCCTTCGGCCCACACGTCGAATTCACGCTTCGTCGTGAGCCAGAGACCGCTCGGCACGACATCCAGCCGGCCCTCCGAAGACTCTATCGCGGTGCGCAGGCGCGCCTCCACGCCCCAGTCCGTCGGCTCCATGACTTCGATACTCACCCCGGGGTTCATCTCGACGTACGCTCGAAGACCTTCTTCGAAGCCGTCGGCCTTCCGGTAGTCCACCGCGAAGCCAAGGTCTTCGAGCTCACGCGCGAAGTGGCGCATCGCCGAGAAGACCAGCACGAGCTTCTGCTTATGATGCGGAAGCGATCGAGCGAGGCTGTCCGATTCGATCATGAGCACGCTCGTCTGCGCCGGCAGGGCCGTCGCGAGTGGCTCGACGGATCGATTGAGCTGGTCTCCGAGCACCAGAATGTGCCGGTGCTCGCTCACGGAACGAGTGCGATCGCGATCGGGACCCGAGCGACCCAGGCGACCGTCCGGATCCAGTTGCTCCCGACGAGTCGCCGATGCACCGCCTCGTCGAATCCCTTCAGCAGACGCCGATGCGCGGGCGACTGAAGCACCGCCGTCGACACCCAGATGACGCCGAGCAGCGCGACCCCGGCCAGCGCCGCGGCCGCGCCGGAAGTGCCCATGGCTTCAGCTACCAGCCAAAGAGCCGTCGCGAGCTCGACGATCATCGGGGGTCCGACCACCCACGCCGTACGAACGGTGTGCGCCTGCTCGTAGTGCGCGAAGGTGGGCCGACCCACCACCGCCATGAGCGGATAGTGGACCACTTGGACGAATACGATCGCCCCCGCCATGAACGCCGTCGCCACCAAGTGGAGAAACGCGATCGAGTCTAGCGACAACACGCTGCGCTAGACCGTGTGGCCCACGACCACCAGTAGCGAGAGGGCAAGCATGAGGAATGCCGGCATCGCCTTCTTGATCGGGTCTCCCACCCGGAAATGCGCAGCGACGGCCGACAGCATGAGGAGCGCCATTGCTCCGGCGGCGCCGATCGCGACGGGAGCGAAAAAGACACCGACCAACAGAAGAACGGCGAGGCTGACCTTGGCCGTCCCTACGGCCACGCGGACCCAGTCCGGGAGACCATAACGCCGAAACTCCTCTTCCATGTTCGACGCCCCGTCCGGCCGGAACGGCGTCGGGCGATCGCGGCGAATGATCCAGACGTTGAAGATGCCGAGCGCGATGGCGACCTGCGCAATGATGGCGAGCGTGCTCATGAGACTCCCTCGCTGATAACGTTTTATTATACAATACATAAACACAACCCTGGACAACGCACAAGTCTCGCGATATTTTCCACAATAATGCTCTACAAAACATGAACATCACATGATCACGACAATGCGTCCTTGTCCCGACGACGTTCTCATCGTCGGCGCTGGCCTTTCGGGGCTCGCCTGTGCCCGCCGGCTTCACAAACAGGGCGTGCCCGTTCACGTCATCGAAGCGGCCGACCGGGTGGGCGGGCGAATCCGCACCGACGAGATGGATGGCTTTCGGCTCGATCGCGGCTTTCAGGTCCTCTTGACCGCTTATGAAGAGGTCAGGGCGCAAGTCGACCTCACCGCATTGGATCCGCGCCCCTTCAAGGCTGGAAGCATCATTTGGACAGGCACCCGGCTCGAGACCCTCGGTGATCCGTACCGGAATCCATCGAGCGTCATCTCGACCCTGGGAGCGTCCGTCGGATCATTCCTGGACAAGATGAAGGTGGCTTCGCTTCGGCGACGTCTCCTCGCGCGACCGCCCGAGGAGTGCTTCACCGGACCTGAGCGCTCGACCCAAGAGGAACTCGATGCACTCGGATTCTCGGACGAGTTCATCGACGCCTTCTTCCGGCCCTTTCTCGGTGGCGTCTTTCTGGAGCGAGGGCTCGAAACGTCCGCCAGTCTCTTCCGATACTACTTCCGATGCTTCTCGGCCGGCCACGCGGTGCTTCCGGCGCGCGGCATGCAACGTCTGCCCGAGTCGCTCGCGACGGAATTGGATGCTCGCATCTCGCTGGGGGTCCGAGCGCGCGCGGTGTCGCCAACCACGGTGACGCTCGATGACGGGACCGTGCTCGAAGGCCGCCAGGTGGTGCTGGCGACGGATGGTGCTGCGTCGGCTAGACTCCTCGGCGAAGAGGTCCCTTCAACCAAGGCGACCATCACCTCCTATTACGCGACGTCCGAAGCGCCGACGCACGAGTCGATGCTGATTCTGGACGGCGAGGGTCTCGGACCGGCGAACCACGTCGCCGTCTTGAGCGCCATCTCTTCGGAGTACGCGCCGGAGGGTCAGCACCTCGTTTCCGTGTCGGGCGTCGACCAGGCGGCCGATGATCCGGAGAGCTTCAGGGTCGAGGCGCCAAAGCAGCTTCGCGCGTGGTTCGGACCCTCCGTCGACCTCTGGACACACCTGGCGACATATCGCGTGCCTCATGCACTCCCGCGGCATCCGACGGGAAGCCTGGATGTCGAAACACCCGTCCGACGGCCCGACGGGCTGGTCGTCGCTGGTGACCACACCGTGTTCGGATCGATCCAAGGCGCACTGCTGTCCGGCCGCCGTGCAGCCGAGTCCGTGCTCGACTCCGCTCTCCTGTCCACCCGGTGACGCGTATGTCCGCGGGTCGTGATGCCGACCGGCTCTCGGCCCTCGCCCACGAGACCGGTGCCGCCGCGTTTCCGGCGGACGCCACGGACTTCGAGGCCGTGGATGGCGTCGTCCACGAGACCGTGGAACGTTACGGGCGACTCGACGGAGTCGTGAACTGCGTTGGGAGCCTACTCCTCAAGCCGGCCCATCTCACGACGTACGAGGAGTTTTCGTCGACCGTCACCACGAACCTCACCAGCTCCTTCGCGGCAGCCACGTACGGGTCGTGGGGGATTCGGGTCAATGCAATCTCGCCCGGGCTGACGGAGACGCCTCTCACGGCTCGCATCACGGGTAACGAGAAAGCCAAAGCTTCGTCCGAGGCGATGCACGCCTTGGGCCGAATCGGACAGCCGGGCGATGTGGCCTCGGCGATCGAATGGATTCTGTCCGATCGCGCATCCTGGGTCACGGGGCAGGTGGTCGGAGTCGACGGCGGTCTGGGCCGGGTGCGTTCGGCGTGACATTCCGTGTGGCGGTAGTCGGTGCGGGACTGTCGGGCCTGGTCGCGGCCCGCCGCCTGCGCGCGGCCGGGGCCCGAGCCACCGTCTTCGACAAGGGCCGACGCCCAGGCGGGCGGGCCAACACCCGAGAGCACGGGCATCGCCGCTACGACCACGGGGCGCAATACTTCACAGTACGGGAGCGCGAAGTCGGAGAGATGAGGGACACCTGGCTCGAGCGAGGCCTCGTCGCCGAGTGGAAGGGCCGCTTGGTTCGACTCGAGGGAAAGACCGCAACCGAGGCCAAACCATCCACTCGATACGTCGCGGTGCCGGGCATGATCGACCTCGCACTCCACCTCGCCGAGGGATTGGACGTCCAGGTCGGCGTACGGGTGGGGCGAGTCGAACGAATCGGGACCGAATGGTCTCTCGCCGATGTGGACGGAAAGAGGTTGGGCTCGTACGATCGCGTCGTGATCGCGACACCCGCACCCCAGGCCGTTCCGCTTCTAGAGGGAGCACCAGCGCTCCAACATCGAGCCGCCAGGATGCGCATGGAGCCCAGCTGGGCGACCATGCTCTCGTTCGACGAGGTCCTCCCGCTGCAGTTCGACGGCGCGTTCGTGGTCGACGGTCCCTTCTCGTGGATCGCGCGCGACTCGAGCAAGCCGGGGCGCGCCCAGGACGAAGCCTGGGTGGTGCACATGACGCCGGAGTGGACACGGGACTACTGGGACGAACCGCACGATGCGATCCCCGATTACGTTCTGGGCGCACTCATCGGCAGGTTTGGGGCTCTTCCCGTACCCACGTTCACTCGCTCCCACCGTTGGGGCTACGCCTTGGCATCGGGGGACGCCGACGGCATCCTCTACGATCCGGACCTCGGCATCGGCGCGTGCGGAGACTGGTGCGTCGGGGGTCGGGTCGAGGGAGCCTTGATGAGTGGACTCGAGATCGCGAGACGAGTGATCGGTGACTGACCGTACACAGACGACGGCGGACGTGTTGGCGCGCCTCCGCGAAGGCAACCGGAGGTTCGCCTCCGGGGACGCGAATCGATTTTCTGTCGAAGAGGCCGAGCATCGTCGACACCTCGCCGACGGTCAGTACCCGAGCGCCGTGGTCCTGGCGTGCGCCGATTCCCGCGTGCCGCCGACGCTGGTCTTCGATCAGGGGCTCGGCGAGCTCTTCATCACGCGTGTCGCCGGGAACGTGGTGACGCCCGAACAGATCGGCAGCGTGGAGTTCGCGGCGTCGCAGCTCGGGACACGCCTGGTCGTGGTCCTCGGCCACTCACGCTGCGGCGCGGTCGAGGCCACGCTGGACGAGATGACGCGACCGAACCCGCAGCTCTCCCCCAACATTCGCGCCATCACGGACCTGATTCGCCCCGCCGTGGAGCGCGTCGCCAAGGACCCGACACCGCATGCCCTGGCCAGTCTCGACGCCTCGGAGCGCACAGACCTGTTGGAGCGTTCCGTTCGGGCCAACGTGATGAAAGCCGTGGACGATCTGCTCGCGGGCTCGGAGCTCCTGCAGGGGCTTCAGAGCTCCGGCGAGCTCACCGTGGTCGCCGCCGAATACTGCCTGGAAACGGGGGCGGTCGACTTCCTGACGTCGACGGCTGCCTAGAAACGGCCGGGCCGATCGAGTCGGTCACACAGATCCTACCAGTCGGGACTCTCGTCCTCGTCGAGCTTCTCCATCGCGGCCCGGAGGCGCTCCGACTCTGCGGCCGAAAGCTCGGAGACCGGCTCGAGAGCGGCGCGCGTAGCACCACCTCGGGCCACGATTCCGACCATTGCGCCGGCTGCGAGAATCGCCATCGCAGGCAGGAAATACCCCAAGAGGTTGAACCCTTCGGCGGGTGGCATCATGAGGACCGTGGTGCCGTAGTCGGCGACGAACGATGCCTGGATCGCTTCGACCGATTCGCCGGCTTCGAGCGAGGTGCGAATCCGCTGTGACCATCCGGGCGACACACCGCACTGCATCTGGAACTGGCAGGAATGCACGTCCAGCCCGCAGCTGCAATTGCACTTCAGCGCGCTCTCGAGGATCATCAGCTTCTCGCCGAGCTCACCCTCGTGGAAATGTCCACCGACGGGCGCGGTCGGGTCGTATCCGTCGTGGATCGGCCCCGTCGATTGCCCGTGGGCGAACGAAGGGACGGCGAGCGCGAGTGCCGCGATGGTCAGTGCGTGAAGCGAGCTACGTGCGATCATCGATACGTCCTGGATCCCGCGGTCGAGCCGAGGCTCGACATGAGTGAGACCTCTGATACGGTACGATCTCCCCGTGGTTCCTGAATCCGGGGCTCTACGGACCCTCTTTCCACCACACCCGCGTCGCGCAAAGTGCCCCGCCCGGCCTCAGCGCCCCCCTCCAGCCCTCGTTCCACTCCGCCCGCCGGCTCGGGCGCCCGAATCCGGGCTCCGTGGGTCGGGGGCACCGATCGCCTCCCCGGTCAGCGGGTCGATACCGATCGAGTTGGCCGAGCCCTGCTGCCCGCCCACCTGAACCGTATGTCCCATCGCCTCGAGCGCCTGGACAGCCTCGGCAGAGGCCCCGTCGGTCTCGATCCGAACGCGATCCGGAAGCCACTGGTGGTGGATGCGGGGAGCGGCCACGGCCTGCTCGATGCTCATGCCGAAGTCGACCATGTTCAGAATGAGCTGCAGCGTGGTGTTGATGATGGTCCGTCCGCCGGGCGATCCGACCACCGCGACGAGCTCTCCGTCCTTGGCCACGATACTCGGTGACATCGAGGAGAGCATTCGCTGCTGGGGGCGAGCCAGATTGGGCTCGGTGCCGATCAGCCCGCTCTCGTTGGTCAAGCCCGGGCCGGCGTTGAAATCCCCCATCTCGTTGTTGAGCAGGAACCCGGCGCCCGGCACGACGATGCCCGATCCATAGCCCGACTCGAGCGTGTATGTCACGGAGACCGCCAGCCCGTCGGCATCGACGACGGAATAATGGGTCGTCTCTGGACTCTCGGGGCGCATCTGCACGTCGGTCGGATGCGAGACCGAAGCGCGCTCCGGATCGATGTTCCGAGCCAGCCAGGTGGCGTGCTCCTTGCTCGTCAGCCGGTGCACGGGGACGTCCGCGAAATCCGCGTCTGCGAGGTAGATCGCCCGGTCCCGGAAGGCTCGCCGCATGGCTTCGGCGAGGTAGTGGATGTACTCCGCGCTGTTGTGCCCCATGGCTCCGACGTCGTACGGCTCGAGCATGTTGAGCATCGAAACGATGGCCACCCCACCCGAGCTCGGCGGTGGCATGGAGATGATGTCGTATCCGCGATAGGTGCCCTGAACCGGCGTGCGCTCCTGGGCGCGGTAAAGGCCGAGATCCTGCTCGGTGATGATTCCGCCGCCGCGCCGCATCTCCTCGGCAATCAACCGAGCCGTCTCGCCCGCGTAGAAGCCGTACCACCGATCGTCTCGGATACGCGCGAGCGAGCGTGCGAGATCGGGCTGACGAAAGGTCTCACCTGCGGCGTAGGGAGTCCCGTTCTTCGAGTAGGCCTGCACGGACGCTTCATATTGTGAGCGCTCGGCGAACCGGCCGATGGAACCGGCGAGCGCCTCGCTGAGCACAAAGCCATCTTCGGCGAGGCTCACGGCCGGCTGGACGAGGGTCGCCCACTCGGCGTCGCCATAGAGTCGGTGTGCCTTGTCGAAGCCCGCGACCGTCCCGGGGACGCCCACCGCGAGATGACTGCGATGATGCATCTGCGAGGAGTATTCCCCGTTTTCGTCCAGCCACATCTCAGGATGTGCCGCGAGCGGGGCCTTCTCACGAAAATCGATCGTGGTGGCCTGCCCGCTCGGAAAGCGGATCACCATGAAGCCGCCACCCCCGATGTTCCCGGCCGTGGGGTGGGTCACCGCCAGCGCGAATCCCGTGGCGATGGCGGCGTCGACCGCGTTTCCGCCCTCGGCGAGCACGCGTGCTCCGGCCTCGCTGGCGATCCACTGTTGAGACGAGACCACGCCACCGGACGAGCGCACGGCCTCGTGGTTCTGCGCCGAGACGGTTGCCGTAAGAAGCGCGAGCGAGAGGGCGACGGCGCCCAGGGCGGATCGAACGGTGGTGATTCGCTGCATCGTGGACTCTGGGTCGAAGGCCAAGCGGGTCTGAGGCCGGAAACATCCGGCATCGTGAGGGTCCGCGCCAGCCGTGCCACAGATTGCCCGAACGGCGGGCGCGCATTACTTCATTGCCTCCGCCGACATCATTGAACGGGTGGCACGAGTGGGCGCCGCCGACCCTTTACGACCGGAGCGCTGGACGAGATATGACGATCAAGAGACGGGACTTCCTCAGGAAAGCCGGGACCGGCGCCGCAGGCGTGGCCGCTCTCGGAGCCTGCGGAGCGGGAGAGACGGAGAGCGTGGGCGGGAGTGGCTCGGGTATCGACGGCCCGCGCGTCAATTGGCGGCTCGCGACCAGCTTCCCTCCCAGCCTCGACCTCTTGCACGGCGCAGGCGTCCGCGTGGCGCAGCGGGTGGAGGAGCTGACCGGTGGAAACTTCACGATCCGCGTGTACGCGGCGGGGGAGATCGTGCCTCCCCTCCAGGTCATGGACGCCGTCATGCAGGGGACGGTGCAGTGCGGCGTGTCACCCGGCTACTACTACATCGGTAAGAATCCGGCGCTGGCCTTCGATACCGCCATTCCGTTCGGCCTCGACACACGGCAGCAGTATTCGTGGATGATGCACGGCGGCGGGCTCGAGCTCCTGAACGCGATCTACGCCGACTTCGGGATCATCTCCTTCCCGTGCAACTCGACCGGCGGCCAGATGGGCGGTTGGTTCCGGGAGCCGGTGGGCTCTCTCTCGGAGCTCGCGGGCCTTCGCTTCCGGATTCCCGGCATCGGGGGCGAGATCATGTCGCGCCTCGGCGTGACCGTGCAAAACCTCGGTGCTCCCGAGATCTACCCGGCGTTGGAGCGCGGCGCGATCGACGCCACCGAGTGGGTCGGCCCCCACGACGACGAAAAGCTCGGCTTCTATCAGGTCGCCCGGAACTATTACTACCCAGGGTGGTGGGAGCCGGGCGTAACGATGGGCCTACTGATCAGCCTCGATGCGTACAATGAGCTCCCGCCGGCGTACCAAGAGATCCTGCAGGCAGTGTGTGGCGAGACGTTCATCGATCGTCTTTCGGCCTACGATCACGCGAATCCCTTGGCGCTGCGGCGCCTCGTCAACGACCACGGTGTCGTGCTCCATCAGTACTCCGACGACATCATGGACGCAGCGTGGCGCGAATCAAACGCGTACTTGGAGGAGCAGTCTTCCGCGGACGCTACGTTTCGGCGCGTGTACGAGTCGTACAGGTCGTTCCGGGACGCATCGTGGTCGTACGCGCGAGGAAACGAGCTCGCGTACCAGCTTTCCGCGTTCAACCAGGTGTAGCGATCAGCGCTTGCGCAGCAGCGTCAGGCCGTCTCCGATCGGTACGAGACTCAGGTCGACCCTGGTGTCGTCGACAACGCTGGCGTTGAATCCGCGAATCGCCTTCGTATCCTCGTCGGTCACGTCCGGGTCAGCGACCTTGCCGCTCCAGAGCGTGTTGTCGACGGCGATCACGCCACCGGTGCGCACCAGCCTGAGCGACTTCTCGTAATAGTCGTCCAGACCCCGCTTGTCGGCGTCGATGAACACGAAGTCGAATGTGCCTTCCATCCCGTCCCGCAGCATATTCTCGAGCGTATCGCTCGCCCGGCCGCCCCGGAAGTGGATCTTGTCGCTCACGCCGGCTTCGGCCCAATAGCGCATGCCGAACGACGGCCATTCGGCGTCGATGTCGCACGCGATGAGCTCACCGTCATCGGGCAGAGCCTTCGCGATGCACAGGGCGCTGTACCCGGTGAAGGTGCCGATCTCGAGGGCCTTCCGCGCGCCCAACAAGCCGACCAGGAGGGTCATGAACTGGCCCTGCTCGGGGCTGATCTGCATGCGCGCGTTCTCGAGCCGACCCGTCTCCTCCCGCAGCCGGCGAAGAACGGCGTCCTCCCGCAGCGAGACCTCGAGGAAATAGTCGTACAACCGATCGGTTAGGGGGATCGTCTTGCGTGTCATGGGAGCTCCGTCTCGAGTACTCGCCAACAATACCAGGCCACGGCACTCCGCCAAGGCCGATACCGCTCCCCCAGTGGCTCGAGCTCCCTGGCGGTCGGGGCCGAGTCCAATCCATGGGCCCTGGCGAAGCCGGCGCGCACCCCCAAGTCGCCGACCGGCCACACGTCGGGGCGCCGCAGCCGGAACATGAGGTACATGCGAGCGGTCCACACGCCCACGCCCCACACCGTCGTGAGGCGTCGGACGACCTCATCGTCGTCTTGCTCGTGGAGGTCGTCGACGACGACGTCACCGACGTGGATCTTCTCGGCCAGGTCCCGAATCGCCTTCAACTTGTTACGGGACAAACCAGCCGCCCGGAGCTCGTCCTGCGGCGCGCGGAGCACCGCCTCCGGGCATACGTCACCGTCGAGGGCATCGCAGAAGCGACCGTGAATCGTCGCGGCCGCGTTCCCCGCGAGCTGCTGGTAGCAGATTGTACGGGCCAGATAGTAGAACGGCTCTTCCGACATCTCGGGCACCAGCACGGGCCCGATCTCCTCGACCCAATTCCCGAACACGGAGTCGGACCGGAGCCAGTCCGTCGCCTCGCCCCACGCCTCGACGTACACGGGCTCGGATGCGGACATGGGGGCCATGGGCATTCTCTCGCGACGGGCCCTCACCCCTCCCGGAGCGTGATGGCCGGATCCGTTCTCGTGGCTCGGCGGGCCGGGATCAGGTTCGCGACGAGCGCGACGAGACCGAGCAGCACGGGTACGCCGATGAAGGTAAGTGGATCCGTCGCGCTGACCCCCACCACGAGACCCTGAAGCAGCCGGCTCACGCCGAGCGACAACGCAAGCCCGACCAAGACGCCGGCTACGAGTAGGCGACCGCCCTGCCCGAGGACCATCCACCGGACAGTGGCGCCCCGGGCGCCCAACGCCATGCGGACACCGATCTCACTCCTCCGCTGCGCGACCGAATACGCCATGACACCATAGATGCCGACCCCCGCCATGACGAGCGCGAACATCGCGAACGTCACGAAGAGCGTGATCAGGGCCATGTCGCTTGCCGAACGCTCGTAGTCCGCCTGCTCCATGCTCAGAATCCGCCCGACCGGCAAGTCGGCGTCCACGTTCCAGATCGCCTCCCGGACGGCACCGGCACCGGCCGTCGGGTCCATCGTCGTTCGGGCTATGATGTACATGCCGCGGCTTCGGGATTGCTCGTACGGCACGTAGACGTTCAACGCCGAGCCGTCGAGCTCGGGGGTTCCGCCACTCGGACTCCTCACGTCCGCCACGACCCCGACGATTTGCAGCCATTCGGCCTCGCCACCGACCCGGAGTCGACGGCCGACAGCCCCACGACCGTCCAGGTATCGATTAGCGACCTCCTGGCTGAGAATCGCAACCGGCAGCGATCCGGCGTCATCGGTGGGCTCGAAGCCCCGCCCCTCGACGATACCGATCCCGAGCACGGCGAACAGATTGGGATCGACCGTGCTGAAGAGCACGGATGGCAACGCCCCTTCGCGCTGCTGCACGACGCTCTCCAGCTCGATGGGCCTCAGCGCCCCGAAGCCGATGCCCGGAAGCGCACTGACGAGATTGGTCTCGCCGAAGCCCGGAAGCGCGCCGATCGCCTCTTGAGCCTCGATGAAGAATCGGGACGCGTCGTCGAGCCTCGGGTAGTCGTTCTCCGGAAGATCGACCCGCACGGTCAGGAGGCCGCCCGGGTCGTAGCCGAGCGGCCGAGCATGGATATTGACGACCGTCCTGACCAGCAGACCCGCAGTGATCATGAGCGTCAGGGCCAGCGACACCTGTGCGGTTACCAGCGCGTTCCGGGCGCGTTTGCCGGCACGATCGCCATCTCCCGAGCGGCTCGCCCGAAGTGTGGTCGACGCGCTCAGCCCTGACGCCCTCAACGCGGGGAAGAGACCGAACGCGACGGGCGCCAGCAACGAGACGAGGAGGGTGAACGCGAGCACTCGCCCGTCGATCTCGGCCATCAGCAGAATCTCCTCCGTCCCGGCCGAGACCCAGATCAAGGCCTCGTTGAGGGCGTACGCCACCGCGAGGCCGGTCGACCCGGCGGCGAGGCTGATCGCGAGGCTCTCCGTGAGGAGCTGCCGCACGAGTCGCCAACGCTCCGCCCCGAGGGCTGTCCGAATCGCGATCTCGCGTTCCCGTGCGGTGGCCCGGGCGAGCAGCATGTTCGCGACGTTGGCGCACGCGATCAGGATCACCATTGCCACCGTGAGCTGAAGCAGAAGCATGATGGTCCGGCCGTCGTCGTCCATCAGGGAGTCCATGACCGGCGCCGACCAGAGCGCCCACCCTCCGTTGAGCTCCGGGTGCTCGGTCGACAGGGCCTCCCCAATGCCCCGTACCTCCTCCTCGGCCATCTGGTGGGTCACCCCCGGCGCGAGCCGTCCTGAAACGAACAGGTTCCGCGCCCGACGGTCCGCCGAGCTCCGATCGAGTTGCATCGGAACGAGCACCTGCGCTTCGCGGAAGCTGGCGAACTCCAGATCGGGGTGCGCGACCCCGACCACCGTGTGCTCGATTCCGTCCAGTCGAATCGTCTGCCCGAGCACGTCGGGAGCCGCGTCGAAGCGAGCCTGCCAGAAACCGTGCGTGAGCATGGCGACCGACTCCGCGCCAGGCGTTCCCTCTTCCTCCGTGAACGCCCTCCCGAGCAGAGGAGGAAGCCGCCACGCGTCGAAGGTGTTGACCGTCGCACGCATCGCGCTCACTCGCTCCGGCCGGTCGACGCCGGTCATCACGAGTTGTTCTTCGGTGAGTGCAGCAAGTTCGTCGAAGCTGCGTGCGCGCTCCACCAGGTCCACATAGTCGGCCGCCGACACGCTGCCCCGTTCGATGCCCAGTTCGGGATTGATCCCCCGAACGATGAGGGCAGTCTCCGCATCCCGCATCGGCAAGTCGGCGAAGACGATTGCGCTGACCAGACTGAAGATCGAGGTGTTGACCCCGATCGCGAGCGCGAGCGTGACCGTCGCGACGACTGCGAAACCCGGGCTTTTACGCAGCGACCGCAGCGTAAAGCGTAGATCCTGCCGGAGGGACTCCATGCGAGTGCCTGTGTGCGAAAAGGGCCCTTGAGGTGGATCGCCGATCCAAGGGCCCTACGAAATCGCCCTACGCTGGTTTCTCGGGGTTTCGGGCTCGTCCAGCGCCTACTTCGGCACCGCGATCCAGATCAGGCTGAAAAGCACCAACAACTGGATGCAGATGAAGGGGATGACCCCTCGATAGATCGCCGTCGTCGGAATGTCGGCGGGCGTCACGCCGCGCAGATAGAAGAGGCTGAAGCCGAAGGGTGGCGTGAGAAACGACGTCTGCAAATTGACCGCCAGCACGATGCCCAGCCAGGTCAGATCCACGCCGAGCAACACCGCGGCCGGCACGATGAGGGGCACGATGATGAAGGCGATCTCGAAGAAGTCGATGAAGAAGCCGAGAATGAAGACGACGAGGTTCACGACCAGGAGGAAGCCGAGCGCTCCCCCCGGGATGCCGGTCAGCATCGTCTCGATCCAGATGTCTCCGTCGAAGCCCCTGAAGACGAGCGCGAAGGCGGTCGACCCGATGAGCAGGAAGACGACCATGATGGTCAGCCGGGTCGTCTCTTCCATGGCTCTCTGCAACGCGCCGAGCGACAGCGACCGGTTGAGCGCCGCGAGCGCCAACGCCCCCACGGAGCCGAGCGCTCCCGCCTCCGTCGGCGTCGCGACGCCGGCGAAGATGCTTCCGAGCACCACGACGATGAGGACGAGCGGCGGCATGAGCGACAGCACCACCCGCTTGGCGAGCTCCATCCCCGAGACGCGCATCTCGGCGGGGAGCGCGGGCGCAATCTCCGGACGGGCGAACGCAATGAACATGACCCAGACCGCGTAAGCCCCCGTCAGGACGAGCCCCGGAACGAGCGCGGCGCGGAAGAGATCG